>JAEOUH010000082.1 GCA_016839365.1 Candidatus Hermodarchaeota archaeon
CAAGTAATGAGTCCAAAGCAATTTATAGGGGCAATCGAATTCTAAAAGGCGCGGGATTTCCTTAAATCGAGGGTGAGCATTGAAACCAAAACTAATCCTTCCAGTCCTTCTGTTATTCCTTCTAGCTCTGTTAATCATTACTCTCCCATTGCCAATTGGTTCTGCCCAAATCCCATCTCCTGATACTCCCATTCAACTATCGGGGGCAGGTTCAAATCTCACAGTCTATGAATTTTGTCAAAATCAAAGCACGCAATTCTTTAATGCCAAAAATGATACAACCTTCTCTTATCTTTCTGACTGGTATCCAACTTCATATCGAGGTTATCATTTACATGCTGATATTCAGAATGTTAGGAGAACGATGAATCCGGTTCCCAACGGAGATTTCGAACAATATGTAGAACCAGGTAACAATTGGACACTGGCTGATGCTGGTGGTACGTTTCCGCCTCTTGTAAAATCAGTAAGCAATACTACGGGAGGAAATCCAGGCTCCTGTTTGGATATTGAATTAGCGTATGACAAAGTAAACTTCGGAAGACACGCTTGGATAGAGAATAACTTCACCTACACCTCGTCATTATTACCAGATTCACTCAATCTCTATTTTGATGTGCGTTTTTCTCCTGATATAACAACTGCAAGTTGGCTTGTTATTGATGTGAGTATCGAGACTAGTGTTGGTTCAACATCTGCGAACTGGATCACCTCAACGCTTAATTTTCACCCTACTAGCTGGACTACAATAAACGTTGCGTCAATACCCGTCAATGGATCATTACTACTCAAAATTGATGTCTACAAACAGATAGCCACTAATCTTGATGTTGATGGGCACATATATTTCGATAATTTTAATTTCCAGATTGGGTCGAATGCTGAACCCAGTGAGGTTGAGCTTACCCTAAACGGAACTGCGGTGAGAGACATTTCTACCAATTATGGGGAAGTGGATATTTTTGCCGATCCAGCACTAGAAGAAAAAGTGGATATCTTTGATACCTGGAATATAACACTGCTCTTCACTTTTGACTCGCCATATGTAATTTCATTTGATTTCGATTATACCATGAAGATGAAAACTGAGAGCCCATACGAAGCCCAAACTAGCTATACAGTCGATGTTAACTCAGACCCTTTGTGGACTCTAAATTACACAATTCCTAGTGGACATCCTCCCCCCGGAACCACTGGCTACCAGTTTGGTCTTTTCTTACCAGTAGGATGGCAGCAGATACGCGTTTATGATACAGCCGGCTTCACAGTAAATGATTTTTCATATAATGAGTCGTTAAGCTTCTTTCTTTTAGATGAAAATATTGCCTCAGCAGGTGATCGTTTCACAATCTCTGCAAGAAGCATGAATTACGTAGCTGGAGTGTATTTCCAAAAAAGCTCCTCATCAACTGGACCCTGGGAAAATGTAACTTCCAGTGGCTATCTTCTCTCCGGAGAGTATTTCCGCGTTATCGGAATCCTAGGATCAATCTCATCAACCGGAAATCAGGGATCCATTTCGATAATCCTTCCAAATGGAACTGTTTGTAACCATGATGATACTCCAACATTTAACCCAGTAACTAATACAGTTACAAGTGGTGTGTGGCAAGTTCCTTTACAATGTGAAGAATTTGCAGGTGAGGACACTACTGCCATTGTGAGCTATTCATCAGGCACTGAAGCTGGTTTGACTTCTGGAATAGTCACGATAATGAATCAAGCCCAAATCACCGTATTATATCCTCCACCGAATAGTGAAGTTAAATGGTTTCCCTTTCTGATCACCATTAGAATCCAGAACACCAATACCGCAGAAGCAGTTACTGATGCTGAGGTTCATTTGATATATACAAATCCTCAAGGACAGACCCTAAACGTCGAAATGACGCAAAAGACTGAGGGCGAATATGAAGCCTATTTCTCACCAGAATCCTTTGATGCAGCGAGGGAAGTCACCTTTAGTATCGAGTTCTACAAGCTGGGGTATGTCAATGCATCCGAGGCTGACGGATCAGAGGTTCAGTTCAGTGTCATAGTAAATACAGGCCTTCGACCCGAGTTCGAACTGCTCACCTACGGAATTATCTTCTTAATTATACTCCTTGCGATATGGCTTGTGTATAGCAAAGGCTATCGTAAACGGTATGTCCTTCCTAAACGAGAGGCTCACGAGAAAAAGCTTGAAGAGGTTTTGGCAATCTATAACGATGTAACTAACATCTCACGCTTTCTCGTTCTCCACCGAGGCTCAGGCATAGCCATTTTTGACTCCATGGGCGAGAGAGGTCGTGATGGCTCATTGATTGGTGGTTTTCTCCAAGCCATCCAAGCTTTTGCGATCGATGTAAATGAAGAACAACGACCAAAAGACCACGCTCCACTCTCCGAAATCACATATGAGGGATTCCGCGTATTGATTAATGACGGACAGCATGTCCGAACCGCAATCGTCTACCGCGGCACTCCCAGTGAAACGCTTCGACAAAAATTAGAACTATTCACAAAAAGATTCGAAACTGACTTTCAAAATGAATTGCTGAATCACGGGCATGAGCCCAGACGGTTCCAGAAAGCTCATGAGCTCCTTGAAGAGATATTCCACATTTCACTCCTCTTCCCTCATGAAGTTGTAACTAAAACCGGTGATATCCGATTAACCAATCTAGAAAGTAGATTACATTTTATTGCCCTTGAACTAAATAGACAGCGCGAGTATATCTACCTCTCAGAGATTGTGAACAAATACTTAGAAACAGTGAATGAAAACCCAGTTGAATTGTTAAATGGCATCTTTCAACTCCGTGAAAAACAACTGATTATTCCCGTTAATTCTACGAACTCTATCTCTTAACTCATTGAATGCATTGAGCCACTTTCTTAATCTGTCTTTTATGGCTTGTGCCTAACACTTATCTGAGTCATCGAATTTTGCTGAGTTACCACCACGTAACTCTATAATAATTCCCCTGTGTGATTTAATATGTCTGAAGATATTGAAATCGGAAGCTCACGACGTTATCTCGTCGTGTTAGGTGCGCTTATTATCCAAGTGTGTTTAGGTTCAATCTATGCGTGGTCGATATTCCAAACGGCTCTACGTGGGGGAGTATACGTTTGGCCTTCGCTTTGGACACAACTACCATTCGCTGCCGGTCTAGCCTCCTTTGCAGCTTTTATGATCCTTGCGGGACGGTGGCAAGACCGTATCGGTCCGCAAAAAGTTGCTACCATTGGTGGAGTTCTTCTCGGTGTCGGTTATCTGTTGGCAGGACTTGTTGATATCGTTAGTCAAGGTAACCCTCTGATCGGTACTCTTTGGCTGATTCTAACCTACGGCATAATTGCTGGGGCTGGGATAGGTTTTGCTTATGTGTGCCCAATTGCAGCCCTTGTTAAATGGTTCCCTGACAAAAAAGGGTTGATCACAGGGGTGGCTGTTGCTGGATTTGGGGCCGGTGCCCTTGTCATGGGATATGTTCAAACCTGGCTCCTATTTCTACCGGGTATCTTCCCCTTCGTAGGTGGTGCATTCTTAGTTCTTGGCATCCTTTACATCCTCTTGGTAGTATTGGGTTCTCAACTACTTACGAATCCACCACTTGGGTGGAAACCACCTGGCTATGTCCCAGCAGTGAGTACTGCTGAAGCCAAGGGGCAAGAATATCTTCCTCGCCAAATGATCGTTACTGTTGTGTTCTGGTTGCTTTGGTTCATGTTCCTCTTTGCAGCCACTGCGGGGCTCATGACTCTTGGAAACGTGAAATCTGCAGCCGCCGCAATTGATCCCTTGGCCGCGAGTCTTCCCGAATGGCCATTTATTGCTGCCATTATCGTCGGTGTTATGTCCATTTTCAATGCTGCTGGACGAATCGTGTGGGGCGCCGTCTCTGATCGCATTGGGCGAGTCAATACTATGGTCATCATGTTTACCCTATTGACTATTGGGATGTTTGCGTTCGCGTTTCTCAGTATCACTAATGCAAGCTGGATCGTTACAATGGCTGTAGCATCACTCGTCGGACTTTGTTTCGGTGGCAACTTTGCACTCTTCCCATCCTCAACCGCAGACTACTATGGGACGAAGAACGTGGGTTCGAACTACGGAGTTCTCTTCACCTCGTACGGTGTTGCCGGAATAACTGGAGCACTCGCTGCAGGTCTGATTGTGGACTTCACAGGGAGCTATGTACTTGCTTTCGTCTTTACAGGTATTCTAGCGATCGTCGCTGTTATTCTAGCGGTAATTCATTACCGAATCCGCAAGCCTTAGAAAAAATAACTGCAAAGGTATTCTTGAGGTGCGATTCGCACCTTCCCTTCTCCTTTCTTAGGGATTCTTACCAACTACACTATGTAGATGGCGCTTTCAGTTTCTCAGTCCAGCTACAACAATTGGTTCATTTCTGCTTCCATCAATTAGCTTTGAGGTATTTCACGGCTTTAACTGCCCAATCGGCATCCTCACGGAGTGCCCTTCCAACGGCGATGAAATCAACGCGTCCATCAACTATCACCTCATTGGCAAATTGCGGTGTTTTAACTCCACCAACACCAATTACGGGAATATCTATGTGAGCTTTAATCGCCTCTGCTTGGGGAACAAAGAAGCCCTCCTGAACCGCCAGTTTCTTGGGGGCAGCACCACACGTTCCACCGGATACATCTAAGATATCAACCCCAGCGTTAGCTAAGGCTTTGCCAAAGAATTGCGAGTCTTCGATTTGCGTCCCCATCAATTCCAAATCCACCGATCCTATTCGGTAGAGAAGGAGTCGTGTTCCGATCTTCTTTTTCACTTCTCGCACGATTTCAATGGGTAGTCGAATCCGATTATTCAAATTGCCACCATATTCGTCTGTCCGATGATTGGTCAAGGGCGAATAGAATTGGTTAAGCAAAAATCCATGAGCACCATGCAATTCAACCCCATCAAATCCGGCTTCCATGGCTCTCTCAGCAGCTCGGCCAAAGGTGTAGGGTAGCATCTGCACTTCCTCTGTGGAAAGTGCCCGGGCGCTTTCCATCGGAGATGGAGCTACAGATTCAATACCCAACCTTGACGGCGCTTTAGCACCCGCATGGCTCAATTGTAACACAATTCGAGTGTTGAAGGGTTGTATCCTTTTCACCAGTTCTTTCAGGCCCCGGACGAGATGATCATCATAGATTCCTAACTGCCGCTTACTGAGTTGGCCATGCAAGTTTACGTAGCTATGTTCCACAATAATGAGCCCTAAAGCTTCGGAACGGTCTTCATAAAATTTGATGAGCTTATCGGTGACACCTCCTTCCACCGTGGCATGATCTCCTTGCATTGGAGGCATCACGAATCGATTCTTGAAGAACATCCCCTTGACTTTGATTGAATCCAACACACTTGGCATTAGTTTCACTCCTCACGTAGTATTGGCTGATGACTAGATTGTATGATAAAAAGCAACCGGACTTGCTGGTCACCATCGCAACACCTATACACTTTTAGAAAGGGAAAAGCACGCCTAATCGCGTACACCGTTTCTATGGCGTGATCAATATGGCTGAATGCAATACGAAAAAGAAACTCATCGTCGTTGAGAACTGCATCGAATGTCCCTATGTTCGAAACCAAGGCGAACCAGGCAGCGGCAATGTAGCACTCTATTGTACCCATCCCAGCTTAGTGACTGGTGCGAAATTCATCATTAGCTTTGAAAACCTGATCAAAGAAGGTTTTACAATTCCTGATTGGTGTCCCCTAGAAGACTATACCGACTAATCGTTGAATCAGGAATTACCGGCTAACTGATGCAGGTAGTTGTCCTGGTAGACGGGGTTAAAACTGTTCATCCCCAACCAAGGAATTTTACTTCAAGAAGCAATTATAATTTCTCATAAACAGTTTTTCTATAAAGAGCTATGCTAACGAATTTCTTTTAGAGCGGTTGCGAAGTTTTTCCATTTTGCGTCTTTCAAACCACCCTCAGGCTCAATTGTGAGTAGACCATGGTATCTCCATTCGTTCCGAATCAAATCCAAGGCTTCAGATAAGGTGAAAGGAGACTGATGAATTACCCATTGATTCATCTCTAGTCGACCACGAAGATGAACATTAACAATTTTGTGTTTAGCCGATCCGAACTTGTGCAATTCATTGTACATACTAGCCCATCGCAAATCAAGCGTAATCCATTCGAATTCTTTCACTACCTCAAAGGGTGTCATATTATCAAGATTAATTGGGATATTTTCAACAGCAGCCTTAACATCGGAATATTCATCAGAAATTGAATCCAGTGTGTGTTTCAATTGCAGCGGATCAAATCGCTTACTCCAAGTGTCCCAAAGATGAAATACGCAGACCTCTGCATTAACCTCTTGGGCGATTCTAAGGGAGTCATGGATTAGCTGTTCACCACGGGTAATTTCACGTCGTTTACTACTACAGAGACAGATGCCAACATCGCGATTAGCGTGAACAGAAAGAATCGGCAGCTGCGATTGCTTCAACTTATCCGCTAATTCAACAACATTGTGCTTTTCACAGATTTTCCAGTTTTTGATGCGGAACTCAAACTTCGCCTTATCGAGTGGAGGCCCCGAAACATCCCATTCCGCTAGATTCTGGAACTCAAATCCATCAACCAACCCTTCGTTGTGAATTCGCCTCATAATTTGAAAAAGAGCTTCTAATTCATACACCGGCCTTTGAATTAGAACCGCAAGGGGTGGTGTTGTAATTGATAGTAGGTTCACAAGTATCCCATCTGCCTTTATCGAGAAGCATTGAGTCTTTTCATCCTTATGGTTAATCACACTTCAAAAACGAAAGAAACCTTAAGAAAACATCCACATAATAATCCACGGGTAGGTAACTATGCCCTCCTTTATTGATGATTTTTGCCCGTTCCATGATAATGCCTGGATTAATGCCTCCAGTATTGGCGCTATGCCCAAAGCCGCGTATGAAGCAGCACAAGAAGTAATCAAATGGAATACTAAACCCTACAAAATCAGTGAAACCGTTTTCGCTGACATTCCTCAGAACCTCAAAATTGCCCTAGGCAAACTCATTGGTGCTCCAGCTAAAGAAATCATCCTAGGTAATAGCGCGTCATACGGATTACATCTTTGGGCTAATGGCATCCCACTCCAAAAGGGCGATGAGGTGCTCTTAGTCAAAGGAGACTTTCCTGCTACGATACTTCCATGGGTGTATCTCCGTAAGAAAGGTATTCGTGTTCATGAAATTAAACCGAAAGCTGGCTACTTACAACCCACGGATCTCCTCGACGCTCTCTCTGATTCGACACGAATCCTGTGCGCCACCTGGGTTGATTCCTTTGCAGGTTTCAAATTAGACGCGCATGCATTAGGCAAGGTATGCCAAGACCATAAGGTGCTCTTTCTCCTCAATGTTACTCAAGGATTAGGAGCCATTCCCTTCGATGTCTCAAAGATGCCCATCGATGGCATCACCTGTAAGGGATATAAATGGTTGTGCGGTACGTACGACTCAGGTTTTGCCTGGATGAAACCTGAACACATTAACCATTTGGAATATAATCAGGCCTACTGGATACCCATGCAAGGAGACCGGGAATTAGACAAGATCCGAGACTACCAAATCCTTACCGATCTAGGGGCAGCGCAATATGATGTCTTTGGCACGGCTAACCTGTTTAACTTCGCACCTTGGATTGAATCAGTCAAGCTCTTCCTCAAACATGGCATACATAACATCGAGAAACACAACAACCAACTCGTCAACCAGTTCATCAACGGTCTTAATACCACCAAATATGACATTTACAGCCCGCTTAAGGGAGAGGAAAGATCCGCCATAATTCTGATAAGCCATAAACAACCTGAACGCAACAAAAGCATATTCAAACTGCTCCAAGAAGAAAATGTCTTCATCTCATTCCGTGAGGGGCTCCTGCGTTTCTCCCCACATTTATACAATACACACGCAGACATCGACAAAGCACTTGACATCCTGAATGCACTTGAATAGCATTCTAAGGAAGATTCTTCGCTTTCTTAAAATTCAGCTGATACACAAGCCAATTCCCAAATTCACTATGTAATTCAAATCCTGCCTCTTTTGCCCATCGCTTCTCCGTTTTTCTCCGGGGGTAATCCGGATCTGGAGCCAACTCGCTCAGCGAGACTAACCCATCAGGTTTGAGAATACGCCAGATTTCACGCAAAACTTTCACCGGATCAGGGATTTCGGGAAGGCTGGCAATAGCAATCACCCGGTCAACACTTTCATCCCCAAACGAGAAGGCATGAGCGTTATCAATCTTAACTACAATATTGGGTATTTCTTCTTGGATGATGCGGTGCCTCAACCGTTCAATGACTTTTTCTGATATATCGACTGCGAACACTTTGCCATCAGGCAGCACGTGTTTCGCGAACTCAATGGTGTAGCTTCCTTTCCCTGGACCAATTTCGACGACCGCCATTCCTGGTTTCAGATATGCTTGGGCTGCGACCGTACTTGGTTTTTGGACAATAAGTCGGCGCAAAGGATTATCGATCAACGAAGTAAACATTGCTGGAATGGGAAATTTCCTATAGCGACGAACAATTCGAATAAGGATGCATGAAAAGAAGATAATCAAGAGGAATCCGATTAATAACCACTGCAAAAAAAGAAACAACACCACACTTTGACATCCCGATTATGAATCATAAAGGCCAGCCTTGCGAACCATATCCTTAATTATCATGTAACCCATCCAAGGAAACTTAGTTTCAGAAAAGCGAACGGAAACCTTTGTGGATTTTACGAAATCGGTTGCTTTGAGTATCTGAGCAATATTTTCTGCCTCTTGCATATTGCTTACAACAAAACTCAAGAACACAATGGGTTCATCCGCTGAGACATATGGTAACCAAAATTGGTCTGGAAACCTTTCCCGCACCCATTCGGCTACCTCAGTAATTGGCAGTTTCTTCTCATCAATGAGAGTACGAATCATCACCTGATCATAACCTCCAGCACTAAGGTTCCAACGAACCGAGAACATAACCCCCTTATCTTTGAGCTGTTCAATCGTACGCCCAACTCGGCGGGCAGTCAATCCTGAGCAGCTCGCCAACTCACTAATCGACATCCGAGAATCATCCACGAGCCATCGTAGCACTTTGAGCTCCGTTCGACTAAATTCTCCTCCCTGCTCCTTTCCTCGGACTGGGAGCGCTTGGACACCACGATGATCCTTAGGAATTAAGAGAGGAAACATTTCCGTCTGAGTGACGTGTGGAAGGGTTCGTACAAACCGTCCGAGTTCTGAGAGCCCTTGGGAGCCGATATATTGGGCAAAGAAATTGTAAGCACCTCCCCCACCACTTGCAATTGTTCCAACGACATGAACCATGCCATTACTTCCGAGGCTTTGGATGAACTCCTCTTCGTCCTCCTCTCCATCTGTGTAAACCAGCCCATAGAGGACCTCAGATTTCAAATAATCAATAGACAGCATCACAGTGAAACTGGAAATTACGCCTGTATCAATTAACTTAGCCACACGCTTCTTCACTGCGTTGGCAGAGATTCCCAAAATATTCGAAAGTGTCTGATAGGACATTCGGCAGTCTTCATGTAGCTCCCAGAGAATCTTCTTGTCAATCGGATCCATTGAATCCACCTAACCAAGAGGTGTTATTGACATTACTTCTTACTTATATTCTAGATGATTAGTGTCTACACCCACAAACCATCCACTCACCATCAAGAACACGGAGGAAATTCAATTCATGTCGAAGAACAAGGGTAAAATGTCCCAAGCTGAAATCAACCAATTCCTCACATGTGCCCCCACTGGTCGGCTGGGTCTTATCATAGATAATGAACCTTACATAGTACCTGTCGGATATGTCTACCATGAAGGAAAAATTGCCATTCACTCTTGCACCAAGGGTAAAAAGATGGATGCCCTGAAATCCAACCCGCGAGTGTGCTTCGAAGTAGACGAAACCATTTCTGATGTCTCCATGTACAAAAGCGTCATTCTCCAAGGTACGAGTGAAATCCTTGATAAGCCTGAAACCATGATTCCCTATCTCCAGCTCCACATTGACAAATATCGAGTGCATGAGAAATTCGAATTATATATGAAGAAGCCGGGGCGAAAACGTGATGAAGAATTACAGGCAGTCCGCATCATCCTTATTACGCCTGATAATATTAGTGGACTAAAATTTATGCGAACCATCTAAGATGATAAGTTGAGTTGTTTGGAAATGGTAAAAACTGAGCTCCTGTTTATGGAAGACAGCTATTTACGTGAAACAGCAACCACTGTTATCGAAGTGGTCG
>JAEOUH010000017.1 GCA_016839365.1 Candidatus Hermodarchaeota archaeon
TAATGACCTTCTCGGCGTAAATCTTGGCGTTCTTGAAGATGATCTGAAAACCTGGTGCACCACCGGCTGCTGGTACCGTGGTCATCATCTGACCCGGCATCATGAAAGGTTGAGTCTGTTGAGCCATCGGGGCGGCTTCTTCTAGTCGCTCCTCCTCTTCCAACCTTGCTGCTGCACCTGTTTCGACCCAACGTTTAACAATGGGATGATTGTGATCCTTAAGGTAGGTCTTTAGTTCGTCGATGTTTCCGACGTCATTTTCTGTGGGGATAATGTCACGGATATTTTCTGGCATGAAATCATAGACACGGTCTTTGATAGCCTTGGGGAGCCAGACAATCCGATCCCAACTACCATCCACAATCAAGAACTTCGGAGATCGCAGATATTCGATAGAAAGCCCATGAAAGCCAGGGATCTGACGGCCACCTGCGGTTGAATCCGCCATAGTGGAGAAAGGTAGGCCATTGACTGCAGCCCCCTTATAGTCTCGGTGTACGATTCCCAATCCATCCACTTCGGGGATGATGAAAGCAATCGCTTCAAAGCAACCACAGCTGGTATGCGGGTTCTCAAAGGCACTATAAAGAGCGACATCCGTGACTGCGCCAAGGGTCTTTTCTTTGTAGGCTTGATTTACCCCTGCGTAGATACCCCTTTCTGTGTCGATGGTTTCACCTTTTTCAATAGCAAATAGAGGACCTTTCGGATCGACCCGCGCAGCAGCGCGTCCATCGAACCAACTGATAGCCCCACAATTCGCATATCGTTGGGCGGTGATCACACACATGTGTGTGGGGGAGAAAGATTGGCACAGGGTACAACCGTAGAACACATCGACGTCGTCGTCTTTGAGGCCACGTGTCCGTTCATCTCGTGCATTGTAGGTTGTCATGGCAGTATTATAGATCTCGTCCATCTTGCTAGTGTCTGTGTAAAAGGTGACCTGGATTTTCTCTATAATAGGCAACTCTGATTTGTATAAGCGTTGGTAGACTTGCCCTAGGATTTTGAAGCTGTTGAAACCCTTCTGGAAGGATTTCTTCCCAATGCGGATCCAGATGTCATAACGTTGGTTGAGGTGCATCGTGCCTTCCACGAAGTTTGTGTACTCGTGGATGTGGCGTTCAATGACTCCTTCCAAGTCTTGTTCAATCTCTTTACCAGCGACTTCAATTAAGATACCAAAGGGGTGGCTTTCACCTTCTTCGAGATCTTTGAGGTCTGGGCCAATGATTAGGATCTTCCCGTCTTCGACTTCGTTCGACTTTCTGGATAGCACAAGCTCGAACTTCTTGTCAACCTTTGGTCCACCAAGTTCAACTTGCATGTCAGCTTTTCGAATGCGTTCTCCTTCAAAGGTTACTCCTACTGAAACTGGTAGGTCTTCAAATGACATTATTTGCTACCTCCTGAGAGAGTGAGAATTTCTTTGAGTGCGTCATTCCAATTCTGTTTCTTCAGGTTTGGAAAACTCCATGTTGCGTGAGGTTGATAGTAGCGACCGAGGGACACGGTCTTGATGTGGGGGGAGAAATTAATGAGCGCAGACAACATGAGCCATTCCATATAGTATGGGAAGCCATAGGTCATGACGAGGTCATGGGGTCCTTTCTTCGATGCGACCATCCAATCATGATCCTGGAGGCGTCCAGTGATTTCCATGGCACCATAGGAGTAGGCGTTATCAAAACCTTTCTCTTTGAAGGCTGTGATGGTATTTGCTGTAGCCACGATGGGGATTTTCGCTGCAGTGGAGAATTCGATGAAGTAGTCAATCATGGATTTCTTTCCTGTATTCTCTGTTAGGGCTTGAGAGCCAACCACAAGTAGGGGATGTTTTGCCTTCTTGAGGAGGGCACCCACTACAGCGGGTTTTTTAATGCCTTGGGCCTTAGTAGGTCCACAGACTTCAGCAGTTTGCCAGGGTTCTTCTCGCATCATGTCACTTACCACCTCCGTTACCACCGTAGACTAAACGTCTCACTAGTGTGGGGTCTGGAATTGGTTTTTCTTGCCACTTGTTCTCTTTCATCTGAGCCTTGATTTTGTCTTTAATGGTGATTGGGATGTCTGTCTCTCGACGAATGTACGTGTGGACATCGTCGGGGAAGTACCCCTTGTAGGTTTCATGTAAGTCGATGTAGTGGCTTAGTTTAATGGCTCGGCCCTTCGCAGTATCGTTTGGACGAATTGCTAGCTTTGCAGTCATGACCATTAGTTCTTCTAAGTTCTCAACGGCGTAAAAAAGGTGTTCAGGACCCGCTGCAACTTGGACACGATCACCAGTTCGAGCATCCCATACCATCCAGTCTTCGGGCTTGTCAGCACGACCAAGGAGCATTCGACGGTACTTGGTACCGTGTGGACCAACAATGACCGGAACTCCAAGTCGCCAGAAACCTGCAGCAATGGAGGCGGCTTTCTGAGACATTGCACCCCACGAGATTCCAACTGCACCCACACGGTTGTGAATGTAATCAGCAATCTCTTCGTAGTTTCCTCGGAGGTTACGTTTGGCGAAGATGTTGGCAATTTTAATGGCTGCGCCTGCGATGTGTGAGTTTGCCACACAAGATCCGACATTGAGGACACTTCCTGCATCAAAAGTGCCAGGGCGTCGCTCATAAATCGACTTACCCTCTTCATCTTTGATGGCTCCCACAGTCATAGCTGCGCATCCAGAGAATACCACAATGAAACGTCGTTTGGCGAACTCTTCAGCATGATCGTGAATCGCGCGTCCACCATCGGGATAGTTTGCACACCCTACGTGGGCGATTACTCCAGGAATTTCTCCGAAAACGATTGGCTGGCCCACCGTTCGAATTTCTGTATCCTTGATGGCACCTCGGCCTGACCGGACCATGAAAGATTCTTGTTTCCATCGTCCTTCAGCGGCTTTCACCATCCAACTGTGTAAGTCGTATTCGTTGGGGCACGCGGACTCGCATCGAGCACAGCCAATGCATTCGTCATAGACATCAGCGAGTGGTTCGAAGTTACCTTCAGCAGCTGCCAACACCGCATCCATGACAGGTTGGTCATTGGGGCAAGATCGGACACATTCAGAGCATTGTCGGCAAGCCTGGGCTAATTCCTGCATCTTAGCTTTACTTGGAAGCGAACCTTTCTTCTTCCGCTTCGGATGCATCTTAATGGCTGTTTTAACAACAACCTCACCGATTTTCTCATGATCCCGAATGTAGACACCAGGTGTCTTACCTGACACTAGGTCCTTCACGATGTCATCGACATCATCATCAGTGCGGTCTGGCAAGCCCATGGTCGATTTATCACAGGTGGCAATGACAGGTGAATTAACCTTCTTTGCGTGTTCAAGGATATCGGTTCGAATACACTGTTCGTCGACAACGACCACATCAGCAAACCCGGCACGAACAAAGCGTAGTTGCCAGGAAATGGGGCCAACGATCTTTGTCTTGGCGTCATAACGGGAAATATCCCAGGCTGTGCAACAAATACCGGCAATATCGATATTGTCAGAGACTCCTGTTTCGGAAGCATAATCCATAATATAGGTTGCTGGCACCACGTTATGCCCAATGGCAAGAATCATGGCTTTCTTCGGGTCCATGCTTGAAATACCGGCTTCAATAAGCGGTGCGTCCGGATCCGACTGTGGGAACCCAAGCGTGGAGATCTGGGCTAGGTCTGCGATTTCCATGCCCACCTGGTCAATCATGCCCACGTGGAAGGCCTTCGATTCAAAATCAATCCAGCTGCCCTCCTGTCCGGTGGCTACGGCAGATAATGTGTGGGTTAGTTGGGTTTCACAATAGTCTAGAATCGCTGAAGCGTCCTCAAGGGTACGGGGTCGAATCCCAGTGACCAGTCGGCTGACTGGCGCTTCGATTTCAACTCCATCTCCTTGGCTAAGTTCAAAGCGAGGGCCAAATTCATGAATCATATAGTCAACCATATGTCGGGAGTGTGCAAGGTGTGCGGCACACCCGATGTTCGCAGCAGCCAACACAATCCGTGCTGACTGTCCTTCAATGTCGAGTCCACATGCACCCCGTTTGCCACTAGTTAAGTCACATTTCCCGAACGTACACAGACAGCAGAGTTGGCAGGCTGGCATGTACGCGGGCCGGTACCGGGTTAGGAGTTTGTGGTCCCAGCTGCGAAGAGTGGTGACATCAGGCATCGGAGTGGGTCCCATGGGCTCATCCCAATCATCATCTATGACCTTGCCGATCGTGACTTCGATGTTCCGGAAGGACCCAAATCCAGTGTCAAGCTTATCGGCTTTCAGTCGTGCTCGTTTTTGTTCTGTCAATGTAAAATCAACCTTCGTTCTGCGCGCATTTTGAAGGTGAAGTAATAGGCAAATAGTGACAGTATATCCTTTAAGTTTTGATGCATCTACAAGGTTTCAGATAACATTGTTAATCGCACTGTCAAACCTGACCTCTACTGGAATTTTTTAATTTAGGTTACTCTAATGGGACTTTTTTCCCGTTGATATAGGCTTCTGTCACTTCACTATAGAAATCGAAGGGATGTCCGGACCAAACAATGATATCTGCATCTTTACCAGGTTCAAAGGAGCCGATGCGGTCTTGCAGGTTAAGGATTTCTGCTGGGTTGATGGTTACGCATTTGAGTGCATCATCGCGACTCATGCCTTCCTTAATTACGTACATGGGCAGTAAGGGAAAATAGAGCATGGGAGTCAACGAATCGGTTTGCAAAGCTACCTTCACACCAGTCTCATTCAAGACTACTGCGGTTTTGAAGCTTTTCTCCTTGACTTCGGGTTTCCCAGACCAGAGAATTGTAGGGCCGATTACTGCGGGATATTGTTTCTTGGCTAGGAACTTCGCAATCTTGTGACCTTCCGTGCAATGAATGAGGACCAATCGGAGATTGAACTCCTCTGCAATACGAATGATAGTCGCAATATCGTCAGCTCGGTGACAATGGGCATGAAGGGGGATTTCACGTTTGAGAACCTTCGCAATGGTTTCGAAACCGATGTCACGTTTAGGCGCTTTTGGAATGATTTCGCCCTTATCCTTGGCATCCTTCGCTTTGACTCCGAACGCTTTCCATTCATCGAGATAGTTCTGACCATCAGTGAAGGTTTTACGAAGAAGGGCAGCAACACCCATGCGAGTCATTGGCATCCGTTTGTTATCTTGCCCATGAATCCGTTTGGGATTCTCGCCTAGCGCTACTTTCAGTCCTGATGGGGATATGACAATCATTTTTTCAACAACAGTTTCAGGAACAGGCTTAAAGACAAAAGCTTCACCGGATACGACATTCCCGGATCCTGGACCTGTGTTGACTGTAGTAACACCCCCTTTGAGAATTTCTTTGATTGAATATTCAAAGGGGTGGAACCCGTCCTTCCCCCGCATTTCGGGTGTGACAGGGGTAGTCATTTCATTGCCATCTTGACCCATTGGACCAATGGTGCCATCGAAGAGCCCGTGGTGGGCATGAGCTTCAACAAATCCAGGGACTACGTATTGACCCTCAACATCAATTGTTGTGGTTCTACTGGGAATCGCAATAGATTTTCCAACATCAACAATTTTACCCCGGTCAAAGAGAATTGAACCGTTCTCGATAAGCCCTTGAACCGGACACCAAATTGTTGCGTTCACAATGGCTTTCAATAAGAGTCACCTTCCTATACCTTGCAATGATTAACCACGAAAAGCTTTGGGTGATGAGAAAATGTCCTAATTTTTTCGGTTTGCGAAGTTTTGGGAATACTACACCAGTTCGTTGTTAAATTACCACCTGTGGAAAGACCATCACCCTACTGTTAGGATGGGTCGCCTAAGTATTTAAGCGGCTTCGAAGTTCGGGAATCAAAGCTTTGATGGATTGAACTGCCGGTGAATCGGGGGCAAAATCAATTGGAGCTTGACCTTTTTGGTTGGCTTGGCGGATTGCATTATCGAACGGAATGATAGTTAATAAGGGGACGCCAATCGCTTTGAGGGTGCGTTCGATGACCTCCTGATCCGTTTCATCCATTACCTTGTTACCTACTGCAAACACCGTTTCTACGCCGATATCATTTGCAAGCTTCTTGATCCGTTCAACGGTGTTGATTGAAGTTTGACCTGGTTCAACGACAACGATCAGAGCATCCATACCTCGTGAGGTTCCACGACCAAGGTTTTCGATACCCGCTTCAAGGTCCATGATAAAAGCTTCATCGCTGCCTACGATCAGATGACGAATGAGTGCTTTAAGGAGCGCTCCGGCTGGACACATACATCCTGAACCCCCGATGGTTACTGTTCCAGCAATGAGTAGCGTGGTGTTGTCAGGTCCAGGAACCCCATATTTTTTGGCAAGATCTGAAACGTGCGGGTTGAGTTTGAACATGCCACCATAGGTTTTTTTGTCCATTCCAGTTCTCTCTTCTACGAGTTCATCGTTCTCAGTTAGTGGAACGATTTTTGCAGCGACTTCAGCGGGAATCCCAAGCGTTGATGCAAGGGTTGGAGTTGGATCTGCATCAACTGCGAGGACTTGGATGTTTTCACGACCTAGGAAACGGGCAAGAGTACCAGCAACGAGGGTTTTTCCAACTCCACCTTTTCCAGCAACAGCGACTTTCACAGTGACCACCGTTGGTCGTAGTACCTGGGAAGAGTGTTTAAAAGATTCCCATCTAGCTATGACCCAAGTCATCAGAGTGTCACGAGAATTTGTTGGAGAACGTTTTCTTCAGTAAGAACTCCCTGTGGTGGTTCTTTGAAGGGCTTCAAGGGGATGGCTACTCCATCCATCCGATAAGCTGTTCCACTTGTCTCTGCCCCCATTAATGCTGTGGGAAAGACAATCGAGGCCTTTTTCGTCGTTAGGGTTGGGAGGGTGGAAAAAGTGATCAGTGGGAGTTTAGATAGTGCTTGAGCCATTGGTCCCGGAAGGAGGCTCAACGCATCCCAATTGGTAATTATAGCACAATCGAACTGCCCATCTGTTAAGCTCTTGAAGATTGACGTAATGGGCTTTGGAGGATTTGAGCTAAAGTCAACGGAGAATGGTAGTTTAGAGCTTTTTAGGCTGGCTTTAACTGAACCAATAGTATTACAATAAGCGACCATTGGGAAGGTCCAACAGCGGCGTTTGCCACGATTAAGGGTGCTTTTAAGTTGTTTGAGGAGGGGTAAGCTTTGAGCGGAGTGCGTGGTGTGTATCAACCCGTTTCCATAAAATAATGCGATGGTTTCTGCTTCGCGGAGCTGTTTTGCGAAGCTAAGGAACTCAATTGTGGGAACACCACCAACTTTCTCCGCTAATGGCTGCTGGGTTCCTTTGAGTTCACCAATCAGTGCTTGGAGGAATTCCACATCTCCAGTAGTTGGGGAAAGAATGAGCTGGTGGTTCGCTAGCCCCATTGATTCGGTTTTGCGAACATCGAGCACCGAAACCACGCGGCTTTCTCGTCCTTCAGGGATGTTTTTTCCTTTGGGAAAG
The DNA here is from genome assembly GCA_016839365.1 of Candidatus Hermodarchaeota archaeon. GTDB lineage: Archaea > Asgardarchaeota > Hermodarchaeia > Hermodarchaeales > Hermodarchaeaceae > Hermodarchaeum. The sequence goes on from JAEOUH010000017.1 coordinate 7,474, forward strand.
ATGGAGAAGCGGCTAGCATGACGATGGTGACTTTCTGCTGGATTGACGCCCCAATAGACGATGTGATCAGCATAATCACGGACATCATCCAGTCTGACCTGCTCTGATTCACTGTCCTGGAGCTTAGTTCGAAGTATTTGTCCATATTCAAAACTTGCAGTACTTTCGAAGACTCCCTTCTGGTTTTTAGATAGTTGTAACCCGATTTGGATTGCTTCCTGTGTGCTGTTGGACCAACCTATGAATAATGGTCTTGAATTATCTTTTAGGAGACTTTTGGCCTGTTGAATTGCATCTTTGGTTGGTATCGGTCCGAGCTTACCACTACCATCTTTATACAATGCTGTCGTGAGTCGGTGTTTATTAAAAACAGAATTGCAGTATTCATGACCCAATCGGCATAATCCCAAAGACTGCAGGTTTGTTTTCTTCACCGCTACTGCAACGTCATCGCAGACCACAGAACAGCCACAACACACAGTATCCTGCATGGTTCTATTCTTCCTAACACAATAAAGAGTTGTATCACCATATCTCGATAGCCTTAACATAGCAGCCCTGTTCACATACTCGGCAGTTCATCCGATCAGGAGGAAATCGACGACATCTCTCTAGATTGATAATTTTAACGATCCCATCTTCAACCCGAAAGACAGTTTCTGTCGTTCGAGCTGCTTTCCCAGAAGCTGTGTCAGGCTCTACAGTTGCATCTACGGGACAAACGACAACACAGTTCCCACACCCTGTGCATTTGGTTTCATCTAGTTTTAAACCTGTTTCTTCGGTATCGAGAAGGGGGGTGATGAGGTTTGAAAGTTCGGCGAGTTGGGCTTTGTACTGCTTTTCTTCAAAGAGGGGCGTACATTCTTTGAGTTCGACATCACGGAGCGCTAATCGGGTGGCAAACGCCATGCACGTCATCCCACATTTTTTGCAATTGGTTTGAGGAAGCAGTTTGTATAATTGCATCGGGTTGATTTTCTTATCCGACATCTGGGTACGACACAGCCTACATCTATTGTGTTCCGACTTGACCCTTTATCTCTTCGGTACCAACCAGCCATTTTCATTTACCAATTTCCTTAATAGTTCAATCAAAGGATAGTAATGTAAAAACTGTTAAAACGTATATTGCCGCCAGAAGAGATTGAAACGACTAATGGTGACTGCGGTGGCAAAGACCTCGAAAAAGAAAATACAGAAATCTCAACCCAAGAAGCCTCGCCGTAAACCCGCAACCAAATCATCTGGCAAGACGGCATTGTTTCTGTGCCACTGTGGGTCAAATATCGACAGTATTGTAGATATCGATGCACTAATCAAACATTACAAAAAGCTGCCCAACCTGGTTGTAGTGGATGATGCCCATTTTTGTGTTGAACAGGGACTGAACCAAATTCGTGACACTATCCGCAAGGAGAAGGTGACTCACGTCGTGGTTGCAGCCTGCTCACCTCGGTTACATGGAGAACTCATGAGCCAGACTGTCGAAGAAGTAGGATTGAATCGGGGACATCTCGCCATTGCCAATATCCGGGAACAGTGTAGTTGGGTTCACTGGGATAATCCCGTTGCAGCCACCGCTAAAGCACAACTGATGATCGATGCGGCGTTGACAATGGCTCAGCACGGGTTTGCTATTAGCTCGATTAGCGTTCCGATTACGAGACGTGTACTTGTCATAGGTGGGGGACCTGCTGGGTTAACCTCCGCACTACAACTTGCAGATGCAGGATATGAAGTGGTACTCGTTGAGAAGAGTGGATTTCTAGGAGGACACATGGCTAAGTGGGACAAACTGTTCCCCAGTCTTGATTGCAGCCTCTGCATCCTCGGACCCCTTATGACCCAAGTGGGTACTCATCCTAAAATCAAGGTCCTCACACTCAGCGAGGTTACCGGGGTTCAAGGCACGCCTGGAGCATATCAGGTCAAAGTTCATCAGGAACCCCGATATGTGGACCTGGAGACCTGCAATGGGTGTAATAAATGTCTAGAAATTTGTCCCATCGAGGAGCCCAATGAATACAATTATGGCATTGGAACACGGCGGGCGATTATACGCCCTTATCCGAATACAGTACCCCTCGCACCCTATATTGACATGAATACATGTGTAGGATGCCAGTCCTGTGTTGGCGTGTGCGAGAAAGAATCCATCCGGTTTGAAGACTCTGACCGCGACCATATCTTCAAGGTTGGGGCAATCATCGTTGCCACAGGATTTACACCTTATAATCCCCAAAATCTCAAGGAATACGGGTATGAGCAGTATCCTGATGTTATTACCGCACCTGAACTCGAAAGACTATTGGATCCAATTGGACCCTCCAATGGCGTCATTGTCCGACCCTCTACAGGAGATCCACCCAAACGCATTGCATTTGTCCAATGTGTAGGCAGCCGAGATATTCGGATTGACCGTCCTTATTGTAGTCGAATCTGCTGCACATACGCTGTTAAAGAAGCAGTCCAGCTCCGCCTCTCACAACCTGATACCGAAGTTTTCGTTTTCTATACGGATATGCGAACCTTCGGGAAAGGATTCGAGGAACTGTATGAAAGAGCTGCACGTGAATACGGCATCACCTTTATTCGTGGTCGTGTGGCAGAAATTGAGGAAGATCCCCAAACTCATAAACTTCATATCCGGGCTGAAGATACTGAACTTTGCGAGCCCATCGAGTTTCCTGCCGACCTTATCGTGTTGAGTGTCGGAGTTGATCCAGCACCTTCCAACGTGAAGTTGGCGACTTTACTCAACATCCCCCTTGATGAGAATAATTTCTTCTTAGAAAAACATCCCAAGCTTAATCCTACAGGTACCTATTCTTCGGGTATCTTTTTGGCAGGTACATCGCAAGGTCCAAAGGATATTGCAGATACCGTTGCGCACGCGGGGTTGGCAGCGGCCCAGGTTTCCGCTCTTCTGAACCGACGGAAAATCGAATTGGAAGTATATGCTCCTGTAGTAGACGAAACGTTGTGTGAAAGTTGCCGACTTTGCGAAAAGACCTGCGATGCCAATGCCATCTCCTTTGAAAGTTCCGAAACTCCCCAAATCGATGAAATTGCTTGTACTGGTTGCGGGGCGTGTGTCGCCGCTTGTCCCACAGCCGCCTTGGATCTGCCAGGATTCACGCGTCAGCAACTCCTTTCAGCGGTTGATGTAGCTTGTCAGAACAATTCATTGCACCCCGTTATCATTGGCTTCCTTTGCAACTGGTGTGCGTATGCTGCGGCGGATAGCGCCGGTGTCAACCGAATACGGTATCCTCCGCAAATGATTCCGATTCGTGTACCGTGTACAAGCCGCCTTGATCCGTTGCTAGTCCTAGAAAGCTTCAGTCAAGGAGCGGATGGTGTAGCAATCCTCGGTTGTCATGAAACCGATTGCCATTACCGCACGGGTATGACCAAAGCGAAGGCCCGAATTGATAAACTGCGTCCCTTGCTTGAAGAAATGGGGATTAACAGTGATCGAATCCTCTTTGCTAGTACAGCTGCATCCGAAGGAGCCAGGCTTGCTGAACTGGTTTCTGATTTTGTCAAATCTATTGCAGACATTGGTCCTCTCGGATCCGAATTGACAGTTACGACAAAAACCCGTCAATAATGGAATCCAATATCATTAAAGTTTTAAATCAATCTTCGTTCACAGATACACAAGTAACTTTGAGAGTTGGAATGCGTGCGGAGGTTGAAATATCTACTCACCATTTGGTTGCTTTTATCAAGCCTTGCATTAAGCCTCGTTTCACCCAGTGCGATACAGCCAACACCAGTCAATAACCCAAGTAGCAGTCTCGTGAGTTCAGACCAAATCTGGAACGTGACTGAGGATTTAGGAATAGGGCAAAACATCTTCCATTCAGTTATTGCCTGTAGCGATGGTGGCTATCTAGCCACGGGGACCGGTATTTTTCAGAGTCGCTGGTCTATCTTTTTAATGCGGTTAGGAGAGAATGGAGAGGTCGTATGGCGCAGATTTTTCCAGGAATATATCTCGCAGGGCGGAATGGAGGTTGTTGAATGTCAATCAGGTGGATTTGCTGTAGTTGGCTACACCACCTCAAATAATCATGATGTCCTGCTCCTTCGTACTGATGAGGAAGGGCAAACCATGTGGTATCGAACTTATGGTGGAGTATCTTCTTATGAACAAGGAATGGCATTAGTTGAATGTCAGAACGATGGATTCGCATTAGCTGGATTTCAACGAAATTATGGCAGTGATGATTCTGATTATTTCCTCGTCCGCACTGACGAAGAAGGCACCCAAGTCTGGAACAGAACCTATGGTGGAAATGCTCCTGATATCTGTTATTCTCTTATCGAATCGCCTAGCCGATATTTCTATTTAGCAGGTTCAACTGAAAGTTTTGGTGAAGGGGAGGAAGACGCTTGGATCGTAGCGACCTATGGAAGCGGAAAAGAAGTATTTAACCGCACTCTTGGTGGCTCTATGACTGATATATGTCATGATATCATCGATTCAGGAGCAGAAAGGTATGCATTTGTTGGTAATACTGCAAATTCCCCGAACATGATCGCCGATGGCTTTGTAGCTACACTTCATGGGAATGGCACTATTCTTTGGGAGACAACCTTTGGTGGTGTATTATTTGATAGCGGTTATGCAATTGCAAAATGCCAAGATGGGGGGTATGCGATAACAGGACAAACCTTTGACAGCTCAGGATCGACTAATCTGTTGCTTATCCGGATAACCAGTGAAGGTGAATATCAGTGGATGAAGAGTTATGGAGCAGACAACGATGATGAAGGTCGATCCATAGTCCAAGCCGCGAATGGAGATTTCATCATTGTAGGTTTGACGGATGAACACATTGAGGACTTCTATAATTCACACTCGATGGCTTTCGCATTACGAGTCCCCGATATTAGTCCGGAATATATTCCAACACCTGAATATGGTCCACCAGATTTTGGGTTAATTAGTACTGGGGGTGGTCTTGCCATTCTCATGCTTCTTGGGGCCTACTTGATGCTAATACGCAGTCGAAGAGAGATCAGACAAAGTTGGGTTAAACCGAAACGCCGAGTAATCAAAAGGTCATTCTCAACCCCATGGTTACTTGATGAGTTGTCAGCTGTCTTGCGTGGTGAAATCCGTTGTTTGAAATGTAATGAACTTAACCCAAAGTCTAATCTTCGTTGTATTAAATGCACCAGTCATCTACATTGTTGCATATTTTGTGGCCAAATCATCGCCCAAGGGAATGAAGTCCTTTTCTGCCCGAAGTGTAAGGTTCTAGCTCATTCCAATCATATGCTTGAATGGTTAGCGAAACGAAATTATTGTCCAAGTTGCGGCTATCGTTTCAAAAGTCAAAAAATTCTCAAAAGGGGAGACCAACCAGTGTGAGAAGAGCCTCAGAACAAAACGATTTTTAATCTACGGTCAACAGACAGTAGCCAAACTGTATGCTGAGGTATCGGTCGATTGCCAAAAATCACCGGGCTGCTTCTTGGTCTGCTCCTCACGCCATTTAGCATTCCCCTTATCCTCTTTCAACCTTTGAATTATGAGTCAGCCGTTGCACAACCACGATTAACTAGCAATCTGGAACGTGAGAATGACTTTCGATGGGTGCAATTTTTTGATAATATAACTGCCAGACATCCCAGATCCATTTCTGAATGCCAAACAGGGGGGTTTGTCATTACAGGTTTCGTTGTGGAATCAGAGATTGGTCTCGGTGATGAACATGCATGGATGGCTAGAATCAATGCAGTTGGGGAAATCATCTGGGAACACGATTACGCATCTGGACACCGTGGTTGGGGACAAGTTGTTATTGAATGCGAAAACGGTGATTTTGTAGTGGCTGGAGGTGTGGATGATGAATTCTCGAATGTTCTTATTTTTCGAACTGACCGATGGGGAAACCTTCTATGGCAACGGATTCTAGCCTTTACGGAGCATCAAGAAGGTTATGCAGTAACAGAATTACCAAGCGGGCTCTTGGTCGTGTGCGGATGGGCTTGGCACTATCGACCGACCAATCCTATTGACGGATTGGTTATTTGTCTTAATGCTAGTGGCCAACTAATCTGGCATCGAGAATATGGTGGTCTTGGGGACGACTACCTATATTCTATTGCTAGGGATTCAAGTCAGGGATTGACCTTTGTTGGCTCGTCAGAGAGCTTCTCAGATAGCTCGATTAGAATGTGGGCAATGAATACTGATTTTGATGGAACGCTAAAATGGGAACGGACATTTGGGTACTCAATGTATAGTCGGGGCAATAGCATTATCACAACAAGTGAGGGTGAATTGACCATGGCAGGTGTTATGCAGGATATGGGGGCTGGTCGGTTGGGTTCTTATATCGTTCATACAGCCCCGGATGGCTCGGAGTTATGGGAGCAGCAACTGGATTTAGGCACAGATAATGTCGCCCATTGTATCACGTCTTGTAGGGATGGTGGCTATGCAATGATCGGTGCTGTATCTCATTCAGAAAATAATCCCTGGCATGATATCATTGTTGTTCGATTTGATCGAGATGGAAACATCCTTTGGCGAAAGGTCTATGGAGGAGAAGGAAATGATATTGGGGTATCGATAGTAGAGTGTCGTGAGGGGGATTTGGTATTTGCGGGTTCCACTTCTAGTTATGGATATTTGAGTGGAACAACTTGGCTCACCCAAATTCCAGATGCGCCACCACCACTCGTCGATCTGAGACGGGTGGACTTGCTCATAACCCTGTTTGGATTGACTCTTGCTTTGATTGTTCTTGCGGTAACGGGTGGCATCTATCTTGTTAGCCGCAGAGAGATAAAACATCGTATTCGAGATTGTGCCTAGGACGGTAACAAGCATTATAGGCGAAGATTCCGAAAGCTAGTATAGCAGTTTTTAGAGACTAATCCTATGACAAAGGCTCAACGAGATCGAATAACTGTGGGAGAACGCCCAAAGGTAACTAGTGAAGTCTTAGATGATACCAATATCCGGTACAATTGGAAAACATCACTGCTAAATAAAAACCTCAAATATGATCTGTCCCGCTGTGTTGGTTGCAGTCTCTGTCTGCCCTGTCCCTGGGATGCTATCACCTTGGGACCAGTGCAGGAAATTGCCGCAGGACGCCTTGAAGAAGCACCTCTCATTCTCATCGATGAGGATAAATGCACTTTCTGTGGCTTATGCGATTCTGCCTGCCTTTTTAATGCGATTGAGGCGCGATTTGATGATATCCCTGCCGATCGACAATTTTTACGATTGAAAGGGAAACATGAACTCGATAAAGAGAAATGTGCCCCCTGTGTTTTGTGTGCCAAAGTCTGTCCCCGAAACGCTATCACCGTGGACCTCAAAGTTACTCCTAAAACCAAACTGGTCAGTTATAAGGATTCCAAGGCTGCCAGACGAGTGGCTGAGGGAAAACCAGATGCCAAAGGAACCATTGCCATCGATGAGGACAAATGCACATGGTGTGGCTTATGTGAATTGTTGTGTTCTGAATGCGTCACTATCTACTGGTCAGAGGACAAGCCAAAACCTCCCGAATTCGCACCTGCCGTTGGCATACGAGTTGACAAAACACACTGCGATTACTGTGGGCTGTGTGAGAAGATTTGTCCTTCCGATGCCGTGAAGGTTAACTGTGAAAGCACACCTTCTCGGACAATCAAGGATCCCGAAGTCGAGGGAACTATGACCATTGATGACGGGCTTTGTGTTGACTGTACACTATGTGCTGAAAAATGTCCCTATGAAGCCTTGGAGGTCACGTTACCACTTACCGGTGATATTGAGATTCAAAACCTTGAGAAATGTGATCCCACAGGGTGCGTTAATTGTTTTAACATATGCCCCACTAAGGCCATTTATCCGACCGGTGATAAGGATAAAATTGCCATCAACAAAGATATCTGTGTCTTCTGTGGGGCTTGTGAAAATGCCTGTCCTGAACAGGTCCTTAAAATTACGCGAGACAGTTATAAACTCTCTCAAATTGAGAAAGCCCGTGATTGGGAACGAGCACGAGCACATATGTTCTATGACCACTTGATTGGGTTAACTGCTCCACGAAACGATATTTATGAACGTGTTATCAAAGTAGCTCCCACCCAACACGAAACTGCCTTGCAAACAAAATCAGACCAGTGGTCAGAACACAACGTTAGTCGTACACAGGCCCAAGCACGAATTCAGAAACTACAAGAGATTATTCGGAAAAATTGGCGGTTACGTTTACTTTTCGAGCGAGGTCGCGTCGATCCTTTATGCGCAGCTGTCAAAGACGAGGCGCAAAAAAAACCAAGTTTAGGAGCTAGTGGAAAAGCTACTTCAAAAAATCAGCCCCGTTAGAGTAATTGGTCAATGGGTGTAATAGGCTCTGTGCTTGGTTTGATGGTAACCTCGGTGCCCTGACTTGCCATCATTCTTTCAATGAGTGCATAGGCCCAAGGGCTAGGCTGCATTACGGCCATACCCGCAGGTTGATCGGATTGAATCTCAGCAACCACAACCACACTACCTGTATCAGACTTTACCAAAACGTGATTTCCCTCCTTGAGGTTCAATCGTTGGGCATCACGTAGCGCAATTCGTATCCGAGCACTCACTTGCTGATACTCTTTTGAGAGGCTTCCAAACCCTGCCTGTGCTTCATCAACATCCAAGGCTCGCGCAAGAATAAGTATCACCTCAAGATGTGGGTAAAGGAAATCACGAAGGGCCATCTGGTCTCACTGCCTTACAAAAAGGACATTCACTCCTATTTGTTCTTTCCTTAACCAAAACATAAAACATAATAGGCTTTTCACCGTCAGCCAAATTACGAAAACAAGTTTCTACGAAAGAGATGAAGCAGTGTGGCCTACGATATTGCTCGATCCAGCATATCCTACATGACTTATACTCTTATTCTACTCAATACTGTCATATTCATCCTCGTCTATGCTGTCGAGATACAAACTGGCTATCCTGTTATCACCTACATGTTCGCCCTGATTCCTTCAGTTATCGTTTCTGGACAAAATCTTCACACACTGATCACAAGCCAATTCCTTCATGCCGATTTCTTCCATTTGTTAATCAATATGTACTTCCTTTTCATCTTCGGACAAGTGGTAGAGCGTGAAATGCACCCCTTTACTTATGTGGCTCTCTATCTCTTTGCAGGGATTATTGGAGGATTAGGACATGTCCTCATAATGTTTACAATTAGTTCTGCAGTGAATCCTTGGGGGATTTCTATCCCGACCATCGGAGCTTCTGGAGCTATCTTTGGAATAATGGCTGCTTATGCATATTTGCTTCCTCGTCGCCCCATTGGCATTTCCGGGGATGCTGGACGTACAGCCGGTGCCTGGAACATTATCATCATCTACTTTGCCATCGAAGTGATCATGATGTTTTTAGCTTTTGGCACAGGTGTCGCTCATGGGGCTCATGTGTTTGGGTTTGTTGGAGGCTTCCTATTCGCGTTTAGTTATCGACGCATTCGAGTCTGGAGAAATCGATCCAAACCAGGAAGTGAGTTTGACCCCTATGAGTATTATGTATGAAAGATTGGTTCGTGGGTTGAGGAATGTCTGAACCGGAAATTGTTGCCTTTATTCCCATCCGATTTCTTCCTTCTACTAAAAACAGGTTAGCACGCAGTTTGGATGTTCAACAACGACAGGACCTTGTAGAGTCCATGCTCTTTGATGTTCTCAAGGCCACTAGCGAATCTGATCTTATAACCCGAACAATCATCGTTACCTACGATGACAAGTTCCTCACTTCGTTTACTCGCTCCAGCTTTGAAATCTATAAGAGTAGCACGCAGGGCCTTAATGAAGAACTAACTGAATGTCTTGAACATTGTAATCAAAGAAGCTCAGGCTATAGTATCATCATTCTAGGGGATTTACCGCTTTTATCAAGCAAAGTTCTGGATAATCTCATTTGGACTGGCCTTCGAACAGCTCGCCCGGTTATCGCAAAGGATTGGAAAGGCGTGGGAACAAATATTCTCTTCTTCAAGTATCCCCGGAGGTTTCAATTTTGCTTTGGGGAGAGAAGCCTTCAAGAGCATTTACGTGAGTTCGAAGCTCACAGCTTAAATCCGATTATCTACTATTCCATTGAAACGGCGTTGGATATCGATGATATTAGTGCAATCGAACAGCTCATGAAGTTAGCTCAACTTGATGAAACCATCCAGCAAACGAAAACCTTCGCACATCTAGAGCTTGAAATAAAAAGAAAGGGTAAGGTGGCATAACATTTCTGCCACCTATGGGATTTACTTGTTAAGCGGTTTTTCAAGGTCTGAGAAATCAGGGTCTATGTTAGTGTAATGGAGAATCACTGCCGCGATCACAAGGAAGATGGCAAATACTGGTCCCCACCAGAAGAAACCAAAGTTCACGGGTGGTGGTCCTGGACTCACTTGCAACACTAAAAGGAACCATCCGAGGAAAGTTGCTCCAATCGCTTGAAAGACGTTCAATGGAACACCTTGGAATCCTTCGTACATACCTGCACGGGCTTGGCCACTTTCCAATTCATCTTTGTGTGCTATATCAGCGATAACAACATATCGCATGAGATAAAGGGCTGCTACACAGCTTCCCAATGGAATGCCAAATGCGATTACTTGGAACGTGACAGGACCAAAGGCTGGTAGGCCAAGGATGGCTGTGAAAGGTAATATTAAGGCTAGAATTATCAAGGCGGCCATGAGAATTCGTTTCTTCCCAAATCTCTTCACTAGTCTTGCAAGAATGAAGGGAACAATCATTAGTGCAATGAGAAAAATACCTGCAGCCAAAATAAGCTGAGTAAATCCTAGCAATAGCCCGTTTTGTAACATTGGAACGATGATTGCTGTGATTGTTGATAAGGTCAGAGACCAGAAACCAACCACCAAAATCCATTTCACATAGTTGGGATTTTTAAGTGCTGTTTTAGTTTCCTCAACAATTGATCGGTCAATTGGCTTGATGCCCGGTCGGGACCGGACAAAAAAGATGGCAGGTAAAAACAACAGAAAACACAATAACGATATTGTTACGAGAACAATGAACCCTATGGTCGTAGGGATACCACTGATGGGAACGAAGAGAATACCAGAAACAAACCCAAGCACAATCCCAATACCTGTGCCAATCCAGTTCGCGGTGTTTTGAATGGCACCAACATTTGGGCGTTCATCTGGGTCAGCAATCTCAGGTAACCAAGCTTGATACGCTGTGATGAGGAAGGCATAGAAGAATTTGAAGAGGGCTAGAGTGAGTAAGTAGTAACCAAAGGTCAAGAATTGCCAGGTCGGATCATTGATCGGATCCGGTGAGGGGGGAATAATCCAATGGGGAACGAATATCAGAAATCCGGTTATAGCTAGCGCTGGTGCACCGATGATGATGTAGGGTCGTCGTCGTCCAAAGCGGCTTTCTGTTCTATCACTGCGAAATCCCAAGTACCAGTGGGATAATCCAATAACAATGAACCCAAAGGCACTGGCCATTCCTGCATACAGAGGATTGAGTAGGAAGAACGAATAATAGATGTTCAATCCTGCAAAATCCACAAAGGTCAACAAGAGAGAAGAACCAGTGCGTCCTATTCCGTACGAAATTCGTCGTGGATAGGATAACATCCAATCACACACCTATAGAAGGTTGCTCTTTGCACGTTGTTTGTATGCAACTTCCATTTAAGGTAATAACCTTCAAGGAAGAGCAGGGTCCAGAAAAATCAATACGTTTATTAGATGCCTTTCAGGTCGTGGTTGCAGTTTGAGAAAATGAGCTTAAGCTGTAATGTACCTAAACTCATTACTCACTTGAGGTATCAACAGATGATGAAAAAATGGGTCTATTTGTTCAGCGAAGGTAACAGGGATATGCGAGATCTCCTTGGTGGCAAAGGAGCAAACCTAGCAGAGATGACCAATGCCAAACTGCCTGTTCCTCCTGGGTTTACGATTACCACAGAGGCCTGTAACGCCTATTTTGCAAATAACAGACAATACCCGGAGGGAATGTGGGAACAGGTGCTTAAAGCTATCAAAACCTTAGAAGAAAGCACTGGAAAACGCCTCGGTGACCCAAGTAATCCTCTCCTCGTCTCGGCCCGGTCTGGTGCCCGTGTATCCATGCCAGGCATGATGGACACCGTTTTGAATATCGGGCTGAATCCTAAAGTCTTGAAAGGCTTTGCTGAATTAACAGGTAATGAGCGTGTCGCCTGGGATGCCTATCGCCGTCTGATTCAGATGTTTGGAAACATCGTTAAAGAAATCGACCGCCACAAATTCGAAGCAATCCTAGATGAATACAAAGCCAAAACTGCTGGTGGTCGTGATACAGATCTCACAGTTGCCATGCTCAAAGAGGTAGTCCACGATTTCAAAACACTGTACAAAGCTGAAATGAAAGAAAAATTTCCCGATGAGCCACTTGATCAAATTCGTGACGCAATAGGCGCAGTCTTCAATTCATGGTTCGGTGCTCCTGCAACCTCTTACCGAAATGCTGAAGGTATTCCACACAACTGGGGGACAGCAGTCAATATTCAAACTATGGTCTTTGGTAATATGGGTGAAAGTAGCGGTACCGGTGTTGCATTCACACGAAATCCCGCCACTGGTGAGAAGGCAGTCTGGGGTGAATACTTACTCAATGCTCAAGGAGAAGACGTCGTTGCCGGGATTCGAACCCCACAACCGATTGCTAATCTTGAGAAAGATATGCCCAAGATTTGGCACGAATTCTTGAAAATATCAGATCGGCTGGAACGCCATTATCGCGATATGCAAGATATGGAGTTCACAATTGAAAGGGAAACCCTTTGGATGCTTCAAACGCGAACTGGCAAGAGAACCGCGTTTGCTGCGGTTAAAATCGCGGTGGATATGGTTAGCGAAGGGCTAATCAAAAAAGAAGACGCAATCCTTCGAGTGACACCAGCATCAATAGATCAATTTCTCCACCCCCGCTTTGCTCCAGAAGCTGTTCTAGAAGCCAAAAACAACGGGCTACTGTTAGCTTGGGGATTAAATGCTTCTCCTGGTGCGGCAACCGGGATGGCAATCTTTGATGCAGATACTGCTGCCAAACGTGGCCAGGCAGGGGAAAAGGTGATTTTAGTGCGTCCTGAAACCAATCCCGATGATGTCCACGGAATGATCGAAGCGCAGGGAATTCTCACCCAACGCGGTGGAATGACTAGTCATGCAGCGGTCGTTGCACGTGGTTGGGGCAAGTCTTGTGTGGCAGGATGTGAAACAATCACGATTGACATGGCTGCTCGAAGTTTTCGAGTTGGTGATAAAGTCATTTATGAGGGTGACTATATCTCAATTGATGGCACAACTGGAGCTGTCTTTCAGGGGCAAATCGCGACCATCGAAGCCAGCTTTGATGAGGAAAGTGAGCTCGTAACACTGCTTTCTTGGGCTGATAAAATCCGGAAATTAGGCGTATGGACCAACGCCGATAATCCCAAAGATGCAGCCCGTGCTCGGGCCTTTGGTGCCGAAGGTATTGGTCTTTGTCGAACCGAGCACATGTTCTTTGAAGAAGAACGACGCCCAATCGTAGTCAAGATGATTATGGCTGAAGATGATCTCGATCGACAGAAGCTTCTAGAAAAGCTAATTCCCTTCCAACGCACCGATTTTGAAGGAATTTTCCGAGCCATGGATGGGTCTCCTGTTATTATCCGGCTCATTGATCCGCCAATGCATGAATTCCTTCCCACTAAAGACGAACTGGGGGAAGAAATTTGTCAGCTTAAACTTGAGCTCAAAAACAATCCCAGTGCAACAAAGCAAAAACGATTAAAAAAGAAACTCAAAGAAACTGAGGTCCTCAAAGACATCGTAGATAGTATGTGGGAAGTTAATCCCATGATGGGGCTCCGTGGTTGCCGTGCTGGCATCACACATCCAGGACTAACTGAAATGCAGGTTCGGGCAATTTTCGAAGCAGCTTGTAACGTAGCCCAGGAAGGGATTAAAGTATACCCCGAGGTCATGATACCTCTTGTCAGTCATGTCAATGAGTTAATGCTAGAACGTGAGAAACTTGAAAAAGTCGCCAAAGACGTGATGGAAGAGAAAGGTTGCCCCCTCGACTACAAATTCGGTCTTATGATTGAAACGCCACGAGCAGCCCTCACTGCTGACTTGGTGGCGAACTATTCTGATTTCTTCTCCTTTGGAACTAACGACCTGACCCAGATGACCTATGGTGTATCCCGTGATGATGCCGAAGGTAAATTCCTCAGACAATATGTTACTTGGGGCGTTCTCCCGAATAATCCCTTTGAAATCCTCGACCGAGATGGCGTTGGAGTGCTAATGAAAATGGCTATTGAAAAAGGGCGCTCTGCTAATCCGAATCTTGAAATTGGAGGATGTGGTGAACACTTTGGCGAACCCAGCTCTATTGAGTTCTCTCATATTGTTGGCCTAAACTATGTCAGTGCATCACCGTTTCGTGTGCCAATTGCCAGGCTAGCAGCAGCACAAGCAGCTCTCCAATACAAATATGGCAGGAAATGATCTAATACCCAACAGGGCTGAATTTGCCAGAACATCTAAAGATCCGTCCCATGCAAAACGATGAATGGGTCATGTTTCATCAACTCGATTGTGCCATATTCGAGGAGGACGACCAAGTCCGCGAAGAATATTTCCATCAGCGTGTCCAAAAACCTGGATTTTTCGCCATGAAATCACAAGATGGAGATCTCATAGGTTACTTGATATTAGGTCGGTTTTCCGATGAGATTGCCCATCTAGGACGAATTGGTGTTCAGAAATCCATGCAAAGTCAAGGCTTGGGCTCACAGTTAATGGAATATGCCTTGGATTGGTTTCGCAAACAAGAGGGAATCACGGTTGTGCGCCTTTATACCCAAATTGACAACCTGCACGCCCAGGTATTGTATAAAAAGTTCGGATTCAAAGTAAGTGGCCACACCTGGCACTATTTTGTACCCTTCAGGAGCCTACAGGCCTCTAGAGATTATTCACTTCATGAAGCACAACCGAATGAGTTTCAAACGATTGCTAACCTCTTCCCAGCATCGCTCCCGCTACAAGCAATTCAAAATTACATCAAAGGAGAGCAACTCATCTATATCCTCAAAGATTCATCAAATTGCATCGTAGGCGCCTGTCGCTTCACTCCAAGTTTTCCAGGTTGTTTTCCTTTTGAACTAACAGACCTTTCCTGTTTTGACGATTTTGTTCGTGCCTTTCAGCCTCTTTGTGACCCTCCCTCAGACTTGCTCCGAATCACTTTTCATGAAAACCAAAATCTCGCCTCATTATGTGAAACACGAGGGTACCATCTCCATCACAAACTTTTCCAAATGCAATTAATCCTTAGCAAAAAGAAATAGAAATGGGGCGCTCATAGGGCACAGACCTTGGAATTCGTTTCTTCTCGCAGGTGAAAAGGGTAAACTCCTTCGAGTTCACCACAGACCCTTGTAGAATTCCTCCAACTATTTTCATCGACGGTAATAAGGCTAAAATAGAGCCTTGATTCCCTGTTGTATCGTATCATCTTTAATTAGGCGGAGTGTCAAATTGTCACCTGAAAGGAAACTTCCCATAGAAAGCCAACCCAACGCGTTACCCGATGAAATTGATCCAGAAAAATACGTTATCGCGACTTATTATTTCGGGGCACCGATTGGTCTACCAATCAAAGACATTTGTGAAATGGCGGCTGTTGAACAAAGCACAGGAACTTGGGTACTTGTTCCTGGTGAAACCCCCCAGATGCGAAAAAAGTATGTGGCCAAGGTTATTGGAATCTATGAAGGACCTTACCCTGAATACAGTCAGCCCAAAGACGTCACGCACCGCCACTACATTGTGCAAGTGGCGTTTCCGTGGGTAAACTTCGGACAGCAAATACCAATGCTCCTGTCAACTGTTGTCGGCAACATCAGTATGGGTGGACGGGTAAAAGTGTTAGATCTCCGGTTTCCAAAAAGTTGGCTGAAAGGCTTCCAAGGTCCCAAGTTCGGCACACAAGGTGTCTTCAAGGTGCTAGGGGTCAAAGGCCGCCCGTTACTCAACAACATGATTAAACCCTGCACCGGCTATCCACCCGAAGTTGGTGCAAAACTACTATATGAAGCCGCACGGGGAGGAGCTGACATCATAAAAGATGATGAACTGATTGCTGACCCAGTTTTTAACAGGATCACTGATAGGTTACCTCTCTATATGGACGCCATTGATAAGGCTAACTCAGAGAAAGGAGAAAAAACCCTCTACACCATCAATATCACAGATCGAATTCCTAAATTAATGGAAAATGCTGAAGCCGCCCTTGAACATGGGGCTAATGCTCTCATGATCAATTACCTAGCCGTCGGATACAGCGCTGTACGTCAGGTTACTGATGATCCCAGCATCAACGTACCCGTACTTGGGCACATGGATATTGCAGGAGCCATGAGCTACTCGCCGATCAGTGGCTTGTCAACTCAACTGGTCATCGGGAAACTCCCACGACTGGCAGGTGTTGATATCGAAGTATTCCCCGCTCCATATGGGAAGGCCCCTCTGCTCAAACAGCGATACATAGAGATGGCCCGGTCCATGAACTACCCGCTTCACCACATCAAACCCACTATGCCCATGCCTAGCGGAGGCATCACACCTGGCCATGTCCCAATGGTCGTCGAAGATCTTGGACTTGAAATTATGATCGGAACGGGCGGAGGCATTCACGCCTTTCCTGCAGAACATGGTGGTCCGTCAGCTGGAGCGCGTGCTTTCCGACAAGCCATCGACGCCACTGTGAAAGGAATCTCCCTGAAAGACTATGCCGAAGACCATCCAGAACTCAAAGTAGCCCTAGACAAATGGGGCACCGGAAAAACAGGTTTTGAAATGTAATCCACACTAGTAGGTGCTTTGTGAGAACGGATAAAAATAGTATTGATCTCAAAATACTGCCTGCTCGACTTCACCAAATCACCGAACCCAAGACGATGCAAAAGCCAGAAAAAATCAGGTGAAAATTGATTCGCCTTCGCCGTCGCTTCGTTAAAAACAAGCGTTATACGATAGAAATCCTTCTGTGCCCCATATGTCATTCAACAAGGTTACTCCGTTTCCACCAAATATATCATAAATGAAAAATCCCTATTTGTGGATATTTTTTACATCCATTTACGAGCTCCCCATTGTAAAAGAAAGGAGGGGGAGGTACCTCTTTAGGAGGATACCTACTGTTGTTTGCGCTGGCGCAATACGAAAATTGCTCCCAACGAGAGAATTAATCCCAGCACTATTGCTTCAATGGGGAATCCAGGAATGCCAGGGATGGTAATGGGTGGAAATTCTATGTAAGTGCTGACGACATTACTCCAGGGGCCAGCGAGGGTATTGTTGTCGATGGCTCGAACCCTGAAGTAGTAGGTGTCGTTTGTGAGGAAGATAAACGTGTGGCTCAGGGTTGTGACACTGGCACTCTGACCGATGATAGCGAAACCTGCGTCAGCGCTGGCTTGGACTTCGTATTCACTAATGACTCCGTCGGAGTCGGTGGCAGCTGTCCAATTCAAGGGTACTTGAAAACCTGTGATGGTGGCGCCTGGATCAGCGAGGACTGGAGCAGAGGGTGGCTGGTATAATCGTATGGCGTTGCCTAAGATTTTGTCAGTTTCTGAGTCGCGATTATAGGAGTCGAATCCCATCACGACAAGATGTCCGACACCCACTGGCTTGTGGAAGAGAATTGGGTCACCAGTAACGTTGACTGAGACGATAGGGGTCATTTCAGTGGTCACGAAACTGAGGGTTCCATCAGGGGCAGTAAAGTTTGTAATTCCATCTGCCAAGGGATTACTGGGTTCATCGATTACAATGGTTGAACCAACTCTGTTAGCGACGCCACTGAAGGTGAAGTGACCAGTTTCGTTAAGGATCCGTGCAGTAGCTCCGTAATCGAAAACATTCATGGAGTAATAGGTCATAAGGAGAACGATTCCACCAGCAGCGAGAAAATCGTCGAGGGGAGTTTGCCAGGCTGCAGCTATGTCGGTTATATTTTGTGTAAAAATTAATTCTTGTTCGATGATGAGGAAGATGTCGTGGTTTGGTAGTTCTGTAGAAGCATCAGTGTAAGATGTGAGATTGGTTCGAAGATAATTGGTTCCGTGAGTTGCGTTGATGGCAGCCCAGACATTTTCGGCTTCGCCTCCTGGCGTATTATCAGCAAATTCGGTGTAGTAGAGAATTCGTGGTGTTACGGTTGGGGCAGGTAAGGCTGTCACTGAAACTGGAGTCGTCACTTGAAATCCTGAAAACCAAGTAGAAACGAAAGGAAGAAGCAAAGTACAGAGCGCAAAAAGGACTACAATATTACGAGTACTACGCATATTTGTAACCTCGATATTTCCGGAATTACTCGTTTCGAGTAATTCAAAGAACGATTCCCCGGCTGCTTCTTAAGTCTGCCGTCATTGCGAGAAGGAGCGGGCAAAAACTGAACTTGCCGGTTCCCATGACTATTTTACCACAGTCCCGGGGGATTATTGGTTGCTAACGTAAGGATAGTTAATAGCGATGAAAATATCAAACATGTTTCTGCTGACACTATTGCTAATGTCACAGTTTATTGTCTTCCCTTTTGCTTTGTTTGCACAACCTCAGCGAGTCTTTGCTCAAAATGGCAGTACAGAATTTGGCTCAAACATCCGCGTTACTGATGGCACATCTCCGTATACGGATCAAGTTGAGCCCACCTTAGCCATCCTTAGTGATGGTCGAATCCTGGTTGGTTGGAAGGAAGCCGATACACATAATGGACCTGGCCGTCGGGTCGGTTTTGCCTATTCCACAGATGGTGGCATCACATATACACCGAACATACTCATGGCACGAATGTCAACTAATAACGCACAATCTGATCCCTGGCTAGTCGCTGACGCTGATGATAATGTGTACTTTGTGTGGATTGAGTTCAACGATATCGCCCAGAATTACCCGCCTGAAGGTATTGGGGTCGCAAAAACAACCGATGGCGGTGAGACCTGGGCTGCCCCGGTCAATGCTGCTGATACCCCAGAATTTGATGACAAGGAAACAGCCTGCATTGATTCGGACGGTAATCTTTACATCGTCTGGGATCATTTCACCCTCAACTCAACTTACCATATTGTGGATTATGATCTTCGGATGACCAATTCCACCGATGGCGGGGCGACTTTTTCGCCTACCATTGTTCCTGCTGAAGTTTCGATTCCCTATATCCATTGTTCTTCAAATGATACGCTCTTTATCACCTACATCAATGGGACCACTGAAGAGGCCCCTAATACTCAGATCTTCTTGACGCGCTCCAGTGATCGAGGGGTGACATGGTCACCAAGCATAAGAGTGGGTCCAACACATTCTGAGGTTGATTTAATCA
>JAEOUH010000083.1 GCA_016839365.1 Candidatus Hermodarchaeota archaeon
CAGGGCGGTCGCTTTCAAGTCCACCAAGTGTTTGATTCCATTGTTGATTTCCATCCTCATCGGTACGAATTAATAATACGTCCGCATCGGTATCTCCACTTCGATTCACACGTGTCTGGCCTGCGAGGATATACCCGCCATCGGGGAGAACGAGTAGATCAGGATACCAATCCGTCTGGTTGGTACCGTATGTTTGATTCCATAATATGTTGAAATTTTCATCTAATCGGACTAACCAGAAGTCAAAGGGTTCTATGGGATGTCCTCCCAATCCCCAACTATCTGTGATTCCTGAAACAATGAATCCACCATCTTCTAGTTGAATGAGTTTTCTTATTCCCTCGTTTTTGGGTCCACCAAACACTATACTCGCTATTATCGTTTCGCTTTGGAGTGGAACCATGAACATGTACCATTGTCCCACGGAAAAAACGCTGAATAAGGTCAGGGATACTAATCCGAGGGCGATCATGTGTGTTCGATTAAACCCTGGAGGGCGTGTTCTGAGTGTTGGGTGTGTTTCTCCAGTGAGTGGTTTAGGGGATTTGGGGCAAGCGTCAGCGGAAGAGGTCACTCCCTTTCCCGTCTCTTTTCGTCGTGCCATTTTAATCGTCTCATAATTGTTTCGAATAACAAGATTGCTAACTCAGTAGGAAGCAGATCTGGAGGAACGGGAATTTCCCATTCTTTGGCGAGGATGCTGAGGGTGGTTTTGCAGGTGGTGTAATCACCACATCCATGGCATTCGCCCTTGTGGGCAAACCAGGTTTGGAGCCCGATACTGGGGGAGTAGAGGATGTACGTGTCGGTTTGTGAAGCGGAGCAGTACCCAACGGCGATACCATAGCGTGGGCTAATGTTGTGGATGGTGATACGGTTGGTTGATGCGGCATGTTCGATGAGTTTCTTGATGCGTCGTTCGGCGATACGGTGTTCTTTACTGATGAAGGGGCGGGACACATCCAGTTCGGCAGCCAGATCGGAGGGTTTGACGTTGCGTCGTCGTTGAGACCAGATCCAGTTTTGTTTGGCTGATGGGTACCGAAGTGAGGTAAACATTGGAGGTCACGGCTTCCTTCTGATTGTAGCAATTCCCTCTGTGAATCTGTAATTAGTCAGAACTACTATAAAAATTAACCTATTTTTGGTTAACTCTATTGGGTAGCACTATCAGCGGAAATATTTGTAAAAAGGGATGAAAATTCTCAACGGGGTTGCAGGGAAGAGAGGTTAAGAGTTGATGAGTATTTTAAATATTATTTCTTGGTGGTGGATGGTGAGTGGTGAGGGTGCATTGGATGCCGTGGGGTGGTGTGCAGGTTGGGCATTGATCGATGGTACAAGATTCGGTGCTGAGGTAGCGTTCGCCGCCGTCGGGCATGATGGCGACGATAGTGCCGGATTTGAGGGTGTTGGCGAGGCGTTGGGCGGCGAGGAAGATTGCGCCGGAGCTGGGGCCAACGAAGATGCTCTCTTTGAGGGTAAGGCGGCGTGTTGCGTCTTGAGCTTCATTCAAGTGAATTGGAACGGTTTCATCAATCCAGGATGGTCGGAAGATTTTTGGGATATATTGGGTGGTGAAATCTTTTAGTCCGGGAATGGGAGTGTCGGGGTGAGGGGCGACACCGATGAGTTGGAGGTTTCGGTTACGGGGTTTTAATGCGGAGGCGATGCCCATGATGGTGCCACTGGTGCCTAAGCCTGCAACAAAGTGGGTGATTGCGCCGTTGGTGTCACGCCAGATTTCTTCAGCGGTAGTTTCGCGATGCGCTTGGACGTTAGCTTCATTGGCAAATTGGTTGGGCATGAAGTATTTGTCAGGGTTTGTTTCAACGATTTTATAGGCTTCGTCTTCTGCTCCATCCATTCCCGCTTTGGCTGGGGTGAGAATCATGTGGGCACCATAAGCGGCAAGAGTTTGTCGGCGTTCTTTGGTCATTGATTCAGGCATCACTAAAACTAGTTGATAGCCCTTGACCGCACAGACAAGGGCTAATCCAATGCCAGTGTTGCCGCTGGTGGGTTCAAGGATAACTTTATCCTTGGTGAGGGTTCCCCGTTTTTCTGCATCTTCAATCATGTATTTGGCTATTCGGTCCTTCACGGATCCGCCGGGGTTGAATTTTTCAAGTTTTAAGAAAATTTGGGTTTTGGGGTTGGGGTTTAAGTGTTGTACTGGTATCATTGGGGTGTTTCCAATGAGGTCGAGAGTGTTTTTTGCGGTGTTCAATACCCTTCGCTACACTTAACAGTGTTAAGTACTATTAATTTGTTTGGGTTTGGAGCTTAGTCTGATGCCAACAGATTTTTGCAGTGGCTAGCTTATTTCTTTGTAATGGAATCCTATCCTCGGATGATGACTCCATCAAGCGATCTCTATGATCCGATTCAACTAGCGGAAGCGACGCAAAGAATAGTGTGCCGGCATGTGGATTGTGCTAGAAAATATAACGCGGTGTATGTCGCAGGAGTGTACGGTGGCATTGCGACAGCATATGCTGTGGGGTGTCAGTTGCGGTGTATTTTTTGTTGGGTGGATGATTCACGGGAGTATCCAGAGCGTCGAGGTCAATTTTACTCGCCTGACGCATTAGTGGATGCCCTATGGGTTGCAGGTCGTGAGGGGGCTGTTCGAAAAGCGCGAATTTCGGGGTCTGAGCCGACTCTGTGTAAAGCCCATATGCTGGCGGTGTTACCACTGATTGAGGAGTCGCCGTTTGAATCGTTCATGCTGGAAACGAACGGCATTTTGTTTGGCTGCGATGCAGATTATGTACGACAAGTTTCGCGGTTTGAGAAGGTGCATGTTCGGTTGAGCCTTAAAGCTGCTACACCCAATGGGTTTCAGGCGCGGACTGGTGCGCATGGTAAGGCGGTTGATTATCCATTTCAGGCCATTGAGCATCTTCTGCAGGCAAAGGTGAGTTTTCATGTAGCAGCCATGACAGATCCACGGTTGATGTCAGCAGAGGAACGTGAGCTACTGATAGGTCGGCTTGCTGACTTGGATATCCAGTTGGTGGAGGAGCTCGAAGAAGAACGATGCGATCCGTATAAGAATACGATTCGTCGACTCGAAGCAGCGGATATTGATGTAAAAACGTTCTTTCGGCAAACCAGGTAAGAGGTTCAGGGTTTTTATTTTAGAGTTCGCTAGTTGGTATCCATGAGTTTTCTTCTGGACCCATTTTTATTACTTGTTTGTGGAGCTGTAATTGTTTGGTTCAGGAACCGTTGGTTATACCGTGTAACGCCTCATGCCACGAAGGTTTTGGGGGCACTAACGGTTGTGGGGTTTTGGGTCGTAGCAGGATCTTTGTATATGAATTTAGGGTGGTTTGATTGGATGTGGCTCTGGACGGGTCGGGCAGCGACGGGCCGGGACTTTATGATTAATAGCTGTATCTTTTGGTTTGAATACACGAATACAGCAGGTCTTATTGATGCAATGGCATTGGTAATGTTTGCGCTCTATCCGGTGTGGTTGTATTGCGGGGTGTTTCTTGGGTACTTGTTGTTTGGTCGACATGAAGGACAGACTGGAATTGTAGGGCTGTTGTGATTCATGGAGGGTATGGTTTGACGAAACGGTTGGCGTTGGTAACAGGCGCTTGCGGATTTGTAGGTAGTCACTTTGTTGATCGGTTGCTCCAGGATTCGAATTATTCGGTTCGGGGCTTGGATTTGCCCGGAGTTAATTGTTCCTTCTTAGATAGTGATG
Organism: Candidatus Hermodarchaeota archaeon; assembly: GCA_016839365.1. GTDB lineage: Archaea > Asgardarchaeota > Hermodarchaeia > Hermodarchaeales > Hermodarchaeaceae > Hermodarchaeum. The sequence continues at coordinate 3,722 of JAEOUH010000083.1, forward strand.
TCGAATTCATGCCAGGCGATTTACGTGCTCCCCAGATGCTTACTCGCGTAGTTGAGGGTGTTGATGTGGTTTTTCATACTGCGTCCTTGTTTCGTTATTCTGCGTCTTGGGAGGATTTGTATTCAGTCAATGTTGAAGGTACAAAGAATCTTTGTCGTGCGGCTTTAGCGGCAAATGTTTCAAAATTCATGCTTATTAGTAGTGCTGGCGTCTATGGGATTCCACACTCACTACCGGTCAGGGAAGAAGACCCGGCGAATCCATCGAATCTTTATGAACAATCAAAACTTGAACAGGAACAGGAGGTCCGGGCAATTTGCTCCGACAGTGAATTAAATTCTATTATATTGCGCCCAGCCCCGATTTATGGCCCTCGCAATAGATATGGAATTGGTACACTTCTTCGAATGGTGGCTTTAGGTCAATTCCCCATTATCTCCAAGAACCTTAACACTTTGGTTCCTTTGGTTCATGTTGCAGATGTGGTTGGTGCTGCGCTTCACTTAATCTCTCTCCCTAACGCATTAGGGCAAGTCTATAATGTCGTTGATGATTCGACCTATCATAAGTATGACGTATTTTCTCATGTTGCACCCTTACTGAATACAAAGATTTACTATACTCGGTACCCCCTTCTTCCCAGGTGGTTACTAATCACGTTGGCGTCATGGGCTGAATGGAAGGCTCGCAACCTAACCCACAAAGAACCAAAACTCGAACGTGCTACCATCGATTTGATGTTTAATGACTATCAATATAGTAACGACAAGCTCAAAGCCACAGGCTACTCGCTTATTTACCCGGATCCACTAGTTGGTTTACAAGAAACGATTGAGTGGTATCACCAACATCACTGGCTTCAACGCTAATGGGTGCTATCCACCCGTCGGTGTCGGTGGTGTTGATATTCTTTGATTTTGAACTGATTATTTTGATTGAATTATCTAATCTTTGTCTGTGAGCGGCCATATACTGTCGAAGAAAGCTCTGGGTGGGTGGGTGAAGTCGTTGGTGATGCGGGTATCGTAATAGACGCAATCACAGTATGGGTCACCTCGGACGAGGGTGTGCTTCATGGTGAGTTTGAAGTGCTTGTTGAAGCTACGTACCCCCTCGTAATCCCCGAAACAACAAACAAGGAATTTAAGTTCTTGGTCAGGGATGTCGCGTAACGCCACCTCGTGCAGGCAGGTATCCCGGCGGCTAATCAGTTTCCCCTCGTCGACCTCGCTGACGTTCCCGATAACTCCCCATTCGCCCATCTTGAGTAGCATTTCTCTAAGATCTTCAAGCGACTGGTACCGGTCATCCGTTTCCGCAATCCGGCTCCGCACATAATCATTGATGTGGTCTTTGAAGATTTGAATGGCTTCTGCCCTAGGGAGGGTCTCCGTCAACACCTGAAGGTAATTGTATGGAGGAAGGTATCTAGCGCATAGGAAAGTTCGTAGCGTGATTTCTACTGCTGCACTCTTCCATTCGGTGTCTTTGGCCAGCTGTAATAGTTGGAAGTGATAAGTAAGAAAGAGTTTCACCAGCAATGGGTGCTCGCGCAAATTCATCAACTCGGAAAGAAGGGGGGAAACATCACTATCTCCTAGGAGGAAATCGTCCCGATTCACGAGTTGATGGAAACGCTCCTCCAGATTTGTCATGAACGCATCAAGGATTGTTGGCTTCTGCCCTTTGACCACTCCCAAGAGGTGGTCAAAATTTCTCAGGAGTCCTTGTGCAAAATCTAACGGTTGATGCTCCTGCCCTCGTTCCAGGATGTCTTCAAGGCGCAATTCTTCAACATGCGTGAACTTCATCTTTCCTTCACCAATGCTTGCTAAACTGGTGACGTGAGGCTGGAAGGGGTAAAGGCCAGCTGTATTTTCTCAATGAATGAGAAAGTCTTCTACTAGTATGATAAAAGCTTTGTCATAAAAGACCATCTAACTCGATTTGTAGAGATCAATAAAGTTGTTGTTTGGGGAAGGGGCTCCTAAGCCTAATTCAGGTATACACCACTCATCCATTGGTAAAAAAACGGTGAAATACGGAAGGAAGATCTTGATAATCGATGGAATTGGCTATCGTTGATAGGTCAACTGAATTGAACGTGTGCCAATAAAGGATTGGGCCTTTCTCCCCTTTTCGAGCTGCATCGATGACTCCTGCCAAGGTTTTTGCCGTATAAGTGGGGTCAAGCTGAATTGCTTCCAGCTCTAAAGCAAGTTGAGAAGCCTCAGTTCCAGCATCGGTGACCACGCCATATCCGCTTCCCGAATAGTCCATGGTTAACTCGTACCGCGGTTGATAGGTAAAATCAGTTAGCTGGGGGCTCTGTTGGAGAAGTCTGAGCGCACCTTCTATGAGCTGATTCAAAGACTTGGTGGGTGGTAGGTGTGGTGCGACACAGATTCCTTTGACCTTGGTTGACAAGTTGGTGAGTTGTAATCCTAAATCGATGCCTGCGATAGTACCTAGACTTCCCACGGGAATGTAAATTAACCGAGGTTCGGGGAGTTCCCCCGTGGTGATTTGGTTGAGAAGCTCCAAGACGGCATTCACGTATCCTAAGACACCTAAAGCCGTGCTTCCACCGAGAGGTAGCCAATAGGTTCCTCGTTGGGAGATGCGATCAAGAAATCTAAAACGAAAGTTAGCTCTCCTTCGGGTTTCGGAATAGATCATATCTGCTCCGAAATGATATAGGAGCTTCAGGTTCATACGGACATGAGTTGTGATGGGTTGTGGTGTTAGGTAGAGGCGCGTGGCTAGATTGTTTGCCTGTCCATGGATGGTGGTGGCTAACCCATGGTTGGTGCCTAATCCTCCTAGCGTCGCAATCTGGTGCTTTTCTTGTTGAAGGGCATCGGCGATAAGAAACTCGAGCTTGCGGACCTTATTGCCTCCATACTTTTCGGAGGTGAGATTATCGAGTTTCACCCAGATTTCTTCGTTGGTATTCACTACTTGTTGGAGGTTTGTTAATTGACGGGTTGGCGTTGGTGTGGAAAGAATCGGAATCCAAGGAATCTGTTCTCGAAGATCTGGATAGACTTCAAAGAGAGGAGGGTGTTTCATTGCTGTCACATCAGCTACAGTTTGGCGATTGAACTATCCTTGAAGAGAGCTTAGGGGAAATCTAGGCTGATTAAGTACCTAGTAGACAAGAGCAATATAATAGAATTTACACTATTTTGGGTATTCGTGTGATGGGAGGAACAAGTATTGGCGACGCCTAGTCAGACTGGTCGAAAATCAGAGGTATTATGGGCGCTTCCGTATCTCACAGCGCTGGCACAAGATGTTCTCAGTGGTAAAGAGTATATCGAGGCAGAAACCACGGCAGTCTATTTGGTTCGGAGCAAGAAGCTACACGATGCTGCAAAGAAACGGCTCATAGCCCTTGTAGCGCCACCTCCGAAACATCCCTTAGCCGCAGCCCAAGAAGCCATAAAGGGGCTGCCTCGGTTTACCCGTGATGCGATCCAGAGCCTTGCTGATTATCTTGAATTACTAGTTCGGGCATGGACCTTCGAGCTCACAGGTGATGCAGCGACAAAAACGAGATCTTTAGGAAGCAATATACGGCGATTGCAGCCCAAGAGTTTGGGGCTCCCCGAGGACCTCTTTGATCAGTTAAAACGCTACAACTCTTTTGTCTTTACCCCAGCAAAACATGATTTTACCATTTTCAAGGGGCAACGACACCGCTTTTCGTCACGTGAGGTTGTTTTATTAGCCTACGTTACCATGAAGCTTGCTGAGCGTATCAGAGAATTATCTCCAGCCG
>JAEOUH010000084.1 GCA_016839365.1 Candidatus Hermodarchaeota archaeon
ACGACACAATATCCGTGGAAAGATGGATGGTCAAGTTGATGGAAAACCCCAGAACGATTGGATCATAAATTCAGAGGCACAACAAGAGCTTTGCATGAAGATCGATGATTTAATCGATTACCTTTAATTTCTCTCTCGATGCCCCTCAATTTCATCAGTTACACCGAATTTGACAGTTGCTACTTTAACTAGCGTGACAAGCACGAAAGCCTCAAAGAATAACTGAAATATATAAGGCGCTGGCGTGGTTCACCGCTGCTTCTAAAGTGGCGGGCTTGGGGAGGAAGTGGCGCCCCCTCTTTATCTCTTTATGAGTTGGGTGAGTGGGATTAGGGGTTCAGTGAACTGGGTGTTGGGTTTTTCCAAAGTTTTGGTTGTAGTCTGAGGGCAAGTTTGATGAATGCGACCATGAGTGGAACTTCCCAGAGGACGCCAATAACGGTGGCGAACGCGGCTGCGGATCCTGGACCGAAGAGGAGGATGGCGGTGGCTATGGCAATTTCAAAATGTGAGCTGCTGGCGATGATTGTGGCGGTGACGGTTTGTTTGTAGGTAAATCTGAGTTTGTAGCAGATCAAAAACACGGAGGTGAACATGATAACATAGTTTAGTAAGAGAACACTGCTGATCCAGAGGACATTCAGCGGTTGGGTGAGGATGACTTGGCCTTGGAAGGAAAAGAGAACGACGAGTGTGAGAAGGAGAGCAAAGATGGCAATTTTGTCAAGAATGGGCTTGAAGGACCTCGTAAACCATTCTTGACCTTTCGTTTTGTAGATGTAAAGTTTGGTGAGAATCCCGGTGACTAGGGGGAGGACGAGGAAGAACATAGTGCCAACTAGGAGAGTAATGAAGGGTACGGGAACATAGAAGCCAATAAAGAAGGAGGCAAGGGGTGCATAAAGGAACAAGATGAGAATGGAGTTAATGGACGTGATTACCAATCCGAGATTGATGTTGCCTTTGGCATACTTATTCCAAAAGAGGACCATTGCGGTGCAGGGTGATACAGCAAGAAGAATAATCCCGATTACGTATTGTGGGTTCGCTGCAAGTATGGTACTGGCTAGCACAAAACCGAGGATGGGATTCACTATCCAGTTAGCTACGACTGTGATAATGAGGGGTTTGGGAAATTTCACGGCGTTCTTGATTTCACGGTATTCAATGTTGATGAGGGTTGGAAACATCATGAAAAAAAGGCAAATCGCGATAGGAATTGAAAATCCTGCAAATTGCAGGCTAGCTAATGTGATAGCGAATGTGGGGAAGAGCCATCCAACGAGCAAACCTAGAGCCATAAAAGAAAGAATCCAAATGGTTAGATATTTCTCAAAAAGCCCCATTTCAACTGGTGTTTCATTATTATTGGACATTGATTTAATTCCACATTTGAATGCTAGTCGGGTTCTGTTATCCGAATTAGAAGAAATTATCAAGTCTTTGGTCTTATATTCGAATTGAATGTTTAATAATATCAAAACAGTTGAACTAATGCTGTAACCATTGGTAACTGTGTGAAGACACATAGTAGCTTACCGCATTGAGCATATGGAGTAGAGTGCTGGCGTAATCCATCACTGCATCTAAGTTAGATGAATTTTTGGGAGTCTGTCCTCTCCACCATTTTTTGATTTTTTACACAAAGATCAGATTAATTTCTTTGTTTGGATGTTTATAAAAGAGTTAATTTGCATAATTCGTGGGTATTGAGGATTAGGAATGGCAAGGTTAAGGCCAGAAAAACTAAAAGTTCGCTTTCTGTGCTCCCAATCACTAGAGAATCTGGTTTTACCGCGTCGATATACTTTGACTCATTCGGATAAGACGGGGGAGCTTTTTCTCACGGTTGGGCTCGAATACGATTATAAGCAAATCAAAGGTTGGTATACGCGGCTATTGCGGGATGAAGTCCTTGCCGAATTAATTATGGATGAGAATGGCCCTGCGCTCCATGTCTATTGTCAAATAGGTCGTGGTCTTGGAACAAGAGGATTTCGTGAAGCTATTTTCCGTCGGGAATTGCCTCTTGTCTTAGAGAGTATCCGACACGGGGATCATATCTTCTTTGACCAAAGACCACAGTTTGACGATTCAGACGTAATAATTCATTTTTGTGCAAAGAAACCAGAGAATGAGTGTATTGAGAACTGGGGGCCTATTAATAAATACAAAATAGACATCGAATTTTCATAAGCCTTGGTAATTGTCAAACACTTAGCAATCAATCTTTGTTATTTAGTCTTAGTGACTGTGCCCTCCTTTTTCTTTTAGCCCATGTGTATGAATGTGAGTGGCTCAGAATAGGAGGGATAGGCAAGTTAGGGCGCCGTTACATTTTGTGATTTCGCTCACATTTAAGGTGATTATATCGAAGACGCCGGTGTCTTTGATTAGTTGTTTAGTTTGCGGATAGCCGGTAGGTATGATCACGGTGTCGTTGATGGTGAGAGTGTTGGCTGCGTATTGCTCGTTTTCGGGGACGACGAGAACGTCGAAGTCAGCTAGGATTGGGTGGTGTGTGTAAACCTGAGTGGTAAGCATGATGTTATGGTTCAGGTAGGTTAGATGACTTTTCAGGTGAATGAGGTAGGGATCAGCAATGGGTTCGACAGGCACGCCGAAATAGGTCTGCATCTGTTCCATGCCAGAACGATTGGTTCGCTGGCTAATCCCGCAGATTATTCGAGTGGGTAACCGAATCACATCCCCGCCCTCGAGGATGCCTGGAGCCATGATGCGCTGTATGGGTAAATACTCTTGGAGTAGCTCCTCAACTGAATCTTCTTCGCCTCGACGACTCTGCTTGGCAAGGCGGGTTATGAGGGCTTTACCAGAATGAATAACAGCGGTATCTTCAACAAAACAAGCATCCGGGTAAGTATCGTCACGAGGCAATCGAATGACTTCAAGTCCTAGTTCAGTTAACGTGGTAGCGTATTCTGCATGTTGAGTTCGTGCTCGAGCAACATTGACGGTATGATGTAATGGGTGTGAAGAAATGCAGCGAGCAAATTGGGCTCCGGGTTCACGTACTAAGGCACGTTGAGACATCATTACAGCCTCTTCTTCTTAGGATGGGTTTTTATTAATTTCAAGCGCGCAGAGAAAGATTCACTCAGAGTTAAGGTGATTCATGGTGATTTTCAGGTGCCATTTTCAGTTGGAGCGCGTGGCTCCTTTTTTTCATTTGGTTGAGTAGTGTGATTCGGAGCTCATGGGGTGAGTTTCATTAAATGCGGTAGACGGTATCGCCTATCCGGACTCGCTCTTTGACTTTTAATCCGATGGCTTGGCCCGCTTGTGCGGATTCAATATTTTTGCGTTCGATTTGCATGGATTCCACGGTTTGCGTGAACTCTGTCGTTGCGCCTTTGATGGCGATTTCATCACCTTGTTTCAAAGGGCCGGATAATTCGATGACGGCTACATTGATTTTGGAGTAATAATTGGTGACTTTTCCAATCGGGTTTTTCATCCTCTGTTCGGACATAGACCCAACCTCTATCCACAATACTATTCTATTCTACCTTATGAATCAAACCGGATGGCTATTGGGGTGTACTCCCTTTGGCGTAAAGATAGAAAATACCTTCCCCGAATTTTAATTTCTTATCATGAAGGAGGAGATTGTACGCTGCTTAGTGGACCCTATCTGTATTATTTGCCACCTATTGTTTCCAGATCGTTTGCAATAGGGGTGGATAGTGAGTGAACTCCTATTAGGAATTCTTCGGTTCTTGGTAGTAGGGTGATTGGGTGAGGAGGCGTTTTTGGGCGAAGCTTCGGAAGAGCCGGGCGAGATGGCGTTTGAATCCGATGGCGCGTTTGAGGTCGGCGATGTATTGGTCGTAGGTGTGATTTTGGTAGTTGAGGAGGTGTTGGGATTCAGTGGTGTCTACCCAGTCGGTGTAGAACCATTCTTCGGGTTGCGTTGCAACACGAAAGGCGGATTCGGGGAGCATGCCAAGCCCCATGGCGGTGAGGATTTTGGTGATGAATTCGCGTTGAAGCATTTGGCTGGTTTTCCCGCCTCCAATGAGAAGGACTTTCTTCAGGGTTTGGGCTGTTATTGCGTTGGCAAAGGCGGTGCCGACATCGCGGGTGTGGACGAATTCGATGCGTTGGTCGAGGGGCATTTCGAATAGCATCGGATCCATTTCGCCACTGATGCGTATGGGGGGGACAGCTACTAGACGGAGGATGGTCCAGGGAAGTGTACTGGCTCGGAGCGCTGTTTCGCATTTGACTTTGGTGGTGGTATAGGTGTCGGTGGGGTTAAGGGGGTCATCGGCTTTTCTTGGGGGAGGGAGATGCATTGTTGGACCAAAAACGGAGATGGAGCTGGCAAAGATGAATTTGGGTTTGATAGGTAAGGCTTCTGCTGCTTCTATTAGCGCCAATGTTCCGCCCACGTTCACGGCATTGGTGAAATCGGTGTCTCTTTCACTTGCAGGGGGAATAATAGCCGCTAAGTGAATGATACACTCGACGTTCTCAACGATGTTCCTTATGGTGGTGACGTCGCGAACATCGCCCCAAACCGTTTCAAAGTCGCCATACATATGCAGGCTCTTGGCGGTTTTCTCATTTTGTTTTGTGTGCAAGTCAAAGCATCGTATCTCATGGTTCTGTTCAAAAAGAGCTCGTAGCGTACTTTCTCCGATGTTTCCAAAGGCTCCGGTTACTAAAACCCGCATTTGTCTGTGATAGTGGAAAGTTCCCCTTTAACCTTTCAGATTTGCGTAAGTTCTTGAAAAAAGAGGACTTGGAGCAGGAGCGCTTGCGTGTTCCATCGCTGCCTTAGGTTTTCGTTTTTTTGAGAGGCATCTCCTTCTCTTTTTTATTTTTGGTCTTTGGTTTCCGTTTTAGTGGTTCGTTGTGGATGATGATTTGTGAGAAGATTGGGAGTTGTTCGCGGATTTCCTCTTCGAGGAGGGTGGTTGCGGCGTGGAGTTCTTCGACCGTGAGATTTGGAGGGGCTTCACAGTGAAAAGTGAGGTTGTAGAGTGTGTCTGAGAGGGGAATCAGTTGGATGTCATGGCAATTGTGTAGTTGTGAGCTTTTATTTACGAGTGCCATGATTTGGGTTTCGATGGTTTTGGGGTCGTGAGTAGTTGGTAGGGGAGTGCGGCTGGGTTCAAGGTGCGTGGTGATTTCTTTGATGAACGGGTACTGTGATTGAATATGGGTTTCAAATTTTGAAACTAGGTGATGGGCTTCGTCGAGGCTCATCTGTGGGTCAACCTGGAGATCTAACACGAGGGTGATATACTCGTCTTTTTCGAAGGTATCGATGCCTTGGAGGTCTTTGATCCAGGGGAAGTTCTTCGCCTCGTTGCGAAGGGTTTGACCCAGGTTTGGATGTTGCTTTGAGACGAGGTCCATATGGACAATGACATCGGCACGACCTATGATTTGCTCTGCGGTGTTTCGGGCATTGACGCTAATCTCATGTGCCGTGTGGAGGGGAATGGCTGGCTCGGCATGGCATACAATATCGACGAAGGTCATTGGTCCGGCTTTTCGTAGTCGGATTCGGCTACACTCTTTGATTCCATCGATTTGTTCAATCGCCTGCCGGAGAGGAACGGTCAAATCCGACGGGGTGCGATCCATTAGAAGGTCGACGGTTTCTTTGCCGAGTTTAATCGTCAAGTAAAGTACCACTACCGCGACGCCAATCGCGGCCAAGGGGTCGCCCAGTGGAAATCCCAGGAAAGTCAACAATAAGCCTACGAGGACAACGCTGGAGCTGAGAATATCGGTGCTGAAATGCAGCGCATCGGCTTCTAGGGCCTGACTGTCATATTTTTTCGCCACACGCTTTAGAGCGCGTGAGCGCGAAAAATCAATGATGATCGCAAAAATGATTACCCCAAACGCTAGAATGTTGACTTCGACGGCTAGGTCATTCAACACTATGCGGCGGACGGCTTCATAGAGGATCCACACCACTGTAATTAGCAAGAGAATGGTTTCGACCAATGCAGAGAAATTCTCGACGCGCCAGTGGCCATAATGGTGATCCGCATCGGGAGGCTGAGCTGCTTTTCTTACTGCATATAATGTAATCCCCGCTGCGATTAGATCGAGGGCTGAGTGCAGGGCTTCTGATAGAATACCCAAACTATTGGTCCACAGACCCACCACTAATTTCATGACGGTGAGTACAATTGCTGCAATTACTGAAGTAAACGCAACCCATTGTTTCTCATCCATGCCCCATCGATAAGGCTCATCTGTGGACATAGTCGCCTTTTCCATAGCAATTCCAGTCAATCAGAGTCTATTCCAGGAAATC
>JAEOUH010000018.1 GCA_016839365.1 Candidatus Hermodarchaeota archaeon
CAAGATGGCTACGATTATATGAATGAACTGCACGGCTCCCCACACCAACGAGAAATGATAGCGGAAATCAACACCGCTTATGAACCTGCCCTTGTGCTCATGGATGGAACAACCGCTTTTGTGAAAGGAGGCCCGGCCATGGGAACAAAAGTCTCTCCGAATATATTTCTTGCAGGATCCGATCGCATCGCAATAGATGCAGTTGGTGTTGCTTTACTCCGACATTATGGAACCACACCCGAAGTAGAAAAAGGGACCATCTTCGACCAAACCCAACTTGCACGGGCTATCCAATTAGGGCTAGGCGCATCATCCTTACACGATATCAAGCTCGTACCATTAGATGAACACTCAGAGAAAGTCAGCGAAGAAATATTAGCTCAATTTGCCAAATAGAACTTCCTATCAGCCTAACCTTTTCGTTTCGGTTTTGCCTTCCGATACTCACGAAGAAGCATAATAACCTCTTCATCGGGAACATCATACCATTTTTCATAAGCATCAGCAACTGCAAACACTACACCATCATCCACCTGAGGACAAATCAACTCATCAACCTGTTCTCTGACTTTGGAGATAGCACTAGCAGAAGCCGTGGGTACAGCCACAATCATGCGTTTTGGTGAAAGTTGACGAACGGAATCAATGGCGGCAAGCATTGTATACCCAGAAGCAAGACCATCATCTACCAATATCACTACTCGAGACTTAGGTGAAAAAAGACCTACTAAGCCCTTGTACACCTTTTTTCGATCGTCAATTTGGGTTTTTGTCCTGTAAATTACCTGTTGAATCTCTGCATCTTGGAGCCCAATACGATTAACCAGAGGCTGGTTTAGTATGACCGTGCCTAGCGATGTTAGAGCCCCAAATCCGGCTTCAGGATTAAAAGGGATTTGGAGTTTCCTTACAATCAGTAAATCCAAATCTGCGTGGAGCATTTTAGCCAGTGGTAAAGCCACCGCTAGCCCACCATTAGGGATTGCAAGGATCAGTGGAACTTCCTGCCAATTTTTTGCCTTGAGATTTTCTCCTAGCACCTTCCCCGCAGCCATCCGATCCAGATATTGCGCGTTCAAACTAAACACCCTTTATTGGATTTAGTATTAGCTTCAACAGTGGAACCATAAATAGCCATCATAGTCTGTATATGGGTAACCTTAATCAGAGCTTTTTTGAGAGATAAGATAATTGTTGAGTAGGTATATACTCTTTCTATGTATGGAGTGTGAAGCCAATGGAAGTCAGAAAGGTCATGCGACTTGGAATGTCATCCCTTGTTGTTTCTGTCCCTAAGGAATGGGCAGATAAGTACAAACTTGACCAAGAAAGCCGTCTTGTGCTCATCCCCCAATCAGATGGGAGCATTGCCCTTTATCCTCAAACGGTCCCGCGGGAGAAACCGCGCACTATCACGCTCAAGACTAAACCTACTGATCCACCTGGTCTGTTAGAAGAACGGATGGTAGCAGCTTATCTCACCGATTATGATGAAATCCATATCCAATCTGAAGGCGTTATTTCCTCTGAACAACGTGACCGATTACGGGCGAACCTTCGGCTTCTCACTGGCTATCAAATCATGGAGTCCAGTTCAAGTCACCTACTTATCCTTAATGTTGCACGGGTCTCTGAAATGGATGTGGAGCGAGCGCTCTATCGGGCCCATACAATTGCTACTTCCATGCTGAAAGACTCCCTGAAATCCCTCCAAAATCGGGATGCTAACATGGCTCGGACCGTCAATGGCCTAGAAGAGGATGTAAACCAATTCTACTTCCTGGTCAATAAGCAACTGCGACGGGCTTTGCTGGACCCCAATGTAATGAGCCGTATTAATATCACCGCAATCGACGCCCTCAATTTCAGTATGGTCCTCCATGCCATTCATACTGCTGCTGAAGCCTCCAAAGCCATTGCCAATGCCGTTCTTACACTTGGCGACCATGATTGCCCCGAAGATATCCTCAAACTCGCACTCAGGAACGGACAATTCGCCACCTCCATTTTCGAAGATGCAGCCAAGGCTTTCCTTACAAGAAACGATGTCCTTGCCAATGAAATCATCAATAAAGGTGGCACGTGTCCTCCCATGCGTCAGCAAGCTGAGCGACTTATGGAACGCCATCTAGTCACTATCTGCGAAGACATGCTCCCCTCACTCACACCCGAATCCTGTGCTTTGTTTGGTACACGCCAAGTCGCCCTCACTGTGCTTGAGCAAGTGTTTCAAAGTAACAGCCAAATCGCCGTTGCAGCGGCCACAATTGCTGAACGGGCCATCTGGCGATCTTTGGAAACTAATCAAACGCCCATCAAAATCACTAAACCAAAGGCTAAAGGCAAACGGAAGCCTAAAATCAAGAAAAAGACCTAATAGCTCATTAGGCAGTTTTTCATCATTTTTGGAGCAGTCTTTACTTGAATAAGTTGATGTTGCGTTTTGTTATCTAGTTTATATATTCATGATGAATAATGAGTGTTATTAATTTTACAAATGACAACGATTATGGCGCAGAATGTTAAAAGCTTATATATATCCATTGTATATATGATATCAGTAAGGGATGTATCACAAATATGCGATTCAGCCCTTGGACGGGATCATCATGAGTGAAGGATTACGAAAGGTCGTGGGTTTGATTCCCAAAGATCAACGCGAACCAGTATCCACGGCACTCCTTGATCTGCTGTTGAAAACCAAAGCTGCAAAGAACGTTCCAGCTCGGGAAGCAAAGATGGTCTTGCATCTGATGATGCGGGATCTCACAGCCACCGAGATGGGTCTGGAAACCCTTTTTACCTGTGCCCTTCGGGCAGAACCTGTAAAAACCCTAGACGTTATTGGTGACGTTCTCGGTGGCGCCATGGCAGCAGAAGAAGTCGTCAAGGCCTTATCCACCTTGACTGTAACGCAATAATTCTGCGTTCTTTTGAGTGCCTTTGAGGGATTTCCACACATCGGCGGGTCCCTATGATTGTGGGCCCGCTGGTGAACTCTTTTTTATGTCGCTATTAAAAAAAGAAGATGAAGGACGCCTAAAGGCGTCCAAAGCAGGTCACTACTGTATTCGTTTCTGTCGACGAACTAGAATTCCCAAGGAAAGTGCAATGATGGTTCCCAGAGCAATGGCTACAAATGGGAAACCTGGAATTGGAGGAGGGGGTGGAGGTGGTGGTGTCGTCGGAGGTACTTCGTATTCGTAAGTTATGCTGAGTGAGGAAAGGCGAGGACTGCGTTCTATCGAGGTAGTTGTTAGCGTGGCTCGCCAGCGTAGATCATCACCCGGAGTGGTAAAGGCGTGCAGAGCACCAGGTGTGACAGAGTCCCAAGTAGAACCTCCATCCGCAGACATCTCAAACACAAGAGAGGTTCCCAAGGGTTCAAGCGCTGAATATGTAAGTGTAGCGTTTTCAATGGTTTCTGTCGTCGTATCTACTTCTAATGATGCGGCGAGGGTTGAACCACCTACATAGGTATTTCCAGCCGCCTTAACAAGGTGTAAGATCACCAAGCTGGTTTTGTTCGCGACGTAGGCATAGTTGCCATGAACTGTGACAGCCCAGGCACCATTTGCACTTGTAGATGTTGCCACAGTAGTCAAACTACTGATATTTGTCGTGTTGTGTAGTGAAACTCCATCGTGCTGATCAGCCGTGACCAACCATTTGCCATAAGCCCAGACTCCTAGTGTATCATTAAATAGGTCGTCACCAAAACTGATGTTCCATGGATCAGTGACATTATAGGTTGATGCATAACCTGAAAGTCCAGGATCATCATCTGCGAGATAGGCAACGTTCCCATCGACCATGACATCGTAGTGATACGCTACTCGAGAGCGTACATAGGTTTGCTGGAAGTTGTTAAAATCGCTGATATCATGGATGTAGAAACTCGGCCCAGAACCCCCTTGAGAATCCACTGTGTACAGATAAGAGCCCTGTACCCAAAGTGCAGTTAGATTAGTGCCCCAATATTCCTGATGATTATTCCATGTGTAGGGGTTGGTGAGGTTCACCCAGCCAGCTCCATTTTCGAAGGTGTACCAGCAAAGCTCACCCCAAAGAAAAACATCAGTCATTAGTGATGCAGCAATGCTTTGGTAGAGTTGAATATTACTGGGATCCAGAACATTAAGGACATGTAACGCACTTGGTTCAACGAGAACGACGATGTTACCTTGCACATCGAGTTTCTTGGCATTAGAGACTCCGATTGAATAGTTATCCAGGAAGACAGGGAGAGCCGGGTCGCTGACATCAAAGGTGAGCAACCCATCAGGTCCCGCTGCAACGTAAGCGACATCCCCTTGGACTCGGATATCGTTGTATGTGAAGCCACCAGCAAAAGAGCCGATTTCTTCTAACATCGCCATACCAAGACCAATTCGATAGGTGTATACACCAGTACTAGCGGCAATACAGACGATTTCACCGAACAAATCAACATCAAAGACATAATTAAGACCAATGGTGTCAATAAGGACCGGATGAGCTGGAACTGTGACATCGAGAACCACTAAACCATTTGCGCTATCAGCGACAAAGAGTGTGTCACCTTGTAGTGCCAGTTTACGAGCCTCTCCGGGAGTATCGTAACTGCCGATGATTGAGGCGGCATACGGATTGCTGATATCAACGATTTGTATTCCGCTATTTTCATCAGCCACGAAGGCTAACCCTCCGTCAACAATGACATCCATGGCAAAGCCAGGTGTGTTAACTGTATCTACAGGTGTCGGAGCCTGAGGATTGGTAATGTTTAAGATGTTGAGACCAGTTGGACCTTCAGCTAAATAGGCGAAATGTCCCTCGATAGTCAAACCATGAACATTTGGTGAAAGATAACCCATTGGCAATAAAACGGGATTATTGGGATCTTCAACGTCAATGATACGGAACGAGAGTGAACTGGGCGAATCGTAGTTTGCCACGTAAAGATAATGGCCTTGAAATTCGAGATCCGTCATGTTTCCATCAAAATTGATGGCAGGCATGATGATGAGCGGATTGAAAGGATCAGTGACATTATAGAGCCCAACACCTTCACTACCAGGCATTCCTCCACCCATTGCACAGTGATCTCCAGATACTGCAATCGGTTCTTGGAAAGACCAAGAGGGTGATACACTTAGTTGTTTGATATCATTGGGATTATTGATATCAAATATCACAAAAGCGTTGGTAGAAACACTTAGGTTAAGGGAAGCGTAGAGTGTTCGTCCTTGTACATCAATAGCCATGACTTCACCGACCGTCAGGTATGAGTCGAGGAGTTGCGAGGAGTATCCTCGGGCGGTCGTGACCGCTCCGGTTCCCCATCCAATAGCGGTGGTTTGAGCCAAACGCCGATAGGTCGTCGTAGTAAAATCTTCAGAGTAAGTGCCAGTAGCCAATGGTGCTCCATTAAGGAATGGACTCGCGTAAGCAGTTGTAAACGCTGGTACAAAAGTCAATGGAAGAAGTGTCACTAATAGTATACTAACTAAAACTTCTGAACTCTTTATTTTCATATAGAATATCCCTCACTGGAGAGAATGTATTAACAAATAGGGTAAATACAATAAATACTTGGTGTCAACCTGTTTTGGTTTCTTAAATTGCTTCCACAAATCGTCGTTTATTCAATAAAAAAAATGCCAAGGAATCGTTTTGTAAAAGGCTATTTAAAGGGTTGTTTTCAAGAGCTAAAGGATTTGAAGTGATTAGGCTTGGAACTGCAGGATGGAAGTATGAGGACTGGGTGGGTAGCTTTTATCCATCAAATAAGCACCAATTCACTTATTTTAGCAAGATTTTTGATACCGCTGAAATCAATTCGACCTTCTACACATTCCCAAGTCAAAAAGTAGTTGAGATCTGGTCTCGCGCTCCTCAAGAATTTATTTTTACTGCTAAGGTTCCACAAGAAATTACCCATAAACTCCGTTTGGATGTAGAAAAAGGCGCAGATAAACGAATGAAAGATTACCTTCAGCTTATGGTCCCTTTACTTGAAACAAACCGATTAGGTCCCCTCCTCATTCAATTACCTCCCTCTTTCGAATTTAATCATATTGATACCTTAGAGACCTTTCTGCAAACCCTTCCTCGTGAGTGGGAGTATGCAGTGGAGTTCCGTCATCTCTCCTGGTTGCAAGATGATACGTTTAAGCTGTTACGTAAACTACAGGTCGCTTATTGTATTGTTGATGAACCTCTCCTTCCCCCTCGGATTGAAGTCACAGCTCCCTTTGCATATATTCGCTGGCATGGGCATGGGAAGAAACTTTGGTACTATTACCTATACAATAAAGGAGAGCTTGAGGAATGGGTTCCCAAAGTCCAAGATGCAGCAAAACGAGCACCTAAGGCGGTTTACGGCTATTTCAACAATCACTGGCATGGCTTTGCTGCACGGAATTGTGTAGAGATGATGGAGCTACTCAACATCTCTCACAGGATGCCAAGGCATGTCCGAGATCGGGTCAACCGAGTCACAGATGAACGCATCAAGCAAAAACCATCACAACAAACCTCATTGGCTAATTTTTCAACTAAATAGGGAAAGTAGTTTACGGTGTGTTCTTGGGTTCAGATTCTGCACTAGATTTTGATTTTATTCTGGAGTATTTGTAGAATGGTAACATGAGCAGACCGCCAGAAAATGTGGCGGTGAATGCTAATACCAGAATATCGAAGAGCTGTGGGTGTGCACCGAAGATTCCTTGAAGGGTGACAAAGGTTATGATAACCGCGAAGGATAGGATGGCCTGGATGACATAATTCAGTCGATAGGATCCCTTTCCCCGTTGGGAGAGATAAAAAGTCAATATCGCACCGATTCCCCAAATAAGGCCAAGACCCAATGCCCAGAGAAGGTTTAAGATATAGCCAAAATAAATTGTGATGAAAAGTAGCACAGCCATTATAATCATGAGAATAATGATACCCGGAGCCCAAAGTTGTTGATTCTTGTTTGCTGATTCTTCCATTTTGCTTTGCTTCCCTGAGTTGATTTTCAGGATAGGCAGATGAATCTAGATTTCTACACGGAGTACACCATACGTGGTGAGCCATAATCCGATGAGCAGGAGAATCCGTCCTAGTGTAATCACTTGACAGATGGGGATAACTCGGGTTTCGAGAAGCCCCCCGATGAGCAGAAGGATTATACCCAAAAAGACGATGAACGGTACACGCTTGGATTCATAACCTTTGAACTTGCGATAGAAGAAGTCAATGGATAGACCGATAAAAAATGCTAGGGAGAGACCAACTGTTAGAATGACAATGAGATCTGGACGGATATCGGAGATGAGTCCTGTACACACCCATTCAGCAGAAGCGGGATTGGATAAAAGCACCACATCCAATACTACTATGAGCATTGGAATGAAAAGGAGAATGACCCCCCATTTTCGGGTTTCAAACCACATGGGATGGGCTAAATGAATACTCCAAAACCCGATGAATGTCACACCAAGCGTAAACAGGATCCAGAACCATTGCCAGTAGGGAAAGATCACTGCAAGAGCTGGGTGGGTTGGGAAAAACGCAGCACGATAGGTCCATACGGCATGAGCGGCAAAGAAGAATAGGAGCGCGAGTCCAAACATAATCGTTGGTCGTCGTTCGGGACATCCTTGTTTCGATGCGTGATAGAGGGCAATTATACCCAGAAGAACGGTAGATATCATAAAGAGAAGGCCGATGGTAAACGACGTCGCATTTGCCAAAATGTATTGGAACATAAGAACGCCTCCAGGGTATTGTGGTTCCGTTTCACTCCTATAAAACATTGACTAAACCTGTCAAGAGAGGGATGAGTAGCCGTATATGACTGAAAACGCACGGCTTCTATGGTTGATTCTAAGGATAGTTCTATTTGAGGAGAAGATCAGCGAGTCGGTATCCAAACCACAAAAGGATGAACCCGACGAGTATGACTGCACGGATGCCAATGACTTCGAATGTTAATGGTGTTATGAAGAGTGTGAGGAAATCAGCGAGGATGCCCACGAAGATGAGTAATAATCCCAGCCATATCATCATGTCCTTCATGAAGACCTTCCGTCCGAGCCCATGGCGGGTTCGCATCCAAAGCCAAATGGAAATGAGAGGAACAAGTGCCAGGTAAAACACAGCCGATACTGTAGCCAAGACAGTGAACCCAATTCCATAATAGGTTCCAAGATTCGGAGCTATCCAATTCACAAAGCCATGGAGCACAACGTAGGGATGCGTAAGGACTGCTAACCAGATTAGTATGGAAAATCCTCCCACACCGATGAGTGGGATGAGTCCGCCCCATAGGGAGCGACCAGAGAAGAATTCTTTGTTAAAGATACGGATGGTCCAGAAGACCATGAAGAAGGCGGCTAATGCAATGAACATTCCCCATTGTACAGCCCAACCTTGAAGCATAATCGCAGTGGCATTAGGGATTACTACTAAAGCGCGCGATCCAACTGTAAAATAGGCTAAGGCAAAGAAGATTAGCATAAATACCGCTAATAGTAAAAGAGCGCGATCTTGTTCAGGTCTGCGAATGGACTCGATAAATAGGCTCAATCCGAAGAGAAGAGTAATGATAAATATCGTTAAGCTGACGCCAGCGTCTAAAATGTTTGACAGGTGAAAACCTCCGGAAGCATGACTCCGCTTGAAGACTTATAAAAATGTAGCTTTTGTGACGATTTTTCCACGAAGAAAGAACTAACCTTTCCCTTTTTATCGATAAACCAGTAATGTTATGCACTCGTTGTACATAGAGGCGGTTCCATGGTTTCGAAACTAAGATTTGCAGTTGAATTTGTCCCACAAGAGACATACTGGCAGACCACCGCATTAGGGATTCTAGCTGAAAAATATGGCTTCGATTTCTGCTGGATTACCGACCACTTTAATAACCGATCAGTCTACATAATTTTGAGCCTGTTAGCCAACTACACGGATCAGATTATGCTTGGGCCAGGCGTCACAAATCCGTACCTAATCAACCCAGTTCAGACTGCCTCTACAATTATGTCCTTGGACAACCTTTCCGGAGGACGCGCCGTCTTGGGCATTGGAGCAGGAGATAAGATAACGTTAAACCTTTTGGGGATTGAACGCGATAAACCACTTTCTGCCGTAAAAGAGAGTACCCAAATTTTCCGTACAATCTTTGATACAGGCAAAATCAAGGACTTTAAAGGTGAGGTATTTTCTGTCGAGAAAGCAAAGGTGGCTTTTGAGAAAACCGGAGAAATCCCTATCTATATTGGCGCACAGGGACCCAAGATGCTACAACTCGCCGGATCCCTAGGCCAAGGCGTTCTCATCAACGCCTCCCACCCAACTGATTTTCAGTATGCTATGACGCAAATAAAGAAAGGCGTCACGGAGGCGAATCGAAAACTCTCTGATGTAGATATCGCAGCCTATGCCAGTGTCTCAGTGGACAAGAAGATTGAAAATGCCACTAAGGC
Organism: Candidatus Hermodarchaeota archaeon; assembly: GCA_016839365.1. Lineage (GTDB taxonomy): Archaea > Asgardarchaeota > Hermodarchaeia > Hermodarchaeales > Hermodarchaeaceae > Hermodarchaeum. Next base: position 9,456 of record JAEOUH010000018.1, read on the forward strand.
CGCCACGCCTGTTGTCGCTTTCATTGTAGCTGGTTCTCCGCCAGTGGTCTTGGAACGCCACGGCATTTCAGTTGAAAGTGTTAAGCCATTAGCGAAGGCTCTTGGGAAGGGTGATTTCCCCACTGCTTTTGGAGCGGTCACCGATGAGATGCTCGAAGCTTTTTGCATTCGGGGCACCCCTGATGAATGCACTAAAAAAATTAAAGCCTTAGAGAAGGTTGGTATCACCCAGTTCGTCTTCGGCTCACCTATCGGACCTAAGAAGCGTAGCTCCATGGAACTAGCTAGCAAGGAAATTCTTCCACATTTTGCTTGAATCCCACTAACGGAGAACTGGAAAAACCAAGACTGTGTTTCAGAAGCTAAATGGATTACAAATCTTGTTCCATATAGGCTTGCCAAGAGAGTGTGGGGCCATCTGATCCATCGGATGACAGGGCCAAGGAGGTTACCTTTTTCCGGGTAGGCCTTCCTTCAACGAGGGTTTCCATAAAGACCGTGAGATAATGTACATCACGTTTGTTTTTATCTTGCCGCGTCTCAATGACCTTAACTAGGCGGAAGGTATGGTCAGGTAATCCAGGAACGGTGCTGGTTTGTGAAGTGATTAGGGGTGGATTCATACAAAAACCCTCTGATATATACTCAATATCATTTTGCATATATGGATTGGGGCAATACGTAAAATATCCCTCTACACCAATCAAATAATAATTATCATAAAAAATGTATATACATTTTTAAGTCAAATTATACGACAAATCGACAGAAGACGAACCAGAAATAATCGATCCTTTTTAGAGAATCTTCTCGATTGCTAGCAACCTATAAGACGCTAGGGAAGCCAGATGAGCATGGGCCTCAGCATCAAGGTATTCACCAGCGGATCCGTCCAAAAACACCTTTGCACGGGCGGGGAACTCATCGTCTCCTTTCCAAAGGGCATAGGTGTAAGGTACTCTTGGGAGAGCCAGAATGGTGTATGCGAGATCACCAATTGAAGCGGGGCTCCCGTTGAGTCGTTGTGCTGCAGCTTCAAAGCGGTTAGGGACTGGGGCTAGCTGTTTTTCGATGGGTTTAACAGCACGACCTTCGAATACGGAGTTGTAAACTCGACCACCAGGGACTGATTTGTAGCTTATATAATCGTTAGTAAGAGGTGTCTCCTTAGCTTTGGCGTATTGGTTTAGGAGAAAGAAGATGTACTCGATTTTAGGGTCAAAGGGCTGTTGGAGAGTCAAGTCGGTGATGCTACCATCCTTTAGGTCGACTTCTAAGTCAAGGAAGCGTAGCTTGTCACCTTTGGGGAATCCCAAGCGCCCTGGGAGGGTGAGGAGCGTTTCTTTGCAATTCCCCCAGGTCCATAAGTCAAAGCTCTTTATCTTATTCATATAGAAAGTCACGTCCTATCCACGACAGTCTGTGTATCATTATTGGAGGGTGGTTTTATGTATACCCCTGTTCACGATGAGTTTTTTCGCAATGAGACTTCGCAAGTAGCACGGCTTCCCGATACTTTTAAGGCATGATTTAGCGCCCTTATAGTTAATCTGAGGTTCGAGATGAGCCCCCCCAATGGCGAGAACTACAGTCCATGATGCAAACCACGAAGAGATACTCCAGGAAATCATAGCGGAGCTAGAACAGCGTCGTGGAATCAAGGGCTGGGCTATTATCAGCCAAGAAGGTTTACTGATTGAGCACCGAATGCCCGCAGGCATCAATCCACACCTACTTGCAGGGAATGCAGCCGCTTTAGCGCATTCAGCTCAGGTCGTCATCGGGCAAACAGAATCAGGGCCTATGAATCATGTGATACTCGATGGAGAACGTCACTTCCTCATCCTCATGGGCGGAGAGAATCAAATTATTTTTCTTGTCATGGCAGAACACAAAACCGACCTGAAGCCCTTGGCCGAATTCCTTGCTAACGCCGCAAATCGGTTTCAAAGCTGAAAACAGTAAGCGGCTTATTTTTCTAAGAAATCGATTTTGACACCTGAATCCTTTAGCATTTGGATTCCGTCTTCATCAGGGTATTTGCGCTTTACGACCACACGGGCAATACCTGCGTTGATGAGCATTTTGGCACAGATTGTGCAGGGCGAATGAGTTACGTAAAGGGTTGCCCCGCGACTACTAACCCCGTGAAGGGCACATTGAATAATGGCGTTTTGCTCGGCATGAACACCCCGACAAAGCTCATGACGCTCTCCGGGTTTAACTCCGGTTTTCAACCGTAAGCAGGTTTCCGTCGTACAGTGAACCATATTCATTGGGGCACCGTTGTATCCTGTGGCTAGAATGTGCTTATCGCGTACAAGAACTGCACCGACTTGACGACGCACACATGTAGATCGAGTCGCTGCTAGGTTGGCAAATTGAGTGAAGTACTCATCAACGGTGGGTCTATGGCGTTCCATGCCAGGTTGATCCTTTGCAGAAACCAGGCCATTGTCTTGAGATGTATTGGGGTCAGTCATTTTCGTGGACCCTAATGTATGCCCTTAGTCCTTATTGCCGTTGCCCTTTGCCAAGCTTGCGCTTCAACATGGCTTCAATAAACGAGTAATAAAGTGGATGAGGCTGGTCTGGTCGTGAGGTGTATTCAGGATGATATTGGACTCCCACTATCCAGAATTTGTTGGATAGTTCAATTGCATTAATGATGTGTCCAGTTTTGTCCGTCGCAGAAACGACCAATCCAATATCCTCTGCCTTTTTCGCGGCATCCCACATAAGGTGATAACGGTGGCGGAACCGCTCGCGGACCTGGGATTTCTTGTAAATACTTCGTAACTTGGTTGAAGCCTTGATATGCACAGAATGCCCAGCGAGGCGCATCGTACCACCCTTTTCTTCAACCTCCCGTTGCTCAGGCAACAAATCAACTACGGGGTATGGTGTCTTCGGATCCAACTCGGTGCTATTGGCTTTTTTCATTCCCAAGGCATACCGGCATAGAGCAACAAAGAGGAGTTGTGCTCCAAAGCATATACCAAGAAATGGAAAGTCCTCTTCAACCGCAATCCAGGCCGAACGAATCATCCCTTCTGTCCCTCGTGTACCAAAACCAGGCGTGAGGAGCATCCCATCATAAGTCAGGAGCTTTTCTTTGGTATCGTTAGTGCTCCCAAGCATTTCGGCATCCACCATATCAATTGTGACATCAGCCTTGTGATGAGCGCCTGCGCTTCGCAAGGCTTCGTTGATACTCACATATGTATCTGTCATGGCTACATACTTACCGGGCATGGCAATTCGCAACTGAGTAGTTGGATTCATAAACTGTTCGACTACCTCCTTCCAAGCCGCCATCCCTCCGGGTGGTCGTGCCATCAGTTCTAGCCGTTGTAAAATAATGGCATCAAGTCCTTGCTCATAAAATTTAAGAGGTAATTCATAGATTTCATCTAAGTCGGGATTGGAAATGACAGCCTCAGGGGCTACATTGCTATGCAAAGCAATTTTGCGACGTGCTTCTTCAGTTAAAGAAACTTGACTGCGTGCAATTATGATATCGGGTTGGAGGCCTAGTGCCTGAAGTTGTTTGACCGAATGCTGTGTTGGCTTTGTCTTCAATTCACCCACCGTTGGTAGCAGGGGCACTAGTGTGACATGAACCAACAAGGTGTCACAAGACTGCTCCTCGAGCCGAAACTGCCGAATAGCCTCTAAGAAGGGGGCTGCTTCAATATCACCTACAGTACCCCCGATTTCCACCATCACCACATCTAAGCCTTTCACCGCGGCTCCGACATCTCGTAGCCTTCGTTTAATCTCGTTTGTTATATGTGGGATAATTTGCACTGTCTTACCCAAGAACGTGCCTAAACGTTCCTGCAAAATCACACACAGATAGACTTGCCCCGAGGTGATGTTGTTCCTAGGGTGAATAGCCCGCCCAATAAACCGCTCATAAGTCCCGAAATCCTGATCTACTTCAGCAGACCGATATTCAAAACTAGGGGCCGGAGAAAATTCGAATATTTGGTCCGTAATGAATGGCTCTCCATGTTCAATCGGATTCAATGTTCCTGGATCCACATTTAGATAGGGATCGATTTTCACTAAGTCAATTTCATAACCCCGAAACTGGAGTAGCTTAGCAATGCTTGCAGTGGTGTGCCCTTTCCCGATTCCTGATAACACGCCACCAGTTACAAAGATGAATTTGGGCATGTTTCCTCCTTTACTAACCACTACAAAAGCCTAGCGGTCTACCTGCCAATGCCCCCGTCATAATATATTTATATCACAGCGAATAACCGCGAAGCTGAGGGATTGGATTCGATGATTCGTCCAAGAACGACAAAGCCTCCATTTAGAAAGGCTTGGGCGCTCATCTTTATTTCACTCTTAGTCCAGGTCGGCCTATACTTTGGCTTTCATGCGATTTCAGTACCAGCCCTGACTCCTGCCGACCAAACCCGAACAGCAATTCCCTCACAAGTCCCTCTTTCATTCTACTCCATGGATTTTGAAACCACAGACCCACCGGGCGTGATCTCACAGAGTTTGACAAGTTGGTTGCTTCACAGATTGGCAGATAGTTGGTTTCGTTCCATGTTGGTTGCCCTCGCAATCCTCCTGGTTATGATGCTTGTGATGGCAATATTAGTTGCCATTCTTCAACAGAACTAACTCCAGGGAACGCGTGGGTTTTCTAGGATGACAGGAAGCATCCTAGAAAGGCGGAACATACCGCTCGTACAGGCAGACCTGCTTTTTCGGGTGAACCCTCCAGCAAAGGTCTGCCTGTACCCATTTTTCATCAAATCCATCAACTTTATATAGTTGTATCAACCGATATACATAGCG
>JAEOUH010000085.1 GCA_016839365.1 Candidatus Hermodarchaeota archaeon
AAGTGCTAGAGCACCAGATTCGAATTAGCAACTCAGAGATTGACATCTTCAAGCAGTGGAATTACACAGTTCTAGATATCTTTGTAGCGATTGATGGACGAGTTGGTACAACCGAGATTTACAATCCTAGTGTGAAGAGTGTGGACGCTGAATTGGCGCATTTGACAAAGTTTGTCCGGAGTCTGCAGCCGACCCCGTTGTTTTCGGGGGTGCAAGACGAGATCAAGCCACCGACTAAGGTTGATCAGTTGTATGATAAGCGGATTCGTGATTTCCCAGGGCAAGCACCGGATATTGTAACGGCGGCATTACAGGAGGCCCAGAGAGCAGGAGCTAAGCGTACGGCTGGATCATTTTTCTTTGATGAAACTCAGAATATACTCGAGACTTCAGCGGGATTTAGCGGCAGTTATCCCGAATCAGCATATCGAATAACTCTTCGGAGCTTTGTGGAGCCGGAAAGTTCTGGCCAGGGAGTCGCTGTGGGTCGTACCTTCGCTGATATTCAAAAGCATCTAGCACAAGCGGGCCAGGAGTCGGGTGAGATAGCGAAATTAGCTGTAGGGGGAAAGCAAGGAAAAGTAGGAGTTTATGACCTAGTATTGCATCCTACTGTTGCAGCTTCAGTGCTGGGTAGACTGGCGGAAACCGCAAACCCATTGTTGATGCTGCTGGGTATGAGTCCATTGAAGGATAAGGTCGGCGAAAAGCTGGCACCCGACTCATTGAATATATGGGATGACGGTCGCATTCCCAATGGTCTTGGTAGTGCGCCCTTCGATTTTGAAGGAACCCCAACTCAAAGATCACCCCTCTTCGAGAAGGGAACCCTGCAAGGAGTCGTTCATAACGCTTCATCCGCCCGTATGGAGAAAACCAAGAGTACTGGGAACTGTCAACTGGTTTTAATTGGTATGGGTTCCAGATTCGTTGTCCCCATTTCTACGAACCTTGTGTTTTCAGAAGGGGATGCATCCTTTGAAGAACTGATCGAACCGCAAAGACCTACCATCTATGTGACATCGAATTGGTATTTACGATATACAAGTCAACTGGAGGGCACGTTCTCGACAATTCCACGGGATGGGATGTTTCTCATCGAAAAAGGGGAAATCGGTCAGCCAATTCAGAAACTGCGTATCGCAGACAATCTTCTTCGGATGTATGCTAACATCGAAGCCTTAGGAAAATCAGCCCGCCAGGTCAAGTGGTGGGAAGTGGACACACCTACTTTCATGCCCTTCGTTCGTGTCAAGGATGTGCCCATGACGGCGGCTACACAGTAACAGACTTACAATATAAGACCGGGTTAATTTTATAGGTGGAGAGTGAAAAGAGGTCAGCGCGGTTGCGAAAACCATAATAAGTTCAACCCCGATGAACGTTAACCTACCAATCGGTGACCAATACCTTAAATTTGACCAGTAGCTCCAATGGGATGATAAGATGGGAAGAAACGGTGGCAAGAAAGTAGTTTTAACCGCCCCAGTTGCTGAAATGGCGGGATGGGATGCCGACCCCTTCATGGCATTTGCAGGTGGATTTCCGGGTCGATTATTTCCACCCTTTCTACTAAAGCGAATGTATAAGCCCGATAAACCAAACGCGGATTATTCCGCACCTTTTGCCCCCTATGGACTCCGAAAAATCGAGGCGTCACTTTTGGAAAATGGCTTCGATGAAGACGATGTGATGACCGTTCACCCCAGATACCTCAAACATGTTATGGGACCTAACACGAAAGTCGTGGGTATCTCGAGTATGGATCCTCTTGGGATGGCCTACGTGAGTTTGACCTATACATCGCTCACCGGTCTAGGAGACGTATCAGCTACTGGTGTTGAGTTTTGGCGATTATCACAACATCCCGCACTAAAAGAATATAAAGTCCCCCGCATTCTGGGTGGTGCAGGCTCCTGGCAACTAAAGAACCCTAGGCTGCGTAAAGAATATGGAATCGACTGCATTGTTATGGGTGAATCGGAACACGATGCTCCTGAACTCTTCAACAAAGCCATTCGGGGTGAAAAATTACCTCCCATAGTCCAGGCTAAACGCCCAACCGATGAAGAAATTCCCGCCATTCGAAACGGAGCCATTTATGGAGCAGTAGAAATTTCTCGTGGGTGTGGACGAGGGTGCCAATTTTGCTCGCCAACAATGAAATATCGCCGCAATTTTCCGATTAAAAAAATCCTCCAAGAAGTCCGAGCGAATTTACGAAGCGGCGCTAATATGATTCTCTTGAATACAGATGATGTCTTTTTGTATGGGTCAAAAGAGAGATTTCTTCCCAACCGGGAAGCTGTGGTCGGAGTCTACAAAGCGGTTGTGAATGAACCCGGTGTCGATGTGGTTCAAACAGCACATGCCTCTCTTGCCCCAGCAATCCTTGATCCTCAAATGGTGTCCGAGATCACTGAAACCATAGGGGATAAATGTCGATATCAATACCGAGGGAATCCCGTGGTAACAGTCGAAGTAGGTGTGGAAACGGGGAGCCCGCGATTGATGCAAGAACATATGCGCGGGAAGGCATTACCCTATGATGTAAGCCAATGGCCTGAAATTGTATGTGAAGCATACGGGATTCTCAATGATGCCAACTGGGTGCCCTTATGTACGCTAGTCACGGGATTACCGAAGGAAACCGAAGAGGATGTTTTACTCACTTTAGATTTGATACACCGGATGCGCCGGTTCAGGACCTTCTTCGTCCCCCTCTTTTTCGTTTCGTTAGAAGACTGTGCATTGCGGAGGGAGAAAACACTGAACCTTCGTCGCCTTACTGACTTACAATGGCAAATGTTCATTGAATGCTGGGATCATAACCTACTCCATTGGCGCGACACCTGGCTCGGCGAAATCAAAGACTTCTGGCTCAACCGCCAATTCATCAAACTCGTCGGTGGCTTCCTCTATCTAGCCTACTACAAACACAAGCACGGAGGACGATCCAAACAAATGCTTAATCGGATTTCGGGTATCCTCGGAAAGGATTTCCGGTTCCTATTACCCTTCCAACATCCGTTTGGAGGAGAACTACCAGAATCCTTGAAACAACGGCGTCAAACCCGCTTAAGCCTTCTCCCTGTGATTCCTGGCAGTGAGGATGTACCTCGCGAGTTGCACTATGTCAACCATGAACCCCATTATCGGTTGCGATATTAAAAGGCTCATTGAAGCCTTCGAATCGCTTCAACAATGGCGGTCAATGTGTCTCCTGCCTCAGCGTTGAATACCAGTTCTGCAGTCTGATCAAAGGGAGTAGGTTCTTCGTTTATGATAATGAGTTTTGCTCCACTTTGACAGGCAATAGTAGGAAGAGAAGCAACCGGGTAGACCAATAACGATGAGCCAATCGCTAACATTAACCTGCATTGTCTAGCAGATTCAATGGCAATGGCTATTTCTTTTTGAGGTAGTGCTTCGCCAAAAAAAACGGCGTCTAATTTTATGAGCCCTCCACAAGCGGGACACATCACGGGAATTTGCCGTTTCCTAATTGTCTTTTCAAGATATTTTTGATCAACTTTGTTATGGCATACCGTACATGTTGCACTTGAGAGACTGCCATGAACTTCAATTACATTCTGGCTACCTGCGCGTTGATGTAAACCATCAACATTTTGTGTAATGACCAAGTCTAACTTTTTTATTTTCTCAAGTTCGGCCAATTTAGTATGGGCAGGATTCGGCTTTGCATTCAAGACAACAGGTGCCAATTCTAATGCCATTTCCCACCACGCCTTGGGATCACTGAGGAACCCATTTACACTGGCAAATTTCATGGGGTCAACTTTTGTCCAAAGGCCACCAGGGCTCCGAAAATCGGGGATGCCACTTTTTGTCGATACGCCAGCTCCGGTTAGGGCTATTGTAGAGGTTGAATTAAGAATCATTTGGGCAGCTCGTTCTATACTTTGAGTTGACACGCCGGACATCCTTCTTATGGAAGCTAACCACGGTGAGAAGTCATAAACCTGTGGGTGTTGTGATTTCAGTACACATTATAACTAACTACTAGCCTGTTTAACCCAGGTGTACCATCGTTGAATGAATCACAGCTTGTTATGGCAATCGATATTGGAACTAGTGGAACCCGCACGGTGGTATTTGATTCAAAGTCAGGTAATCTAGTTGCCCAGACCCATCAGGAGTATTCCAGTATGTTTCCTCAGCCAACATGGGTAGAGCAGGATGCCCAAGATTGGTGGCGAACTACATGTAACACCTGCCACGCGACTCTCAAGAAAATCGGTAAACGGATAAAGAACCTTGTGGCGGTTAGCATCACAAACCAGCGAGAAACTATCGTTCCTGTTGATTCAGCAGGAAATCCCCTTTACAATGCTCTTGTGTGGCAAGATCGTCGAACGACTCGACAGTGCTCTACAATCCAAACCGAGTTGGGAGCGGAGAAGGTTTATGAAGTAACGGGATTGACAATCGATCCATACTTTTCTGCGTCGAAAATTCTCTGGTTCAAACAGGATAAGCCCCGTGTTTTCGAAAAAGCCCATAAATTCCTCCTCGTTCATGATTTCATTCTGCATCGATTAACAGGACGATTTGCGACAGATTATAGCAACGCTTCTAGGACCATGTTATTTAATGTACAGAAAATGGAATGGTCCAATCTAATATGTAACCAGCTAGAAATTCCAAAAGAGAAACTCCCACCAGCTCATCCATCGGGCATGAACATCGGGGAACTTACCACTACCGCAGCAAAGGCAACGGGCCTCCCCAAGGGACTTGCTGTTGTTATTGGAGGTGGAGATCAGCAATGCGGTGCAGTCGGGGTTGGTGTGGTCAAGGCCGGTACAGTAAAAGCCACCATAGGAACAGGCACCTTCATTTTAGCTTTCGAGGAAAACCCGAAGTTCGATCCTCAACGACGCCTACTTTGTAGTTGTCATGCCGTTCCGAACCAATGGGTGATCGAAGCAAGTATATTCACTAGTGGCATAATCTATCGATGGTTCAGGGACCAGTTTGGACACGAAGAGAAACAACTGGCGAAACTCTTAGAAAGAGATGCTTACGAGTTTATGGACCATCAGGCCCACCAATCACCTCCTGGATCAAGAGGAGTCATCCTTTTGCCCCACTTCATAGGCGCTGGCGCGCCTTATTGGAACCCTCAAGCTCGTGGAGTGATTATTGGACTAGCTCTCGGTCATTCTCGTGCAGATATTATCCGAGCAATCATGGAAGGCACCAGTTATGAAGTGCGCCGGAACCTAGAGGTCATGGAGAACTTGGGGATTAGACTAAAAGAACTTCGGCTCACAGGTGGAGCGACTCGAAGCACCGTGTGGAATCAAATTCTAACGGATATTACTGCGGTGCCAGTTCAGCTCAGTCAAGTCGAGGAAGCCACAGCCCTTGGAGCAGCCATTCTTGCATCAGTTGGTGGTGGTCTGTATCCAACGGTGGATCGAGCAGTCGAATCGATGGTCACGGGTGGGGCACGATTTGAACCATCAGTTGAAATCATAGACCACTATAACAAACTGTATGCCGTTCAAACGGATGCCTATCAAGCCTTAGAGAAGGCAAAGGTTTTTTCACAACTGAGCATACTTGAGGCATGAGCGTGTATGACAGAACTCCAATTACGATACGGGCAAGGGCATGTCCAGCTGGAAGTACCCAAAGACAACCTTGGTGAAATCATACAGCCACGAAAAAAAGAAGCTTCAAAGGATGTTGCAGCTTCCCTTCGAACGGCCATTCAAAACCCCGTTGGTATTTCGCTTGCAGAAACCATCGCGAATCGCCGCGTGTGTGTTTTAGTGGAAGATGGAACCCGAGCAGAACCACACGAGATTATCCTGGCTGAACTGACCCCTCATTTTCAACCCGCAAAAGAACTCACCTTCATCATTACAACCGGCTCCCATGAACCGAATAGTACACGTAATCAAGAAATCATACAGGCCATCCATCAAAACTGTAAAGCAAACAACCTTGAAGCCTATCGTGTTCTGGTCCATGATGCGCTCCAATCTCCCTGTAAATTAGTGGGAACAAGCAGCCGAGGAACCGAAGTTCGCGTAAACGAAGAAGTCTTGGATATGGAAGCATTCGTCGTTGCCGCGGATATGAAAAACCACTATTTTGCGGGATATTCTAACGTCCTGAAGAATTTCCTGCCCGGCATTTGTGATTTCAATACCATCGAAGGCAATCACAGCCTCGCATTGGAACCGGAATCCACCTTTGGTCGCCATCCGTTTCACCCAAATCCCGAACGGCAAACTAATCCCGTAGCAGAGGACATGCTAGAGGGAATGCAGATGATTCTACAAGATCGGCCGGTGTTCCTTCTGGCAATGGTAACTAGTGGTCCATACATCATATGGTCAAAGAGTGGATCACTAAAACCTGTCACTAGTGAAGGATTCCAGGTCATTGACGATACCGCTTCCTTTTCTGTGCCACCAGCAGATTATATCATCGTCACACCGGGTGGCAACCCCCAAGATGAAAGTCTCTACAACGCACAACGCGGATTAGAACTCACGAAAAACGCCGTTCAGGATGAAGGCGAAGTACTCCTTCTTGCAGAATGTCCCAAGGGCATTGCACCAACCCCTATAGCTCGGGAATTTTTTTATGATTACCTCATCATGCCGCTTCCCGAAATGATGACAAGAATCCGTGACCATTACAGGCTATACACACATAAGAGCTGGAAATTCGGTGAACTCATCCAGCGTCTCAGTCATATCTGGCTTTATTCGACTCTTGATAGAAACCAGGTAGAAACTGCTCATATCGCTTATGCCCCACATCCCCAAAAGGTTGTAGACTCATGGCTACAAAAAGATCCTGCTGCTACAATCCATGTCTTTCATGACGCTAACAAAATAGCCGTTTATGCACGAACTTAATAGGGACACCGGTTCCTCCACGTCATCGAGATTATCGGGAATTTGTGCCGACTTAAAATGTTTCAGAAGGAAACATTAAGAACGGTTCCGTTGCAATATACTCGGAAACAATCCTGGGAGCTCACCAATGCCTGTCGTATACACCTATTGTGAAAAGTGCAAGGCATACATAGCAATAGACGTCTCACCAGATATCATCCAACGTCAGAACGTCTTTCCCTTTCCCTACTCCTATGTGCATGGAGACCCTTCGCATGTTATCACAATATACCTAGATCAGGACCTCGTCGAACGTGGTCATGAAGTATCAGAAATCCATGCAGGCAACGAAGTCGAGGTGCCTCAATCTCAGCCTGGAGCACCACAGCCTACTGCCCCAACAACCAGACAAATGGTCGGGACGAAAAGCCGTCGAATTGTTCCCCGGGTCGTCGCAGATTTAGAAAAGCAAAAGCTATCAATCACAGAATTCCGAATGCTCAGCTTATGCGATGGAAAAATAACTCTGCAGGAAATCGCTGAGAAAATGGGCCTACAATTTTTCATTGCCATGCGAATGCTTTTAGACCTCCAGAAGCGTGGGCTTGTAGATTTCGAAAAACGTTTCTAATCAAGAATAAGAGGAACGAATGATTCATAACCCTAGTTTGATAGTACGAATATATGGTGAAATGACATGGGTGTCAAAGGTTGGCTCGGTTGGCACTTCAAAATGCAAAAAACCTCACTGAATGCATTCCAAGCTTTGGTCGCCGCAGTGATCGATGATGTCCTTGAATCCTGTAAGGGCGACGTCAACATGGCAAATGAAAAATTATTGCGGTTAGGTAGCGCGATGGCAGAAACTCTCTTGTTCGAATACAGCGATACCATAGGAGAACATGCAACCACCTTCGATGGATTCCTCGACACTTTCACACTAGCAACGCGCGTAATGTTAGGGAGAGCCTTTGACAACGCGTTCTACGACAAAGCTGAGAGAAAAATTGTTTACGTCTTCAACGAGTGCCCCATCTGCGAAAACATTCGAATGTCCGATGAATTCAATGGCTTGAAATACTGCAACATCCTCAGCGGTGTCTTTCAACACGTCCTAACGCTCCGCGGTTTCAGCAGCGTCTGTGAAGAAGTCCAATGCAAGACGTGGGGCGCAGATTCTTGTGTGTGGGAGCTACGCGAGGTTTAAAGCCTCTTCATAGCCTTTGGTTTTTTGTTACCTGAGTGGGTTTTGAGGCTTGGAAAGAAAGTTTGATAAGTTAACCAATATCAGGTCTCGATGGAGTGAACATCGTGCCTGAGAAGACTTCAACTATTAGTGGTTTTTATCGCCTCTCTATCGAAGAGCGTGTCAAAAAGCTTCGAGCCTTCGCCGATCTTTCTGATGATGATGTTGCCCTATTATCAGCATTTGGCGCTTTAGACGCAGAAACAGCCGATAGGATGATTGAGAACGTCGTTGGCTCATATGCGTTTCCACTAGGCTTAGCAACGAATTTTCAAATCAATGGGCAAGACTATCTGATTCCCATGGCATTGGAAGAACCCTCTGTGGTGGCTGCGGCCTCAAACGCTGCTCGTATGACACGAAAAACTGGCGGGTTTAAGGCTAGCAGTACAGATCCAGTGATGATTGGGCAAATTCAGGTGACAGATATTCCTGATATGAAGGCTGCCCAGGACACTGTTCTTGAACAGAAAGAGAACTTATTGAAGGTCGCCAATGCACAGGATCCGGTATTGGTAAAATTCGGGGGGGGAGCACGTGACTTGCAACTACGCCAACTGGAAACAATGATGGGACCAATGCTCATTCTTCATCTTCTTGTCGATGCACGGGACGCCATGGGAGCAAATGCGGTGAACACAATGTGTGAAGCATTAGCCCCATTGATTGAGGAGCTGACCAAAGGCAAGGTGTACCTTCGAATTCTATCGAATCTAGCGGAGTACCGACGCGCACGGGCTGAAGCGCTTTTTTCTGCTAAAGACCTTGGAGGTCCACATGTTGTTGAAGGTATTTTGAAAGCGTACGCGTTTGCCCAGGCTGACCCCTATCGGTGTGCAACGCATAACAAAGGAATCATGAACGGGATTGACGCTGTGTTATTAGCTACGGGACAGGATTTCCGTGCAGTTGAAGCAGGTGCCCATACATATGCGGCGACCCAAGATGGCGGCTATCAGTCATTAACTCATTATGAAAAGACACCAGAAGGTGATCTTCGAGCAACTATCGAACTGCCAATGGCAGTTGGCCTGGTGGGAGGCGCAACCCGAACGCATCCTGTAGCCCGCTTATGTGTGAAAATACTCGGGGTCAAAACAGCAACTGAACTCGCCCAAATCATTGTGAGTGTGGGTCTTGCCCAAAATGTTGCAGCCTTACGGGCGCTGAGCCAAGAAGGAATCCAAGCGGGGCATATGAAATTGCATGCGCGTAATGTTGCCATTGCTGCGGGCGCGTTTGAGGGAGAAGTGGACCAAGTTGCCCAGAAGATGATTGCTGAAAAACGCGTGCGATTTGATGCAGCCCAAGAAATCCTCGCTGAGATGCGAAAGAAAAAGGTGTGACACAACAATTTCTTATAGGCTTCCCCACCTCATATGTAACAAGAACCTACAGCGTGTGGCTGCATTAGCGTGACACTGTCTAGCGGTGATTAACAAAATGAGACAGTACATCGGGATGATTGAAATCCTAGGCGAAGGGGGCGAAATGCAACCGCTCCATTGGAATCCCAAGCATCTAGTAGACGGACGATCAATACTCGTTGTTGACGAGACCGAGGGAATTATCTGGGTATGGCTAGGACATGGGACAACCATGTTACAGCGGACCACGGCACTGCGGCAAGCCCGCTTTATCATGAAAAATGGCACTCATGTTGGAGAAACCCACTTTGGCACAAAATGCACGAATTTCATTGAAGTGCCAGGAGATTTGAATAACCCCAAGGTGACTCTCCTCCATAAGCTCCTTGAAGAGCATCCAAAGACTTCTGATTATCTTATTATCATTAAGAAAGATGTCGAGGTTTCGACATTTGAAGAATCCTTCCAAGACAAAGTCGAGATCATTGAACAGACAATTGTGCCTGAACCCATTCGCAAAGTTACCCCGATTCGGCGTCGGATTCTAACATATGAAGAGCAATTAGCAACAAAGGTTCTTTTTGCAGTGTCTGATTGTTATGGACAAGCAACAATGAACCCACTTGGACCTAGCGAATTTCAGGTTTCGGTCCTCCGTTTGCAATTGCGCTTCATCTGCCAAGGGGACGCAATTCTGTTTTCTGAGATAAGAGGGGCAGCTCAAGAAGATATCGATGCGTTTGCTCGTTGCTTTGGACAGCAACCCCAACTTACTTCTGATGGACAACTCTACATTGCTTCCACACCACAGGTAGTAGAACCAACAGCATCAACCAATGAGAAGACAGTTTCAGTGGTTGATTCCATGCGTGAACAATTATCCCAAATCAGCCAAAAACCGAAAGAGGAAGAGAAGCAAGACGTAGAGCCAACCCCAGACGAGAAAGAGGATCCTAAAGAGAATGAAGACGAAAAAAGTGGATCCTCCGAATTCGACCTATTTGTCTAGCTTCTAACTACACTCCCCTGATTTCTAGAGAGGAGCTTTTCAAATTGGACCTAACCATTCACGGCGCTGGACAAACCGTAACAGGCAGCTTGTTCCAAATCAAGACAAAAGCCACTAATTTTCTCATTGATTGCGGCCTTTTCCAAGGCAATCCATCAGAGCAGCATAAACGCAACCAAACTTTACCCTTCGATGCATCTTCCATCGATTATGTTATTTTATCCCATGCTCATCTTGATCATTGTGGCCGACTACCAATCCTTGTCCGTTCAGGGTTTCATGGACCCATTTACGTAACTGCCGCCACCTCTGAACTGTGTGCTCTGCTTCTCAGAGATGTTGCTGAAACCGAAGAGGAAGATGCGGAACGAGCACGTTCAAATAAACAATCCGAGGGGAGTAACCACACCTATTCAACCAAGCCCTTATTTACAAGGCACGATGCGGAACGCACCATCAAACAGCTGCGGATTGTCAAATATGGAAAGAAGAAATCACTATCAGGCAATGTAACCTTTCGCTTTCGAGATGCCGGACATATTCTTGGATCATCGATCATCGAAACCTGGATTGAAGATCGTGGAAAGGTGATTCATCTTGTTGGCACCGGAGATGTGGGGCGAAAGAATGCTCCGATTATTCGAGATCCTGACCTCCCCTCTGCTGCCACATACCTTCTGTGTGAATCAACTTATGCAAACCGAGTCCACGAGCCACTTTCAAGAGCCATTCGACGGTTTGAGCGGATCATCATCAAAGCCCACCGTCACCGCAGTCACATTTTGGTGCCAGCGTTTGCTATTGGTCGTACGCAAGCCCTCATTTATGCTCTTAACTTACTGGTGGAAAATGCACGGGTTCCCGTCATTCCTGTTGCTATTGATTCGCCCTTAGCCATCAAAGCAACAAAGATTTTCAAACGCCATAGAGAATGCTTTGATGAGGAAACGTGGGACCTAATTGAATCAGGGGACGCCCCATTAGATTTCAAAGGCATACAATATGTTGAACGTCAATATGACAGCGATAACTTGAGCCAACAACGGGGCCCGATTATGATTGTGGCCGGATCTGGAATGATGAACGGAGGACGTATCCTCCGACATCTATTCAGGCGAATTGAAAACAAAAACACTCATTTGATGGTGATTGGATTTCAGGCTCCAGGAACCCTTGGTCATCGTATTGTCAATGGAGCTAGAACAGTCAAAATCTACGGTCGAATAAAGCGGGTGAATGCGCGTGTCGAAAGATTATATGGCTTTTCTGCCCATGCGGATAAGACAGAGTTACACGGGTTCTTATCGTCGCTTCGAGAAAACCCACCAGAAACAATTTTTTGTGTCCATGGAAGTCCTCCGGCTTGTCAGAGTCTCGCAAATACAGCTAAACGTCTTGTTAGGTGTCCTGCTGTAGCACCTAGGATAGGGCAGCAGTTCGTGCTAGCCTGAAAAAAAACTATTTCATGCGTGGGTTGAAACCTTTTCCACACGGAGCCAAGGATTCTGTCGTGTGAATTCGAAAAGCGACTGAGTGAATCGCTCCAGGTCATCGAGTTCGATTACAAAATGGTATCGTCCTTCCCCCAACGGTAATTTACTGATGATTCGTCCATGCTGGTTGAGGAGGAGATTGATCCAACCGGTTTTCGTCGCTGTTTCCTCTCGATTCATCCCTCTATAGGAAAGCGAAATGTTTGCTTTCATGATGTAGCCTCACCTAGGTGTCATTCTTTGACAAACGAGCCGACTTAAACCTTTCCAAACAAGCGTCGAATGACCCGATAAGTGTAGTCAAGTCGGATCAGTTCCAGCGTTTGGAAACGATTTGGCGCCAAAATAGTAAGCCAAGGCGTCGTAAGCGATGTCAAAGCACCAAAAACCAATTGTGTGGATAAATGTCAGTAAACCAAAAAAAGGGAGAATCACAACGCTAATTTTCAATATAGGACGGTGGAGTAGAACATGGTGTATCGCAGCGATGTGAATCTTAGAAGCCTGTGCATGAAGCACCTCATCAAGTAGGGAAGCAACGAAGATGGCAATTAGGGTAGGAAGAACCAAGATCAGAATTGCAATATCGAAAAATCGAAAGAGGCTGAGGGGGAAGACAGCGATTGCGAGGACTATGAAGTAAGTATTATCAATCTTACGCGAAGCAATGAGGCTCAATATAATTCCTAGTGCCAAGACAGCAGTGTAGACATCAAAGAAGACCCAGATGTTGACTAGAATAATCAGGACAGCTACAACCAACCACAGAAGCGATTTGCGGAATCGAATGCGGCTTGGATCATCAACGGCTTGATCAACAAGTTTAATGCCTGCCCCAATGAGCGCATAGGATATTATTAGAGCCAAGGCAAAAAGAATTAAGCTCATACTCCCAGGCCTTTGCTTAGTTATTAGCTAGCCTGCTAGGCTTTTGAGTTCGTGGGCAACCAGGTCTTTGAGTTCTTTGGGAGTCTTGGGATCCCATTTGAAGGTGAGTCTTCCTTTGCTGCGCTTCATCTGATGTGTGAGACCGTCGGCGCCTTCAATGAGGAGTTCTTCGGTGTCACCTTTGCTCTTATACTCGATGTGCACTTGT
The DNA here is from genome assembly GCA_016839365.1 of Candidatus Hermodarchaeota archaeon. Taxonomy (GTDB): domain Archaea; phylum Asgardarchaeota; class Hermodarchaeia; order Hermodarchaeales; family Hermodarchaeaceae; genus Hermodarchaeum. The sequence continues at coordinate 13,093 of JAEOUH010000085.1, forward strand.
TGATGAACACGTATGATTGCCATCAAAGCAGCTTCTAGGTCAAGTTTGGAAATTTTTCTTGTCGGCGTTGGAGTTGAAGGTATGGTGGGTGTAACAGGAGCAGTGGTTGAGGTCGGTGCACTACTAGTAACTTGAGCAGCCGGAGCAACTCCTTGAAGATGTCCTATTATAAGTGTGCCTTTGGGGTGTGCCACAGTGGCGATTTCCATGGGAGATTCTAACAATGCAACGACATTATTGTAGTTGTTTGAGGTGGTTGGATCATCCATGCTGTCCTGATCAATGGGTACTAATGAGAAGCCACGTCCCAGCAATTCATCACCAATTCGCTGTCCTTCCAAGGCGATTTCTTCCGCCTTTGCTTTGGCTGTACGACGCTTGTCGTATTGTACGCCGCTACCCATCCAGAACCAAAGAGCCTTATTTTGTTCATCAACAACAGCGACACAGACATCACCTCGAAGCTTTCGAGCACCAGGGCGAATTGACCGAACAAAACCTAAGCCCCCAATTTCCAACATTATAACTCGTGTCATGTGCTTAACACCCTAATGGATCCCATTTAGTATGAAACACAGTATTCAGTGGACAAATTCTGACCTCGAAATACTCGCCCAAAGGTTAGTGAGTAAGTGTTTTCTATCAAGGTCTGTTTTAGAATTTGATACTTTATTTATTAAGTTGACCCTAGGGATTGATTGGCAAGATAACTGATACAATTCCTGCAAAAAGTTTTGCAGAGTTTCGTGGGATTAAAGGTCTGCTGAGGCTAGTCGGTCACGAAGCAGCCCTAATATATCGTTGCGTCTTCCACGAAAGTCGTATCTTTGTAAGAATTGTACTGAGCCCTGACTAACCTCAATTTGGCAGATAATCCCCTCAGGATCTTCAATTGAATACCGAGTGCCATTTTCGATTTTTGTTGCACTGACGTAGCACATTGGGAAAAAGTCTAGTATTGATGAGATTAGTATTCCTACACGGATCACTCCGAGATCTTGTAGATCACGAGAGGGTTCTGGGGCAACGGTTTCAGTACTTTGCCTAACTGTCACCGTTTCAGTTTCAGCGGGGGTAGGGGGCGTTATTTTTTCTGCAGGAGTGGGCTTTGGCGCAGGAGCAGCGTGTTCAGGAGCTGGAGTAGGAGTTTCTCCAAATCGACCAAGTACGCCTTCAGTGATTTTGAACCGCTGGCTCAACGTGTGTACTAATTGATCATAGAAGCCTTTGATTTCTGGGTCGTCAAGTATTTCCCCATCGATGATTTCTATGTTGGTGACATCCCGTCCAATGCGATAGGGGCCTAGTTGATAGCCGGCACTGACGAGGGATCGGGCTTTCCGTTGGGCTGCTCGACGTTCAACAAGAGAGGTGGAAGCGCCTTGCCACAACCAGACGCGTTCTTTTAGCTCGTCAATGGCAATTACAATACGGTCTTCGGTGAGGGCTTCTGTTGATAGGGGTAGGGGTTCAATGATTCCTGAGGAAAATTCAAGGAGCAGCACAAATTTGTCCGCCATGATGTCTTATCCCGCCGGTTAGTATTTCTAAATAGCAGATTATGTTCCCTTATTATTTTATAGGCACAATAAGCTTTCTTGTGGCGGTGTGGTGACCCTATGCCCTGTTTTGGTTACTGCGACATTGATTTCGCTTCGCACGCCAAACCGTCCTTTGAGGTAAATACCAGGCTCCACCGAAGTGAGAGTATTCGGCAGTAAGAGTCTGGTTTCAGGCATCTCGTAACTGTCAAGGTTGGCCCCTCTACCGTGGGACCTGATGTCTATGCTATGCCCGGTTCTGTGTAAGATGGCATGTTCGAAGCCAGCAGCGATCATGATTTTGCGGGCTTGTTCATCGGGGATTCTTGCGGGTATGTTGGGTTCTATTGAAGCCGTAGCTGCATGCCGGGCTTCAATGATTGTGTCCCAGACTGTCTGAATCTCGTCAGGAGCTTTTGAGCCTGTGTAGGCCATGTGTGTGATATCGGCAAAGATTTCCCATTTTGCCCATAAATCTATCATGAGTAGCTGGTTCTTTTTGATAGTGACATTTCCGGGGGTGTAGTGAGGATTAGCGGAATTGGCTTGAACCGCTACTATAGGAACCTCCATGGAGGTGAGTTCATTTTGTTGAAGTTGTTCCTGCAGATAGTCAACAACTTGACCCTCTGTAACGAACCCCAATCGATCTTTGACATAATCAAAGGTCTGTTCCATGATATTCGTCAATGTTAAGGCAGCACGATTATGACTGGCTAATTCCTCGTCAGTTAGTACCGAATGAATTATTTGCATTAGATTTTCCCCTGATTGATACTGCATTCCAGGAAGTGCTTTTCGAAGAGTGGTAAATCGACCTGCAGACAAGACATCTGTCTGGGGGTTTTCGCTGTAATTCAGCGCGATGCACTTTAACTCCTTAGTTTTTTGTTTTATCATTTCAAGGAATGAGGACTGGGTTCGCGCGTCGAGGACCTCAAGAGAGGGATGGAGACCAATGAGCTCATTGCCTTCAACAGGGGATTTGATGACGATGATAGGGTCAGAATGAGTGATGAATATGGCATATGAACGTGAATGAGGAGCAAGCTCTCCAAGTAGCGCAGGACCAGTGGGATCGCTTCCTCGAAAGTCGATGATTAACCACGCATCTAAGTTGGATTCTGACATATGTTGTCGAACCAGATGAAGTTTCTCACTCAAGTTAAGCAGGGGAATTGCCAATACTTAATCACCCCATCGAGTTGTCGTCTGAGAGACCAAAAAGATTTAGGCAAAGTGATTCTGAGCTACAACAACTTCGTAGCATATAATCGATTGTAATGTGGATATTATGGTAGAGGATTCTGCAAGTGAACGAGATGAGTTTGGAGTCATTTTAGAACAGCTACGTAAAACGCAAGCAGCTATGCGTGTATTAATCCGGGGCATCCGAGATACAAAGAATCAAGCCTGGGAGTGGCGGAAGCGAAGAGACGAATTACGTGCGGAAACCCCTGTGGTACACGATGAGCTTTCGAACCGACGGGCGACCAGAGATGAGTTAAACGAAGATGTTCAGCGACAGAAAAAACTCCGCGACGAGGCAAATGAACAGGCTCGTGTATTAAATGAACAACTCCAAAAGTTAAGAGAGCAGCGAGGTTCCCACAGAAATATCGTGCCACTAGAGGAGCTGCAGCGTCGATTTCGCGAGTTGGAATGGAAACAGCAAACCACTTCATTATCAGTGGAAGAAGAGA
>JAEOUH010000019.1 GCA_016839365.1 Candidatus Hermodarchaeota archaeon
AAGAAGCCAATGATCGCCCTAACCGCTGGCGGCAGATTCACGATGCAAGGGGCTCGCCTTCTCGAGGAAAGAGGAATACCTTCCCTTCCCACACCAGCTCGTGCAGCAAAAGCCCTCTGGGCCCTAGTCGAGTATGGGCAACACCTTAAGAAGTTTCATTCACAAAACCCGCCGACTTGACTTGGTCTTTTTTTTCGGCAAGGTTGGACGAGAGCACGTTTTATAATTGGGTGCGAATATCGTGCTCTATTCAGCTTTCCTCGTATGAACGAGGTGTACTATTGTGCTCAATGTAAGCATTGTTGGCGCCGGACAAACCAAGTTCGGACGTCATGACGATTACACGTTACGGGAGCTTTTCGCCCTTGCCGCCCATGAAGCCATTGAAGATGCCGGGATTGCACCCAAAAATGTCGAAGCGGCCTTCATTGGTAACCTCTCGGCAGACCAATTCAACCGGCAAACCCACATCGCTCCCATGATGGTGGATGCCGCTGGTATGAAAGGCATCCCTGCCACGAAATGCGAAGCCGCATGTGCCTCATCAGCCACGGCATTACGCGCTGCGATTCTCGCTGTCGAATCTGGACATCACGATGTGGTCATGGCTGCAGGTGTTGAAAAGATGACTGACCTATCAACACCAGGAGTCATCGAGACGCTAGCCATGGCTGCTGACCAACCCTTCGAGGCTGAACCCGGAATTACCTTCCCAGGCATTTTCGCCCTCTTGGCCGTTGCCCATATGGCTAAATACGGCACAACAAAAGAACAGATGGCGGCTGTCGCCGTTAAGAACCATGCCAACGCGGTGCATAATCCCCTAGCTCAATATCAGAAGGAAATCACTCTGGACCAAGTCTTATCGGCGCGGATGGTTGCCTGGCCCCTTGGGCTCTTCGATTGCTCACCTATCACAGATGGTGCAGCCGCAGTTATCCTCACACGAAATAAACTCGCAAAGAAATTTACCGATGCACCTGTGAAAATTAAGGCCTCAGCACAGGCCAACGACACCATGGACATGTGCGACCGTTCTGATTTAACCTCTCTTTACTCTGCGCGAACCGCAGCCCAACTGGCCTACAAACAAGCTCGAATAGGCCCTCATGACATCGACTTTGCAGAAGTTCATGACTGCTTTACCATTGCTGAAATCATCGCCACCGAAGATCTGGGCTTCTTTTCAAGAGGAATGGGAGGACAAGCCGTCGAACAGGAATACACAGCCTTAGATGGAGAATTCGCTATCAACACCAGTGGAGGACTCAAAGCCAAGGGTCACCCTGTCGGAGCAACCGGCGTCGCCCAAATCATCGAACTATACCACCAACTCCGAAACGAAGCCGGCAAACGCCAAGTCGATAAGCCAAATTATGGACTTGCACATAATGTCGGGGGGTCTGGAGCAACAGCGGTTGTACATATTTGTGAACGATGGTGATTAAGATGAGTGAAGAAACAACTGTTAAGAAATACTTCGAGCTGATTAACGAACAGAAACTCTGTGCAGCTCATTGTGCTAGCTGTGATTCCTTACACCTTCCCCCACGGCTCTTTTGTCCGAACTGTAATAGTAAGACAACTGATTGGACACAATTGGGTGGTGAAGGCACACTCCGTTCGTTTACGGTGATTCACATCGCAGGTACAAAGTATGCTGAGGATGTCCCGTATATTGTTGCCATCGTCGCTTTGAAGGAAGGACCTTCGGTTTGCGCACGGCTGGTGGGTGTTGATCCCCTCAAACCCGAAGACATCCATGTTGGTGATCCCGTCGTAGCTGATTTTGAAGAGCTGTCGGGATCCACTTCAGAAGAAAAAGCAACGCGTCTAGTTTTTCGGCCCGCCTGAGATATTTCTTTCCCATTTGAGTATTAACTAGTTCTTGACCCCTAGATAGCGAATCGTAGTAAGAGCGAAGACTTTGGTCACTTTGATCAAATCCTCTATCGCGATTTTCTCATCCGAGGTGTGCGCAGAAGCCATGTTCCCAGGACCATATACAACCGTGGATTCAATCCCAGCACGGCGGAGCAACCTTCCATCCGTGGCAAAAGGAACAAGAAAGTATACTGTGGGACCAGTGATTTCGGTTGACGCATTAAAAACCGTTGTCGCCAACGGATTTTGTGTGTAATTGGGCACTGAATTTCCTTCAAAGGACTCAACGATTTCGATATTGCAGTCGCCTTCAATGCCTTGTTGTTCAGCGTGCCTGCGTATGAAATCAACCATCTCTTGGGGCTTTTGACCAGGTAAAATACGGAAATCTAGCTGAGCCTCACAACGGTCTGGAACTACGTTTGCAGCCACTCCACCAGTAATAGTCCCAATGTTCATAGTCGTTGTAGTAAGCCCTACGATTCCAGCGGACAGCGGGTTAGGCTCATCACCTTGAAAGATAAAGGATTCTAGCAGTTTTGGCTCTGTGTTCAAGCTAGCGGCAAACTGAGCAATAATCGCTTCACGGGTTATCGGGGGAGGAATTGTGGGAGGGTTTTCGGTTTGTAGCGATTCAAGCAGTTTTATCATCATCGTGACCGCATTCTTGCCGGCTGATGGAATACTGCCGTGAGCCTTCTCTCCTTTGGTGGTAATTTTCAGCCAAACTGGTCCTTTTTCTCCAATATTCACTGCGTACCCAAAGCGGCCAATACCTGAAGGTTCAGCGATTAATGCTGCGTTGGCTTTGATTTTCTTCCAAGCCTTGTCAATGCACCACATTGTCCCTAACTTCCCTTGCCGTTCTTCATCTCCAACGGCATTAAGAATCAGAGTCCCTTTCAAGGGCACTTCCAAATCATGAAGTGCACTCATTGCCATCGCTTGGCAAGCCACCCCGCCTTTCATGTCCACGGCTCCCCGTCCATAGATCAAACCGTCACGGATTTCTGCCCCAAAGGGATCTACTGTCCAATCTTCACCAGGGGGCACCACGTCAACATGGCCATTAAACAGAATATGCTTCCCGTTATTTGCTTTCCACGTGGCGATGAGATTATCGATGTTTGGATGAGATGAAACATATTCGGTGTCAATCCCCCGCTTTTCCAAGGTTTTTCCGACGCAATGGGCAGCCTCAGCCTCACCACGTGTTTCCCGGTCCCAGCTAGGGATTCGAATCATGTCCTGGCATAAGCGAACCAGTTCATCCTGCAGCTCATCAATATGGTTGATAACTTTTTGCTCCCAGTCAATCACTTTCATCGGAATACCCTTGTGAGCATAGTCCAGTTGCTAATGAAAAACCTTGAGGGTGTTCGAGGGTTGAACCAAATATCTTATACTAGACAAACTCCCTATCTCATGGCTGGAGATTTCATCATATGCATCAGGAGCTCAATGTCGAAGAGCGGCTTTGCAGCATCTCGGAGAAAGCCCAACTGGCCATGCTCTTAGATATTCTTACCCCAAAACCTGGCAATGTACACCGATACAAGGACCATCATGATACGAGGCTTATTCATTTTGCAGCTAGCATCGCACGGCTAGCCCATCCAATTTACCAGGCTGCCCGTTGGGGTTATCAACGTAACAAATCATCGCAAGGTCCTTCTAAATTGGGAGAATTAACCAAGCTCGCATTACAGGCCTCAATGAAACCCCATAGGAAAAATACATTGCTTGGAACCATTCTCCTCATTATACCCCTTGCAGTGGCTGCAGGTTACGAAATTCCACGCCCCAAATGGTCACCCTCAACACTCCGTCAAAGTCTTTCGCACATCCTTCATCAGTCCTCAATCGATGACGCCATAGAACTCATTCGCAGCCTCCAAATCGCTAATCCCGGAGGTGGGAAACCAAAGACACCTCATTGGACTGAGGAATCCCAAGCCTTTGATTTCCAATCTCCCCGAACAATCGAAGCGATTCGTCGCGAGAAATACACCCTCCTTGATTTACAGGCCCTAGCTGCACCTTTTGATTCGATAGCTGAAGAATACACCACGGATTTCAGTTATACTTTCGATATATTATATCCAAGGTTCATTGAGGCATTAAACCAGCACCCACGTGTCGAAGACGCCGTTCTCATTTCCTATCTTTGGGCGTTAGGGCAACGTCCTGACACCTTCATCCAACGCAAGGTCGGACCTGATGTGGCCCAGCAAGTCACAAATAAAGCACACAAACTCCATAACCGAATCCTCGAATTACCTGAGGACCGCTGGCAGAAGGAACTCATAGTCTTTGATGAGTATCTACGATCCGAAGGCTCTCGACTCAACCCAGGTACGACGGCTGACCTTCTCTCCGCAGCAGTTTTTCTTGCCCTTTTACTTGATAAGATCAAGCTAATTTTCTAGCCAACCCATTAAGGGCGAGACCACCAAAGAATGTGCGGTACTGCAAGCTAGGGTTCCCATTTGAAGGGGTGTTTTGCATACTCTTTGTCGGAGAGCAGTTCATTGATGCTCGGACGTCCTTCGATGGCGCGGCGGAGGGCATGACGCATGGCCTTGTAGTTGTTAATGAGAATACGTTTCCGATCCACTGCTGTTGGATGCACAAAAACGGTTGCAACAATTAACAATTGGTCGACAGCGGATTTGGGGATAAGTCCTTCTTCAACCGAATCCATCACCGCTTTGGCACACCCGGTTTGAGCTGGACCACCGAATAAGCTAGCCTGGTGCATGCTCCGATTAGCTACTGTTGGTACAAGGAGGGTCTCAGGTTTGACCATGAGATTGGGTTCGAGAATAGCGAGAAGGGGCTCCATACGTTCCTTAGGTGCTGTTTTTGCCTGGGCAAAGGCATATCCCACTGGCCCGTCCTTGCGTCCAATCATTAGGTCGATATGGGCGACTTCTGCACCAGTCCCGGCAAGTCCTTCTCCTACCTTAATGGAGAAGTCTTTGATGTGCTCGGGTGTGAACCCGATGACGCCGAATCGCGCCTCTAGAGGTTCTTTGGGCTCAACTTCAATTTTCACCGGTTTACGCTCGATTTTTCCAAGCTTCTCCAGTTCAATGCGGATTTCTTCACGGTTCTCGTAGGTGAGAACTCCGCCAAACGTTAGTGGGAGTCGGGGTTTACCCACTGGGACACCAATCATATTCAATCCGGCCTTTGTACCCACAGCTCCGGACCCCACAATTAATCTTGTGAGTTTCTGGACCTTGAGCTGCAAAGCAATAGCTTCCGCATATTTTTTGGCCTGAACTTTCTGTAACATCTCGACCCAAATGTCACCGATGAGTTGTGCACTAGCTAGAATCGCTCCTGAACATCCTGAAGCGAGAGCTGGAAACACGACCTCGTCATGGCCGACTAATACGTTTATCTTTGATCCGACTTTTTCCAAGACCGCAAGGATGAGTTTGAGTTGCCCGCTGGAATCTTTGAGGCCAACGATATTATCGAGGTCGGCTAAATCTTCAACTATTTGCCAGGGCATATCTAGACCCGTGCATTGGGGAATGTTGTAGAGAATAATTGGCAATCCCACCTCATTCACAAGGCGATAATGTTCGTACAATCCACGCAGGGTGGGGCGCATATAGTAGGGAGTAACTACAAGGCAGGCATCAGCCCCTGATTTCTGGGCAGATTCAACAAGCTCGATTGTTGTTTTCGTGTTACTAGCACCAGCTCCTGCGATGACGGGGACTTTTCCCGCTGCCTCCTCTATGGCAAGTTTGACCACGCGTTTGTGTTCTTCAATAGTCAAACTGGTGAATTCGCCGGTTGTTCCTGCAGGGACAAGTCCGGTGATTCCTAGATTGTCAATGCAATGGCGAATCAGCCGGCGAAATGCAGCGTCATCAACTTTTACGCCATCCTTTGTGAAAGGAGTAACTAGTGCGGGGTTAATACCGCCTGGTTTAAATCCCATCTGACAACGCTCCTATTTACTCGCTTAAGGCTGAGGAATGGCTAAATCCTTCGCACCAAGCTTTGATAATTTCGCTTCTGGATAATTATCTTGGATGAGGTTCCGAACGATTTCAGCCCACTTGACTTTTTCACGTGCTAGAAAACTGAGTCCATCAATCGATGACCAAGGTGTGTATAACGCCATGCTGGGTCCAGGTTCAAATTTATAATAAACCGGCTGAACGCATCGGGTGATTTCCGCCGCTTCATAGAATCGATTAAAGCCTCCAAAGCTGGGCATCAACATGATGTGGATGTCAATGGGTAGGTTAGTGGCTTGACGGATGGCGGCCAGTTGAGGAATAGTCATATCGGCAACGGGGTTGAAACTCCCTGCCCCTAGCTGTTCAAGCAGTTTTCCTCCCGCTGGGGAGGCGTGGCCTGCGAAGATGCTGACTTTGAAGGTAATATCCTTGGGGATTTCACCAATCTCTTTGAGTTTATTCAATGCCCAGAGGAGTCCTTCATCAATCACTAAGAATCCTCGGAAGCCTAAATCAATACCACGTTTGATGTCGGCAATCACTTCTACAAGCTTGTCGGCACCTCGAAATCGCATGCCTGACAAAATACCATCGGGGGTTGCCACTTGTCTGCCAACATCCCAGCTCGTGCGGGGGCCCGGTGTCAGAATAACTTCCATTTGCGCGTCATGTGCAAGTTGGGCAAATTTCTTGAGCTCTTTATCATCAAGCAGAGTGGCTCCCATCACTACGCTGATAAGCCGATGTACTGGCATTTTTCGCTTATCAGCTTCATCGATTAGTGCTTCTAAGACCTCTGGGCGTTCGACGCCAGAGATTTCGATACGATAGCCGGCTCCATCTGGAAACCGTTTTTCGCTAGTCGGTAGATCATATGCATCTTGCCCGGGCAACCCAATTTTTTCAAGGGCTTTCCGGACCTTTTCATAAGATTTCAAACTCACCATAAGGAGTCCCTCGAATAGATGGGTTTTGCCTGTTGCTGTTTAAAAAAGGTTAACCTTGTCGCGTTTAGGGAGCTTTTTTCAGTCCATATGAGAAAGCATACACGGCTCTGTCGATACGGCTATCTTAAACCCGCCGAGGCCTCCGATTTGGAGCTGCGAGGAAAGTGGGTTCAGTCAAGACAGAGCCACACCTCTTCCTTTATCCATCCTATTCGAGTTGTAAGTCATGGAGATTACAGATCTTATCACACCGGCACTGATTATCGACAAAACTAAACTCCTGCGAAACATTCAATGGATGGCCGAAAAAGCGCAACGGAATGGGGTTCAGCTTCGCCCACATATCAAAACCCACAAATGCATAGAAATTGCCAATCTCCAAAACGAGTATGGTGCAGAAGGTATCACTGTGTCCACATTGGGGGAGGCTGCCGTCTTTATAGATAATGGGTTCTCAGACGTCACCTTAGCTTACCCTGTCATCCCAGACAAATTCTTGACCCTGCTCAAATTAGCCCAAAAAGCTCAGATAAATGTGGTTACAGATCACCCGACCGTTGCAACCCAACTCGAAGCCCAGTGTATTGCCGCAGACAATATTCTTAATGTGTTAGTCAAAATCGACTGTGGGTATCACCGCTGTGGAGTCGACCCCAAGGATCCAATGGCACTCAAGCTCGCTAAGCAAGTCGCAGATGCTTCCCATCTCACCTTTGGGGGAATTCTAACTCATGCAGGTCATGCGTATCATGCCACTTTGCGGGAGGAAATCCAAACCATAGCGAACATTGAACAAGAAGTGATGCTTCAATTTACGAAAACACTACAAGATAACGGGCTAGCCCCTGAAACCGTATCAATCGGTTCTACTCCCACTATGATGCAGGCCCCCAACTTCAAACCGGGAATAACTGAAATCCGCCCTGGAAACTATGTTTTCTTCGATAATACCCAGGCCTTACTTGGTTCCTGTTCACTGGCAGATTGTGCACTCACAGTACTAACAAGTGTAGTAAGTGTCCAGGATTCACATATCGTGGTTGATGCAGGAGCTACTGCCCTCTCAAAGGATGCAGGGGCCACTCATATTTCTACACACCAAGGATATGGCCTCGTTTTCATACTTGGAGATGAATTCGAACCAACTGCAGCTCAAATCACCCAGCTTTCCCAAGAACATGGCAAAATCAAGTTCCCCAACTCCCACCACAAATCCCTCATACCTGGGGATCATCTACAAATAATCCCAAACCACTCATGCCTCACGGCTAACCTTTTTGATCAATATTACGTCATCGATAATAATCGGGTTATCACCACCTGGCCTATACACCGCAACCGGCTCCAGTCTCCTCTAGCCTAAATCAAATCGAAGGTAGCGTGACCGAAATAAAACAAACTGCGACCCTTCCTCCCTCATTACAAGAACGCTTCCAAATGCTACTAGGTGATGAATATCCACAATTCCTTGATGCGATATCAAAACCACCTACGCATTTCGTCCGAATCAATACTCTGAAAACAGATATCGATGCAGGTCTTAAGCAACTTAAGCAACTCGACATCACCTACTTACCACTCCCCTGGTACTCTGCTGGATTTCGGATATCAGGGAACCTTGAACACCTTCCCTTCACTAAAGAATATTCTCTTGGATGGTACTATATCCAAGAAGGCGGAAGTATGCTACCCCCCGTCGTTCTCAACCCCCAATCCCACGATTCTGTCCTTGACATATGTGCTGCTCCTGGTTCAAAAACAACACAAATGGCCCAAATGATGAACAATAAAGGAGCCATTATTGCAAACGACCGTTCCTTCCGCCGACTAACTAGTCTGGGACACAATATCCAAGTCTGCGGTATTATCAACACCATCACTCTCTGTCAGGATGGACGGCACCTTTCAACCCGGCTTCCGCTTCAGTTTGACCGAATTTCAGTTGATGTACCCTGTACTGCTTCAGGACATCTTCGGAGTAAACCGCCACAATTTGAAGTTCCAGACCTACGACGCATCCTTGGAATACAAACCATTCAAAAAGGTCTGCTAACCGCCGCATTTCGCCTCCTCAAGCCTGAAGGCTCACTAGTCTATTCCACCTGTAGTATACACCCTGAAGAAAATGAAGCAGTGGTTGACCATCTACTTCGCAGTTCATCTGACGCGGTGTTAAAAATCCCTCAACTATCTAACTATCGCAGCCACCCCGGAATCACACAATGGAGTGACGTCCATTTTTCAGAAAAGCTTACTAAATGTTTACGCATCTACCCGCACGATAATGACACTGACAGCTTTTTCATAGCTCTAATAAGGAAGGAGGCATGATGGCGCAAATAAAGGCATTAACTATGGATCTCGAAAGAGAAACCCATGTCTGGCAACTGCTCAAGAAACAATTTGGAATTCCTAAACTTGCAGGATATCGATTCTTGAAATCCGGGCGAAAACGAATCCGTCTAATCAGCGAAGCTGCTTTCAAACTTCTTTCCAAGCTTCCCTACACCGGAACAACAGGACTCTATATCGGTGAGTATTCACCGAAGGCCTTCCGGCTCTCAATGGATGGTGCCCAACTGCTCGGACATCATGCTACAAAACAGAAAGTGGAATTAACCGATGTTCAAGCTCAACAGTGGTTACAGGGGGAATCGGTTAATTATGAAGACATACAAAGAGGGTATGTAATCGTCATTCACAACAACACAATCCTTGGGTGCGGCAGTCTCTCTAAAGGTCTGCTTCGCAGCTTCGTTCCAAAGATCCGACGACTCAAACTATCCGATCAGCTTCCTGGTGGAGAATGTTCATGTCAGTCACCATAACCATTTACGGGGGCGCAGGAGAAATCGGCGCCAACAAAATCCTAATCCACGATAAGGGATACGATACGAAGTTCTTCCTCGACTTCGGGAAATCTTTTGAAACCATGCGTAAGTTCTACGATTTCCCTGTCGCTCCACAATCTCTTGACGAGCTAATTCAAGTGGGTGGTACGCCCGATATCCCCAACCTATACCATCAACCCTCTAAAAATGACCAACCTGCTTCTGACGTTGATGCCGTGCTTCTCTCTCATGCACACACAGATCATAGTGGCTATCTGCCATTACTAAATCGGAGCATTCCTATCCACATGGGTGAGTGCACCCGCATCATCTTTGAAGCCCGACTCCAAGGAACCCGAAAAACATTTGACACCGACATTGAAGGGCAAACCATCAACACCTTCCGCACTGGTAACCGAGTGAAAATCAATGGAATCGAGATCCAACCCGTCCATGTGGATCATAGTATTCCAGCAGCTTATGGTTTCATCATCTACTGTTCAGAAATTACCATTGTGTATACAGGCGATTTCCGTCGCCATGGCACACTGCCTCAGCTGACCGAAGATTTTGTCAAGGCAATCCAAAAGAGTGGACCACCCGATGTTATACTCACCGAAGGCACGAATATCGCAAAGGCCGAACTAGCGACAGAGCAAGAAGTCCTCGAAAAAGTTACTACGATCGTCCGAGGCTGTAAGAGCCTCACAATCGCGGATTTCTCTGAACCCGACTTTGACCGGTTTCGCACCATGCTATCAGCTGCTACCAGCAACGACCGAAAATTGGTTCTTGAACCACGACGAATGTGGATACTGAACGCCATTAACCATTGCCGAGATCTTCAGACCCCAAGCATCGCCAATGATACAGAAATTCTTTGGTTCGATGCCAAGAAGAAACGCGTCTCAAAGTACGAAAAATTACTCCAAAATGCAGATCCGCCTATCAAGAATCTTGATGAGCGTGCAGTGACGGCTAAAGACCTTCATAAACAACCGAACCGATACGTATTCTGTTCTAGTTTTGGCAGTATCAGCACCATGCAAAAAATCAAACCACCTGAATCAGGTATCTATCTTCTGAGTGCATCAGAACCTTTCAATGAAGAGAGCGAAATCGGTTTCGATAAACTTCTAAATTGGCTCGCCCTATCTGGACTAGCAATGTACAATTCCCATTGCTCTGGGCACATCCATCCTCTACAGCTTTGCCAAACGCTTGAGGAAATCCGACCAAAGAATCTGGTTCCGATTCATACAGAAGCCCCGGAACTCTTCCAAAGGTTCGTTAAAAGTACAGGAATTCCTGTGCAAATCCCCAAACAAGGAGTTCCCCTCAAATTCTCTCCCTGAAGCCATTTTTCTTTTATACCCGAAAGGGATTTTAACAGGTTCACAGGAACCACGCCTCATTATGTCGTTTCTCAAGGGTGTCTTCAGTGGAGATCCAGCGAAATCAGCTGCAAAACACGAAAAACGGGCAAGAAACCATCAAGCAGAAGGAAACGAAGTAAAAGCCGCTGATGAATGGGCCGCTGCTGGACGCTCCTATACAAAAATCCCCGATTACCAAAAAGCCTACGAAGCTTTTCTTCAAGCCGCCCAATTCTACCTTGCTCTCAAAGATGACAAGCGCGAAACAGACATTCTCTTTGAAGCAGTTGATGCTGCCATCGCTAACCATGATTTCAATTCTGCTTCATCAGCACTAACCCAAGTCACACGCATAGGTACACGGAAAAATGATAATGAGCTTCTTATACGGACTTACGCGCTACAAACGATTATGCTCTTTGCTGCAAATGATCTAGCTAAGGCGAAGCAAACCTATCGCGAAGCTGAAAAGGTCAAAAAACGCTTCGGACGAAAAAAGGCCAAAACACCTGTCTATCCTATCGCTTCCCTCCTTGTCAACCGTTTCATCGAAGGAGAAGGTGCTCCAGAGGATTTACAAATCCCTTCACGCTTTGATGAATCTGAAACAGTAATCCAACTGCTTACCACCCTTCTAGCGCTTTATCAAAGTACACTTTCCTCACAACTAAGACTATCGCTAGATAAGCAAGAAGTAAAAATCAAAGAACCTGTTTCGGGTCAGGTTACAATCAGTTTCTCTGAGGCTACTATAATCCTTGACACGCAAATATCGCTCCCTTCAAATATTGCCCTTCTCGAACCCATATCCCCTCCCAAAGAACCCATGAAACGGTTCAAAATACCCCTCCTAATGGAAGCGCGTTTACCAG
>JAEOUH010000086.1 GCA_016839365.1 Candidatus Hermodarchaeota archaeon
ACATGTTGCCACTTCAAGATATTTCATCATAGACGCGGAGACCAACAATATAACACTCCATGCATCAAGCATGGTTGCATATACACGAAAGAACCTTGAGCAAATAATTAGAGAAGTCGGATTCAAGGAAATCGTGTTCTATGATTCTCTATCAGGTGGAAAAAAAGATCTTGATAAAAACCTTGAAGTTATTGAAGCTCGAAAATAGATCACTAAATATAAGCAGCGCGCGTGTAGGAGAAATTCAATCACACAGTCTCATGCAATAAGTGTGTTGCTTTGCCAGAAGAGGCATACTATGCTGTAAGATTCTATCAAATATAAGAACCGTACTTTAATTAGATTCTTTGTGGCAGAACCACCAATCATAGCATTCGATTGTTTTATCTTCAAGTCTTTCCTTGGCAGTCTTGACATCTGAGGCAGGGGGAACAATAACTCGGTCTTTGACGAGTTCGTTCTTTGGCCAGTTAGCGGGCATGGCGACCTTCTTTTCGTCTGCAATTTGGAAGGCTTTGATCACACGGAGTATTTCGTCGAAGTTGCGACCCAATTCAGGCGGATAATAGATGATGGCACGAATGATGCCTTTCGGATCAATGAAGAAGACGGCGCGGACTGTCGCCTGACTCTTATTAGGATGAATCATACCCATGAGGCGACCGATCTTTCCGGTTTCGTCGGCGATGACTGGGAATTTGACTTCTTCGCCTAGGGTGTCTTTGATCCATTCCACCCATTTAATGTGGGAGAAGACACTGTCAACGCTGAGGCCGATGAGTTGGGTGTTCAGTTTTTCGAATTCATCGAATCGTTTGGTAAATGCAAAGAATTCCGTAGTGCAGACGGGTGTGAAATCTGCTGGGTGACTAAATAAGACAATCCATTTGCCCTTGTAGTCGTCGGGGAATTTGATTTTACCAAACGTGGTTTGAACTTCGAAGCTTGGGGCTTTATCACCAATTAGGGGCATTCCAGTAGCTTCCATTGAAAATAACCTCTATCGAGCGTTTGATTAGGAGTATACAAAAATGCTGTGCATTTCTAAACGGAGTTTAGAGGCCTAGTCTGTGAGCATTGAATACGATTTTTCTGATATCCGAGAACCAAATAGTTAAATCTATTTGCGGTGATACGGCCCTTGGAGTGGAGTAATGGTGAAATGCTCTATTCATCAGGATAGGGATGCCATTGCCATCTGTCAATCCTGTGGTAATGCGCTATGTTCCGACTGTCGAATCACCATTGCAGGGATTGCATATTGTCAACCATGTCTAGATGTGGGACGTATCCGTACACCGAAAGCAGTAGCTGATGAAGCAGTCGACCGCCTTCCCATACCGCTAGGTCATGTGATACCCACGAGTCGCAGAAATTTCAATATTGGAATCCTTGGATTAGCTTTTATGGCCATCTTCATCCATGCATTTTGGATGTTTTCGTATATCTATCCCCCATATTTTAGTTCCTTATATTATGCGACCTTGATTCCCCGGACCATTGGAGTAATTCTGGTGGCCCTTGGAATCAGCCTCAGCGCGTTTGGATGGATGGAATTTAAAGGATATTTCAATTTCCGCTGGGCATTCTATATCGCGTTATTCACTCTTACTGCCCCCTGGTTCGGAGTTTTAGCCGAACTTCTGGTCTATACTGGTCAGGTGATGATTGTTACTCCACCCTATGGCAGTATATCGCCGGGACCACTATGTGGACTGTATAATGGTTTGGTGTTTACAAGCAACGTATTTATTGGGGTTCTACTGATCTTGTGGTCCTTTGCACTCCTTTCTGTGAGAAGGCACTCTCGCTCTCAGGGTCTTATAATAGCCACAAGCATTTTCTACATTCTTATCGCACATATGACCCTTCTCATTATTCCCCTAATGGTGCAGTCAGTGTTCTACTATCCGTACCCAATGGTGCTTTATGGATACTACTTCCTAATTCCTGCTGTGCTAATAGAACTTGGTGTCATCCTGAACGCCATAATTTTCTACCGTCTCGCAGCGAGTCTGAAACCCTACTAATAGTTCACTTCTCTCAACAGAGTAAGAAGTAGTTTTGTTGAAGTTCATCGGTCGAGAGGAAAGATTATTTCAGTAAATGAGGGGTTGTGAGTGGAAGGATGCACAGTGACACCATCACCAGTTAGGGCTCTTCGAGTTGGTTTTTTAATAAATCCGATAGCTGGAATGGGAGGCCGAGTCGGATTGAAGGGAACCGACGGTGTCGCTGAGCAAGCTCAAACGATGGGTGCAGAACCCGTTGCACCACTACGTGCAGCGCAATTCGTGAAAACCTTCTTACGATTATATGAAGAAAGCGAAGAGGTTAATTGGATAACCTGCCCAGAGCCCATGGGCGCTCGCATTCTTATCGAGGCAGGGATTACGCCCGAAGTTGTACCGATGGAATTAGGCGAAACCACATCGGACACTGACACGAAGAAGGCTGTCAAGCTTTTTGTAGAGAGGGAAGTGGAACTACTCGTTTTTGTTGGTGGGGATGGTACGGCGAGGGATATTTTGGATGGCTTAGGCAAGAACACTGAGATTTTAGTTCTGGGGGTGCCAGCTGGTGTGAAGATGTATAGTGGAATTTTCGCTTACTCACCAGAAACAGCAGCTCGGGTCCTGATTGACTGGTTAAGGGGCGAAACGCAGACGGAACCCTTCGAAGTTATGGACGCGGATGAAGAGGCGATCCGTGGTGACGAGTTTGCCGTCAAACTCTATGGGTTTCTTCAAGGACCCCTTGTTCCTGCGCGGATGCAAGGCTCAAAGATGACATCACCGACCACGGTGGATGAGCGGGATAATCAGGAAGCCGTAGCCCGCACCCTGCTTGAAGACATGGTTGAAGGAGATACCTATATTCTGGGTCCTGGTTCAACTGTACGAGCATTCGCTAAGATGCTAGGCGTCAAAAAAACCTTATTGGGAGTGGATGTCTACCAGCAAGGCACTATTCATTTGGATGTCAATGAAGAGCAGCTACTCAAAGTGGTACCTGATTTCCTGCATGCCTGGATCATTGTGTCACCCATTGGAAACCAGGGCATGCTGTTCGGTCGAGGAAATCAGCAAATCAGCCCCAACATCATTCGCAAAATTCCTCCTGAACAAATCCTTGTCATTGCCACACACAGTAAAATCGTAACCTTGGCAGAGCAAGGACTCCACGTCGACACCGGCGACCCCGACGTAGATAAAATGCTCAGTGGCTTCATTCGCGTTCTCGTTGATTACCGAACTTGGC
Organism: Candidatus Hermodarchaeota archaeon; assembly: GCA_016839365.1. Taxonomy (GTDB): domain Archaea; phylum Asgardarchaeota; class Hermodarchaeia; order Hermodarchaeales; family Hermodarchaeaceae; genus Hermodarchaeum. The sequence continues at coordinate 3,262 of JAEOUH010000086.1, forward strand.
GCATGGTGAATGTAAACCGCAATGAATAAGGTTAGCAACATTTTTCTAACCCGAACCCCTTGACCCGAACCATCAGTAAATGGAACGATGACCATGGCAAAGGACAAGAAGAAATCCAAAACTGAACCAACCGATTCCATACCTGAACCAGAAGAAGCCAGTGTTCCAGAGGAAGAGGGATCCGGACCTCAGATGATGGACATAAGCGCATTACCCATCTGGCAACTCCTCCCCCTTTTCATGCGAATCCTTGATTCCGTGGCTTGGCAAAAAATGGGCCTCATCGTAAACCCGATGACACAGGAAATTGAAAAAGACCTCGTTCAAGCACGGACCGCCATCGATTCGTACGAGGCACTTTTAGGGCAACTGAAAGAGCACCTCGAACCTGAAGCGAAAAAAGCCCTTGAATCCCGTTTGGCGGATTTGAAACTCAACTTCTCCACTCAAGCTTGAGTACATTTTGTGTAGTAAAACTGTTTAATAGGACCAAGCGGAAAGCTATGCTAACCGAGCAGGATGGTAGAAGTATAATGAAGAAGGAAGGCGATGCCCATCGAATGCAGCTCCCTGGAGAAGTTGTTATTGGGTCAGGGGTAATTCACCAACTCGGTGAAGTGACTAAACGAGTGGTATCAACGCGTCGCGCAATCCTCATCTCTGACAAAGAGGTCATGAAAATCGCAGGCAACGATGCCCTCAATTCGCTTGAAAAGGCGAAATTCAGCACCGAAATTGTCATCATCAAAAAAGCCACTGAACCCGAAGTTGAAAAATCCTGTGAGGAAATCCGAAATCAAAATGCAGGAGTCGTCGTCGCCGTCGGAGGAGGATCCGTCATCGATACGGCCAAATTATGTTCCACCTACGAGAAACAACCCTTCATCAGTGTACCCACTTCAGCGGCACATGATGGAATCTCCAGCCCTCGAGCATCAATCAAGAAAGATGGGACCTCAGTATCAGTAGAAGGTCAGTCTCCCATTGCAATAGTTGCTGATACACACATCATCGCTCAAGCTCCCTATCGATTTACAGCTGCTGGATGCGGTGATCTCATATCTAAAATCACTGCCGTGCGTGATTGGAAGCTAGCACATACCCTTGGATACGAATATTATGGAGAGTATTCTGCATCTCTTTCGTTGATGGGTGCTACCATTATCATGGAAAATGCCGCGATGATCAAAATAAATGACGAGCATAGTATACGACTCGTTGTCGAGGCATTGATTGCCAGTGGAATAGCCATGGGCATTGCAGGATCAAGTCGCCCCGCTAGCGGGGCGGAACATAAGTTCAGCCATGCCCTGGACCGTGTCGCCCCTAACCCCGCTTTTCATGGCGAACAATGTGGTGTAGGAACAATCATGATGGGCTATCTGCATGCCATTGATTGGGAAGAAATCCGTGTTGCTCTGGCGACCATTGGTGCACCAACGACTGCAAAACAACTTGGTGTGGACCCAGAACACGTCATTGAAGCACTTAAAATCGCCCACACGATAAATCCCAAACGCTATACAATATTGGGTGAAAGAGGGCTCACTGAGAAGGCGGCTGAAAGGCTTGCTCGAATCACAGGGGTAATCACCTAATCTCCTTCAATTACGGCAGATTGTGAAAACCCATTATTTCTCAATGACGAAGAATATAAAAGGATAAATTGATATTCAAAAATTCAGTAATTTTATCTTCATACAGAATCACTAACCTTTGTTCCTTCTATCAGACCCGATGACCCAAATAGATGTTGAAAATTATCAGGAAATTGTTAGAAATGGTATGGGGAGTCGTATCGACCAGTTTCTAACACGTGCCCTAAATTTTGGTTTTGTTGGCTCAATTCTCATCGCAAAGAAAGGAAAGATTCTCCTCCAGAAAGGTTACGGTCTTGCGAACACAGCCACCAATGTCCCCTTCACTCATAATACTATTGTTGATATAGGTTCACTCAGTAAGCAATTCACAGCTACAGCGATTCTACATTTAGAACAGGAAGGGAAATTGACTGTACAGGATCCCATCACTCGCTTTTTTGATGATGTACCAAAAGATAAGCAGGAAATAACCTTACACCATCTTCTTACTCATACATCTGGCCTACCTCTCAAACATGGGAGCGATTTCGAATATTATGAAACAAGAAGTTTCATTCAAGATGTCGTTGCCCTTCCCTTAGCCTTCAAGCCAGGTACTGAATATAAATATAGCAATCCTGCCTTCGCCCTTCTAGCTATCATCATCGAACAACTCACTAATCAAACACTCCAGACCTTCCTACAAACCACTTTCCTTGATCCTCTTGGATTAGAGAAAATTGGATGGTATGGAACGAAGAGCTGGTCAGAGGAAGAAGTGGCCCATGTATATATTGAAGGCATCGATGGCGGTTCCCCTCTGATTTGGCCAGGACCTTATCGACCATTGCTCGGAAACGGGGGAATCTGCTGCCCTATTAATGAATTGTACCGCTGGATGCAGGCCATTAAAAATAATGTCTTTTTGACAAAAGAAAGTACAGCCAAACTATTCACACCGTTTCTAGAAGATACATCTTATGGTTGGGATGTACTTCAGACCAAGTATGGACGCCGCATCTGGCATAATGGAGGCACCGATTCAGGAGCAAATTCAGAACTCACTTGGTTTAGCGATTTAGATTTGCTAATAATTGCTTTTTCGAATAATATTCTCTTCGGAGAAGATGTAGGATATATGGCAATCTGGCCAATTCGTTCAATCCTGTTCAACAGCCCTTATACTCTCCCTCCCTGCTTACCCGAACCAAAACTGGATCCAAACAAAATACAACATCTTCTCGGGAACTATACTTTTCCTGAAGGTGGTGAGATAAACCTCACTGCCCAATCATATTTTTTGATTCTATCAGCCCGTGGACAACAAGCACTAGATTTTTGCCTTTTTCCAGAGAATGGACCACCCGAGGAATATGCATTATATGATCAATCTTCCAATCTGCTTGTTAAGGGGCTTTTTGACGATGATTTTACTATTCTGGAAGAGTATGCTGCAAATAAGACTCGAATTCCTCTTTTAGAGTCTTCACTTCAAAGATGGATTCGCATCTGTGAGGACCTCTATGGACCATATCAAATGCATCAAATCCTTGGAACAACCCCCTTCAAAGAATTCTTTGATGCAACGTGGCTGCATTTTGACTTTAAAGAGGGACAAAATGGAATCGGTGTAGTTTGGAAAGACAAACAGCTCATCCGAATTACCGAAACACACTATCCTTATCCAGTCATTATTCCCTTTCTTCAACAAAGCGATACCCATTTCATTGGACATAATATCTTGTTTAATCAGACCTTGCAGCTTACCTGTGAAGACACAAAGACCCCAATTACAGGATTTCACCTACATAATGGTAACAATTCCTTCTTCGTCCCCAATACCTCTTATTGAGTCCTATGCAACAACAAGCTTTTGTACATAAACTGCAAGGGCGTACGTAACATTACAATCTCGGGGATTCAAGTAGTATGTTTAAAACCAGTTCAGAATATTTCCCCAAAGACCGAAAGGTCCTCAAGGATATGCCTTGGGTCGGTAGAGTCTCCTTTGCTGATATGAAAGAAAAAGTCAAAGAAATCAGCACACGCCCCATCATGTGCAGTAATTGTGGAGCTGCCCTCACTAATCCGGATTTAATTCAAGAGAGTCCATCCAAGGGAAAAACCTTCAACTGCGAATTCTGCGGAACCCTAAATGTCATACCCCCAGAACTCATGCCAGGAACTGATCTCTCAGAATTCATGCTTGGGCAACTCACTACCGCAAAACCCATCACCGAAGATACCCTACTAGCAGTCATTGATATTTCAGGATCAATGAGTGGTGGAAAATTAGCCGCTGTAAAAGAGTCACTTATCCGAACGGTGACTGATCTCAGTGTCAATGCCCCCGAGACCACATTCGGTCTTCTAGCCTTCCATAGTGAAGTTTATTGTTACGATGAAAACATGAAGAAAATCTTCACTGTCTCTGGTGACATGCGTTACAGCGTTGAAGAAATCACTAAAGCGGTTGAATCGAAGCGAAAAGACGTCGAACTTAAACCCTTGAAGAAGACCAAGCAAAAATGGGTGTCCAACATCCAAAAGCTCCGCGACATTGACATGACTGCTCTTGGCCCTGCTATGGTCGCAGGATATGTTATCATGAAAGACCGTGGTGGACGTATTATACTCCTCACCGACGGCCTTGCCAACGAAGGTGTTGGAGCCCTTGAAGGATCTTCGACCACAGGAGCGCAGCTTTATGAAGACTTGGCGATTAAAGCAGCAAATGCAAGCATCATCATTGATGTGGTTGGTATCAAAGATCCTTCGGCTTTCATGGCCTTAGAAGCGTTAGCCGTAATGCCCATGCAAACAGGGGGCACCATGTACTATGCACAGGCTGATGAAATCGCTGATGCCATGAGCTCCTCATCGGGGGGCAAGATTGTTGCCCGTGGAGTGAAGATGCGTTTCATTGCCCCCAAAGATGTAGAACTGGCAGAAGTCAGCGGTTTAGGCGGTGCGGAAGCCGATGCCCTCCGGAAGGGAATTCGAATTGGCTCAGTGACCGAAGACCGCGAAGTCTACATACGGCTCAACCCTTCAACCAAGGTGAAAGAGAAAGAGGTGCCCATCCAAGTCCAGGTCTCCTATATGGATGAAGAAGGTAACCAACGCATGCGCGTGATGACCAAACGCGTCAAAGTCACCGACGATGCCAAACCAATCATCGAAACCCTCGACGTTGAACTCCCAGCAACCTATGCCGTGCAACGGGCAGGCGAAGAACAATATCGCGGTGAGGTGGCAAAGAGTAAGAAAATCCTTCAAGAGACCCAAAACGCCTATCGAGCGGTCCAAAATCAAGCTCCCGCTGGAATAGCGAAAGCCATCAGAAAGGCCGACAAAGTCCTCGATGATGAAATCGAGGAGGCCGAAAAAGTCGCTGAACGACAGAAAGAAGAGATGAGTAAACGCTCTGTCGTTGGCGTGGCCCAGGCTGCGCCTATTGCGGATGAAGATGCGGCGATGAGTATGCAGCGGGCACGTAAGTCAAGTAAAGAGCTCTTTGATGACGAAGAGTAACTTCCATGAAATTCATCTAATAGGGGTGTATTGCCCCTATATTCTTTTTAAGAGGATCACTTCAATTCCAAAAGCTTCGACGAGTTTATGACTGACTAAAGCGAAAAGATGATATCTATAGAAAATATAGAGTTTATGGTTATTAAGCCCAATTTAACCTCAGCGGCGGTATCTGAACCATGATTGCCCCAATCATTTGGATCGCTCTATTACTCATTCTCGTGTTTATTGTCGCCGTGGCGATTGGGGCAAGTGATGAGACAATGGCAACCGTTGTGGGAGGTAAAGTTCTCAAATTGAATGCGGCGATTTTTCTGGGAATGGGTCTCCAAATCATTGGGGCTCAATTGCTCGGAGCCCGAGTTTCTGGGACCATTGGACAAGATATGGTTTTAACCCCCTTACCCTTTGATATTATCCTGATTATAGTCATAGCGATGACAATATGGGCTCTAGTGGCATCTCTTCGCGGTTATCCGATCTCAACGACTCATTCGATTGTTGGCTGCATACTGGGCGTGGGACTCCTAATTCAATTTACTACCATGGGTCCAATAATCAATTGGTTTACAATAATTCAAATTGTAATTGGTTGGATTTTAAGCATCATTTTTGGCTTGGCAATTGCTTTATTCGTTCAACTAGTTTTGAGAAAAACCATTTTACCCCGCACTTCGAGTCTGGATCAGATTGAGAGATTCGAACAAATTTTTGGATGGCTGTTATTGATTGTAGTAATTGTATCTGCGTTGAGTCGTGGAGGTAATGATGTTTCAAAGGCAGTGGGAATCTTGACTATGATTTTTCCTGACCCGACATTCTGGGGATGGTTTTTGTTTCTGGGTGGAATTGGTATGGCTGTAGGATTATTTTTGATTGGTCGACGAGTTGTAGCTACCGTTGGAATGGAGATAACAGAGCTCCGCCCAAGTACAAGTTTTTCTGCAGAACTCGCAGTAGCTTCAGTGCTTTTAGTCGGAACTATTTTGGGGATACCTCTCTCTGGAACACATGTTCTTGTAGCAGCGGTGGTTGGAGTTGGTCTTGCAAATAGAAGCCGTGTTAGAGGGCCAGGACTAAATAAAATCTTAATGGCATCGTTTCTAACCATTCCCCTTTCTGCACTTTTAGCGATTGGATTATTGTGGCTTTATCTGGCTATTCGACCCTTTTTCATCCTGTTTGTTGGAATCTAGTTGAGAGAGTTGGAGCATTGTTTTTATTACATAACATATACAAACTATGCAAAGCGATTTAGATCGGATAATCTAAAAATTGTAACAGGTGTTCGGGTTGTGGAGAAAAAAAGAGGAGATAGAAGTAAGGGAACTAATCAACGAGCACGCTAGGATTGTATTACAATCTGTGACAGCGCTTAGCCAGTATCTTAAAGTGATTTTGAAGAAAAAGGCAGAAAATCGGCTCTACGATGAAGAAAAGGAATTAGCGGAACGCGTTTTAGCACTTGAATCTGAAGCGGATCGAGCTGAAGAAGTCATTGATGAAAAACTTCAGGTTACGGCGCTTCCAGTCACAAGTAGTGAACGATATTCACTCGTTGAAAAAATCGATAGCATTGCAGACCGGAGTGAAATCATTGTACGGAAACTCCGATTAATTGATGAGCCAATAAAATTAGAAATCAAGCAGAAGCTTTACGAAATGGGTAATTATTGCCTTGAAGCAACAACTGCTGTTGTTGAAAGTATTCAGTTACTCGGTTCGAGCTTTGATTCTGCACTCAATGAAGCGCAGAAAGTAAGGCCTATCAGAAATAAGAATCGAAATGTTGAGTTTGAAACATTGGGACTGATAATGCATTATAAAATGCGTACATCAACCTTTGTAATATTGCATGATGTTATTAAACTTCTTGGGAGATTAGGAGATCTGACAAATGAAATTGCTCATGCAATAATTTCGTTAATAATAAAATACCGATCTTGAAATCTCCCTTTTTTGACAGAGGATTTAGATCATCCATTAATCCTTAGCCAACTTGTTTCTCTTCTGACCCTGTAATTTCCAGAATAATAGAATTAACATTCAAACAACTAAATAGCGATTAATCCGCTTCAGCCTTGCCTTCAAGTAAACTTCTAATACGGTCAGCGAAAGGGTCGCCTTCAGCTTTGAGAATTATCACATCTCTATAGGAGATAAATAAATCTCTTTTATCTTTGACTTTAATTTCAGAATCAGCGGCGAGTTCAGCTTTAACAGGGTGGGTTCCTCCAACATCTGCGTAAACTTGATAGTAGCGCCCAGTGAAAACGAGGCTCTCAATTGTACTTGATAATTTGTTGAAATCCGCTTTAGGTTCTCGTACTCGAAAGTCTTCAGGTCGAATTGCAGCAAATGCTTCCTCACCCTTAGAAAAGGTTAGATCGTTGCGGGTCGTTCGCCCATGCAATTGTTGCCCCCAGGACGTTTCGATGGTAATTTTTTTTCCGTTAGCACTTGTTATGGTTCCGTGAAGAAAGGTGCAAGAGCCAATGAAGTCTGCGACGAAGAGATTTTGTGGCTCCTCATAGATATCTTTAGGCGAATCTACTTGCCTTATATGACCAAGTTCCATAACAGCAATACGATCAGAGATGCTGAGCGCTTCCTCTTGATCATGCGTTACATAAATTGTGGTTATCCCGAATTCCTTTTGGATCCGCTTGATTTCATGCCGCATCTCCACTCGAAGCTTTGCATCTAAATTGCTGAGTGGCTCGTCAAATAATAGGACCCGCGGTTCGATGACCAACGCGCGAGCAAGTGCAACACGTTGTTGCTGCCCTCCACTTAACTGGAAGGGAGTACGATTTTCCATTCCACCGAGTCGAACTAATTCGAGGATATCTAGGACTTTCTTACGTATCTCATCTTTGGGGATTTTCCGGATTTTAAGTCCAAAAGCCACATTATCGAACACCTTCATATGTGGCCAGATGGCGTAGTTTTGAAAAACCATGCCCGTGTTCCGATTATTAGGTGGCACTCGGGTCATATCGGTTTCACCAAAAAAGACTTGCCCTTCCTCAGGTGTATAGAAACCAGCAACACATCGCAGGATAGTTGTTTTTCCACAACCAGAGGGACCCAATAAGGTGAACAGTTCTCCATCGTTTATGTGAAGATCAATATGATCGCAGGCAACGACTTCTCCAAATCGCTTGGTTAATTCCTTTAAATCGATTGTTACCATTTTTTTCCCGTTCCTTTATAATCCCACCATTGATTCCGTTCGGCTCTTCAATACTACATTAACAATGGTAATTATGATTATTTGAATTATCATAAGCAAGAGTCCTAAAACAGCAGCATGATGTGATCCTGCTGCAACTTGATATAGGATGTCTGCCATTTTCCATGTAAGGGGAGCTTGGCTCGGATTAACTCCACCTAAAACGAGACTAACACTTACTTCTGACATGCAATATACAAAGGACATCATCGCCCCAGAGAGGACGGAGACGGCTACTAAGGGAATTACTATGCCTGCAAATACTCGGGCTCGACTGGCTCCAAGGTTTTCTGCGGCTTCTTCGTATTCAACATTCGTTTGTTGAAGACCCGCAAAAGTTGAACGTACAGTGAATGGGAATTTCCTAATTGTGAACGCTAGTATTAGCAATGGCATGGCTGTTATTAATGGATTGAGAATTGAACTAGCGAAAAGGGGAATTCGTACAAAGAAAAGGAAATACCCCATGGCAATGACGATTCCAGGTAATGCTATAGGAATTGTAACCAGAAGGTCTAATCCGCCGATACCGGGAAGATTCTTTCTTGCAACAATATATGCTGCACCTGTTGCCAATACCACAATGAGAATGATAGCGACTGTACTATAAAAGAGGCTGTTGAAAATCGATTGGAGTACTAGAGGGTCTGTAAATACTTGAAAGAAGTTAATCACCGTGGGGAAGTTAACTGGAATGACAGTAGTACCCCATTCAGTGGAAAATGCCAGGAAAAGGATTCCTAATGGTGTGAGTAGTGCAAAAAAGAGCACCACCCCAATAAACCCATATATCGCGATATACTGCCACCATTTTGGTTTGTTCAGCCTTGGATTCCATGTGCCCCCTTTACTCATCATGGCATAATGTCTAAGAGACATATACCTTCGGATTAATAGGAATCCAATCATTGCAATTAACAACAAGATAACGCTTAATGCTGGCGCAATGGGATTTATGGCTCCCGTCGGAGCAAAGATTAACGAATAGACTTGATAGGTGATCGTCCGGCGAACGACTGGGTCGGATTCAAAAACAATGAGAGTGCCCAGATCTTCAACACTGAGAATAAATGTGAGTATTGCCCCTGCTTCAATTCCTGGCAAGGCTAAGGGAAGGGTGATCTTCCTGAAAAGTCCAAATCCCTTTGCACCCATATTCTCTCCTTGTTCTTCTAATGAAGGGTCTATAGCCAGGAATGCGGCGTAGGTTGAAAGATAAACCAATGAGAAGAAGTGCAGCGATTGAACAAGAATTACCGCAGCTAATCCTTCGAAAATTACTCGGAATGGGAGAATTCTAAGGATGTCGTAGAATAACAGGTTGAGCATCCCAAATTCCCCGAATATTTTTTGGATGGCAATTGCGCTAACAAAAGGCGTGGAAAGAATGGGGACGAGAATGAGAATACGCAGAATGGATTTGCCATGAAAGTCATATCGTGCCATGAAAAAGGCAAGTGTAACCCCGATTAATGTGGAGATGAGAGTTGTCGAGAGACCCACATATATGGAATTGATAATCGCCCCACAATCGACACCTCGAATGTAAAGATAATCACCTACGATTTGAATTGGTACCCCTGTACATCCATTAACAGGCCAAAATCGTGGATCAGTAAAGATGATTCGGAACCATATAAGTGAAAAAACACCGTTTGCGGTAAACGCGGATCCTATCACGGCTAGCAAAGGGAGAACCATGAAAAATATGAATACTAGGATTACCGCAGCTAATTGAATGGATGAAAAGACACCCATCTGTGAGCGGAACTGATGGAGAAGCTCTTTATAGTATTCGAAGTGGAAGAATTTTCGCCCAGATAGTATCCAATCTCTCGTACGATTAGAAAATCCAGAAAATCTGAGTTTGAATCCTTCTTTCGACAGAATACTTGCCATCAACAGACCTTCGAGTGAAGATTTGTTTTTCGGGTAATTCCGAATAGTGATGTCACATCAATAGCGAATATGAATTATAAAAAAGTAATATACCGTGCCCTTCAGTTCAGGTTTGAGTAAGAATCTGTTTGCAAATTAAATTACGTTGTTAAATAATAAAAGAAAGGGCGTGAGGTAATAGTTACCTCACTCAGAGCACCCAATGAATTAGCCAGGGACAGCAATCTCTACAGTGTTATACTGGGCAATTGCGGCGGAAGTCCAGAGGCTTTTGATGCTTTCTCTGAACACATCATCCCCGCGAATTAACATGTTGATGCTTTGTGCATACGCCTCTGTGAATTTCTCAGCTGTTAGGGTGTAGGGATCAGTGATTGTTACTGTTGCTCCAAGTTGAGCCGCCCAAGTATCGAACTGGGCCTGTCTGCCCACTGGATCAACAAGGTACCAATTGACAAGTTTGCCCCAGGCACTTCGAAGTGCACTATGGGCATTAGTTATTACGGATTCAAAGTAGTGTATAAAGGACCATTCGTACGAAAGAACAAGGTTGTCATCGAAGGGGATGCCAATATTCTCGATGGTAGCATTGTAGAAGGTGTAGAGATCGTCTCGAGTTTCACCGATGGGTGTATCAAATGCTTCTTCCATCACTGGCATTCGGTTAATTGTTGTACGTAACCATTGACTTTGTCCTTCAGGAGATAAGACAAAATCAATAAAAGCTTCAGCGGCTTCACGATGCTGGCAAGTGACAGGAATGGCAATTGGATCACCATTAACGATCGATCCGTTCTGTGGGACAACATATTGACAGAAACTGTACTTGTACATCGATGTATATCCATAGAAGTCAATGGTCATTCCAACTGCTACTTCGCCTGTTTCCACTGCAGTTTGGGTTTGAACGGACCCACCATAAATCTTGGAATTTCCTCCCATCCGGACAATGGTATCCCATCCAAGATCCCATCCAAATTTCTGAGCAATAATTTCGTAGATTCGTGTATTACTAGTCGTTGCAGGTGCATTGCCCATCGCAATTGTTGCGGTGGGGTGATAAAAACCGGGGCTTGTTAGGTTTTCCCAGGCTGAAGGCCAAGGCAGTGATTTTGCAGCCCATGTTTGGTTATTCACCGTAAAGCCAAAGGAACTAATGGCAGCAGCGCACCATAGAATATCACCGTCTGTATCGTTGCGTTTCATGTCTGCGCCAGCGATTTCATCCGGAACTCGAGCAATGACATCTTCCATGTAAGTGCCATTCATCTTTACAAGAAGTCCAGCTGATATAAGCTCATCAAAGAGAGTGGGCCCCCCACCCCATGCTACATCAGGCAGTCCTGCTGGGTTCAAAATAACGTCTTGCCATTGCGGCGCTAGTGGTGAAATAAAATCTAACGCTACGACATTTGCATCCGCTGCTAAATCAGAGGCTAGAAAGGAGTCTCTAAAGACGTTCCAGATGGCTGTGTCATGCCGGGTAATGATCTTTAGTGTTATTCCCTGTTCAGGTGGTGGACCAGGTGGATGGGTAAGGATCCACCATCCCGCAACGGCACCACTTGCACCAACGATTATGACAATTGCCACAATTGCATAGAGTTTTTTACGAGATGAAGTTTGAGCTACATCCGACATTATAACATAACACTCCAATAGGAATCTGTTAGGGGATTGGCATCAAGGTATTTTTATATCTTTTATCTCTCGCAAAACACCAACATATCACAATTTTAGAATCATAATTTAGAGTAAAGGCTTTATAGAACCTAGGAAGCACGGTTTAAGGAATCGGAGATTAAAATGTCTCTGAGGTCAATTAAAATGCTGAAAAATAAGAAAGCAATTCTGATGCTATCGGTACTAGTTCTCACCCTTTCTATCGGTTTCTTCCCATTGAACCACTCAACTCGCGCTCAGAGTCTTTTTGAAGGCAAAGTCGTTGCATTCTATAATGTATACACTGCTTTTTCCCAATCGGCCCCTTCAGTTGCTGAATTTATGGACTGGTGGATAAGCAATGGTGGAACCGCCAACAATATCACTGATTTAACTGCAGACACGCTAGCAAATACTCATGCTTTGATTCTCAATTGTCCCGATGCAGACCAAGATGAATCGCACTCTATTACCAACTTTACCATGGCACAAGCTCAGGCTGTTAGAGACTGGTTCCTTGACACAAGTATAGGTCATAAGTTCCTGTGGTCAAGTTCTGACTCATCATATACATACGCAGGTTACACGGATGCGTATCGATCTAACAATGCTTCGATGATTCTCGAGGTTCTCGGTTCAGTATTACGATACGAACCATCTTCTGTTGAAGACCCCGATTACAACACTGGTGGAGGCGCATATCGACCAATACTGAACACAACAGGAACTGATCCCATAATTGCCTCGTGCGTTGAAAACGTCACTGCTGTCTTAGCTCACAGCCCAACACTCCTTTACGGCTTAGATGGAACTACACCGGTTGCGCTTGAAACTACGACCCTACCAAACGTGTATCCTATCCTAATGACAGGTGCAGCTGGAATAATTAACGATCCAACGCTGTTAGATCCAATGCAAGCTCACACTAATGGTCAAGAAGGCCATTTTGTGATGGTTGCAGGTGAACTTGGCATAGGTGGAACAACCCACAAGTTGGTTGCTTCTAGCTGCGCACCTATTGGTGGTTACAATCCAATGTGGTTCGACGAACACAGGGGTTCTATACTGAATGGCTCCTTATTCATCAAACAAACTGTCACCTGGGGCATGACTCCACCTTTAATCCCACCACCGATTCCTGGATTTCCGTTTGAAGCCATTGCTCTTGGTCTTCTTGCCACTCTCGGAATAGGACTTGTACTTCGGAACCGAAGAAGGAAGTAATTTCACTTCCTTCTTTCACATTTTTTATTGAACTTTATAGAGTACAAGCAACTGTTTTTTAGCGTCAGTTCAATGTTTAATCAGGTATGAGGTTTAACAGGAAACGACCGATTGGCTTCTGGAATCTTGATTGCTCATACTGAAAGTCCCGCGATGATGTCTACGATTAACCAGTTCTTGTTGTATTTTGGTGCCCATACAAGAAAGGGAAGATACCATATCCGCAGGAAAAATCATCCTGGTTTCGTCGATTGCACCTTGTCAGGCATATTTCACAGGTGAGCTGATTTTTATTTTCAAGCTGCTGGAAACTATGGACTCAGAAATTCTTCATGATTGGTTCATATTCTTTGAAGAGATACCGTGAAATGACATAGCGTTGTATTTGGCTAGTACCTTCATAGATTTGGTAGAGCTTGGCGTCACGGAAGAGTTTCTGGATGGGATACTGTTCCAGGTAGCCTTTGCCACCGTAGATTTGGAGGGCGTCAGTGACGATTTTCATGGCGTCCTCTGCCCCAACGAGTTTAGCACAGCTGGAAGCGACGTTAGTGATATTGCCATCGGTTTTTTGATCAACCATCCAAGCAGCTTTCCAGGTCAGGAGCCGAATCGCTTCAATGCGAGCATACATATCTGCAGCCATATCCTGAATGGCTTGAAAGCTGCTGATTTTCTTACCAAAGGCATCGCGTTGCTTTGCATAATTGATGGCGTATTCCATAGCAGACCGGGCAAGCCCAGTAGCCATGGCTCCGATTGCTGGGCGGGTCTTGACAAAGGTCATCATTGCCAACAAGAAGCCCATCCCTTCACTACCTAGTAAATTTTCGACAGGCACCTCCGCGTTGCGTAGAATCACGGCAGCGGTATCGGAGGCCCGATGCCCCAACTTTTTCAATGGTTTTCCAGTGGAGACTCCTTTAGTGTCTGCGGGCACAATGAAGGCGGAAAGGCCTTGATGGCGTTTGGTTCCTTTTTGTCGTGCAAAAATTACGAAAAGGTCTGCGAAGTTGCCGTTAGTTATCCAGAATTTGTTACCATTGAGGATGAAATTGTCACCTTTTCGTTCATAACTGGTTTGAATCCCTGCAACGTCAGATCCCATTCCAGGTTCGCTCGTGGCAAAGGAGGCAAAGCGTAGCTCCTTCATGAAGGGTGTTAGCCACTGTTGTTTCTGGGCTTCACTGCCACCCAAAATAATTGGCGTGGTGCCTAGGTCGTTAACATAAATGGATGTTGTCATACCTGCACAGGCTGCAGAGAATTCTTCAACAACCAGAACTGAATCCAAGGATCCGAAGCTAGGTCCACCATATTTTTTGGGGATTCCAAGGTTCATCAGTCCTGCTTTGTGGGCTTTGGCGATAACATCACGAGGAAATTCACCAGTTTGATCGTAACGTTGGGAAACTGGGAGCACTTCTTCTAGCGCGAATTTTCGGGCTTTATTTTGTAGCGTTATCTGTTCATCCGATAATTGGAAGTCAATCATACGACCAAACCTCGGTTTCCTGAGGGAGATTGTAGTATTTGAGTCGAACTGTCTTGCTATTCCTTCATACCTTAATGCCATTAGAGATGATTTTTGCAATCTTCATAACGAATATGTAGGAGAAGGGCTGCTGAGTGCGAAACTAAAAATTACTCGCCAATTATGCGAGTACCAGAGGAGCTATCCTTGACAGATTCTGAACGACTCGGTGATGAGGCTGGGAAAGAAGGTTATACACCAAAGGCGTTGATCGAGGATGAATGCAACCTTCCCGAGAAACCACCTGTGCGTAGCTTAACCTTCCGAGGAATTATACTTGCGCTCATTCTCAATGTGATTTACACGATTATCAATGCCTACCTTGGGATAAACTTTGGATTTGGTCTTGGTTTTGGGATTATCACCGTACTTACGGCCTACACTCTCTTTCATATCGCCCGTGGTGGTTCCAACCGTCAAGAAATAGCCACAACCATGATTGCCTCAACCGGATTTGTCGTCTACTATATTCTAACCATTTCAATGTACGTGCAAGCATATACGCCTTACACGTTACCCTGGTGGTTGGTTCCTCCCAAGGATATACTGCTCTACGGAAGCCCCTTCGATCCAAGCTGGATCCCACCAATCTTGTTTCATCTTGGTTTCGTCTGGCTTAGTACAATACTAGGATTCATTGC
>JAEOUH010000087.1 GCA_016839365.1 Candidatus Hermodarchaeota archaeon
AGGCCACGTCCAACGCGTAGGCGAGGGGGTCAGCCGGTGGGGGCACGCTGACTGTGCCGCCCATGGGGAAGATGGGGATGTAGAAGCCGAAGAGGAGAATGAACATCATGCCCAACCAGAACGTGGGCACCGAGTACAGGATTAATGCCGTCGTCACCATGCCCATGTCGAAGGCGGATCCACGTTTGGAGGCAGCGAAAATCCCAGTTACTACCCCAATGATAATGGTGATAATTGCGGCAGTTCCCATTAGAAGCAGGGTGTTTGGCAGTCGAGCTGCGATTGACTCAATGACTGGACGATTTCCTTCTGCGAAAGAAATCCCAAACTGAAATGTGAACATATTCACAATATACGTGCCAAATTGAATGTGCAGTGGTTGGTCTAAGCCCCACATTGCACGGAGTGCATCAGCTAGTTCCTGTTGATTTACTCCAATCTGCGGACTAATGAGAATCGATACAGGATCACCGGGCATTAGACGGAAGACAAAAAAATTGAATACAATTGCACCCAGTATGAGGACGAAACTATTGATTATACGTCTGATTACGAACTCACGTAGGCCCACATGCTTAGCCTCCAGCAGGTTTCCAAGCGTTCAGCCAATGCTGAGTTTACTATTAAAAACTTTGCTTATGATGCAAGGATTTCTCTAGATATTACTTTCTGGCACTTTGCATTTTCAGTAAACCTTATAGAATGATACATCATTGACGCATCCTGGGGTCACCTCAGATGAGCCGTTTTAAAAAAGCACTTGGCCAAACAAACTACCAGGTAATCATAACAACGATCTTTTTGCTTACCATAGTTATATCTGGAATTGGTTGTGGCATCCTTTCAGTGGAGTATGTAAGCGTATACGACACAGCCAACCAATTTAATCCACATGTTAGCCAAGTCTTGAAAGAAGCTCCAGATTCAACCACACGGATTATCTCAATTAGAGTACCAGTGCAAAATAACGGTTCACGCCTCATTCATATTGAGGGATATGCCTTCTTTGTTAACCTAAACGGAGAACCAGTAGCTCTTCGAGAGACTTTTGAAGATATCTTCATTGCGCCTGGCCAAAGAACCAATATTTGGGGAAATTTCACTTTTCACGATGCTGAAGCGCAACCAATTCTTGACGCCGAAATAAGTGGCGAATGGAATTGGGTTATTCGTTATCCCATGCGAGTGTATGTTGGAGGTAGATTGTACGTGCTCTACCAGCATTTTGTAATGCCATTTCAAGGTGTGGAGGAAGTGTAAGAAACAATGAATCTAAGCCCGAAACAAAAAGAAAAAATCAACCTCTATTTTCGCTTTTTCTCCAACACAGTTGGTGGTGGACTGATCATAGCATTTGCTTACTTCACCCTTCTTACGAATATTATCATAGGTGCAGTATTCGCCGTCATAATGTTTTTCATTGGGCTGCTCATTGGCTTGTATAGTACTGAAATTCAGTATTCGATTATAAGCGGATTTTTAGCCATCTTCATCGGACTTTTCATTCTTTTCGGAATTGTATTCCTCGCAGTTGTGGCAATCAACGCTTGGACCATCCTAGATATTCTCTTTTTATTAACAGTGGATATCGTCGTCCGAGCCTTTATGCTGCAATTATTAGGGATACTGCCCGGAGTAGTCATTGGCCGCCTGTTTGGACCTGATTGGCTGGAGCCTGAAGTAAAACATAAGCTCAAAGTAGGAATTGATGGAAAGCGAATCTCTGAAACAGAGAAGCCCTGAAGAACCCAAATCAACGAGTGGGCATCCGAACAATCGTCATAACCCAAAACCCAAGGATAATTGCCACAAACATACCAATCATGAAAATCACCTGACCTAACAGGATTAAGGGAAGGTTCGAGGGGTTTAAATACGCAGTGAGCCCCCAAATTAACCCACCAATCGTCATCATGATTATTGGAAGAAGAAAGACCTTGTAGCTAATTAGTTTTAAAGGAGTAGGGGATTTTCTTCGGGGTTGTAATGTGTGTAAGTACTGAGTAAAGTTTTGAGACTTGGGTAATGAATTCATTTTCTTTTGTTCATCTCGCTCTACTACACAGGCAATTCTTTAAAAAAAGCTCCCATTGTTATGGATTTTAGCAGAAGCCTTTTCATTGTAAATAACGTGAATGGTGACAGAATATCAATGTCAGAAGCTTCCTCTGAAGAACCAATCCGAATCGGTATAGACATTGGTGGCACCTTCACTGATTTTCTACTACTCGATTCATCGGGGAAGCGATGGCACGTTAAAGTTCGGTCGACGCCAACAGATCCGTCAATCGCCGTGCTTGAAGGCTTAACCAAGGTTTTATCTCAGGCAAAGATTACCCATGGGAAGGTCCAATTTCTTTTGCATGGTACTACAGTTGCAACGAACGCAGTGCTTCAGCGAAAGGGCGGAAGGACCAGTTTAATTACAACTAAGGGGTTTGAAGACATCTTAGAAATTGGTCGCCAACAACGATCGGATTTATATGATTTATTTACCGAACGCACCCCCCCATTGGTTAAGCGGAATAATATTGTCAGTGTTGAGGAACGTATTCTTGCTGATGGAACAATTCATCATGCTCTTACTTCAGAAGAAGTCCGTAGAGCAGTAGAGAGGGCAACCAAGAATGTGGATGCAGTAGCAGTCTGTCTCCTCTTTGCATACCTAAACCCGATACATGAACAGCTTATTCAGAAAGAGATTCATGACCTGGATCCTACCCTCCCAATCACCCTCTCTTCGACGATACTTGCAGAATATCGAGAATATGAAAGAATGTCAACAACAGTACTGAATGCCTATGTAACCCCTGTGCTCAATCGGTACCTAGAACACCTTGATGAGGCTTTGACCAATGCAAAAATCCATGCTCCCTTGTTAATTATGCAAAGTCACGGGGGAGTAGTTAAGTCTGAATTAGCCAGAGACCAATCAGCCCGTTTACTTTTCAGTGGTTTAGCCGGTGGCACCCTAGGTGGCCGATATACAAGTAGAGTGATGAAAGAACCAAACGTCATAACCTTTGATATGGGCGGGACAAGTACAGATGTGGCCTTGATCACAAATGGAGCTATCCGAGAGACAACAGAGGGACATATTGGGGGACTCCCCTGTCGTACTCCCATGGTGGACGTGGAGACAGTAGGAGCTGGTGGAGGAAGTATTGGTTGGATTGATAAAGGTGGAATATTACGTGTGGGCCCACAAAGTGCTGGCGCTGACCCCGGACCTGCAGCATATGGGATGGGTGGAACCAACCCAACAGTGTCAGATGCGAATCTCATTTTGGGTCGGCTTAACCCAGACTATTTCTTAGGTGGAACCATACTCTTGAGAACCGATCTTGCCAACCAGTCTGTTCAAACTCTAGCAGAAAAGCTTCAACTAACCATGGAAGAATGTGCCTATGGTATCATCCGTGTCGTAAACGCGAATATGGAACGAGCAATACGGGTTGTTTCAATACAACGAGGCTTCGATCCTCGAGATTTCGCATTGATAGCGTTTGGGGGTGCTGGTCCGATGCACGCTTGGGCGCTTGCGAAGAATCTAGCAATACCACGGGTCATCATCCCACCTGCACCAGGTCTTCACTCAGCCCTGGGACTCTTAGCTACAAACCTTCGTATGGACCAGAGCCAAACGATTCTTGAATCAGCCCATTCACCAGATCTTGTTCGCCTGAGCACTGTGTATGAACACCTCGAACAGTCTCTTCGCGAGCAATTAGAAAAGCAAGGAGTTTCTTCTCGTTCCATCTCAATACAACGCTTGGCCGATTTACGGTACGCAGGACAAGCATATGAAATTACCATACCGGTTCCAGAATCGGAAATTACTAAGAATTGGATAGAGAATCTTACGTTAACATTCCATCGGAGCCATGAACAGCAATACGGATTTGCAGCTTTGGAAGCATCTGTGACTATTGTGAATCTTCGCGTGATTGCACAAGGACCCATGCCAGTTCTAC
>JAEOUH010000020.1 GCA_016839365.1 Candidatus Hermodarchaeota archaeon
GCAAAAGAATCAGATGTGATCATCCTTCTTGTACCACTTCTTGTCTCTGAAACAGGTGAAGAGGATTATTCGATTATTAAAAACGCAGCTGGCGAAGCTGGAAAAGGCTTGGAAAAAGGCGACCTCGTTATAACGTCAACAACTATGCCACCTGGTGCTACTGAAGCTGTTGTTAAACCTGTTCTGGAGGAAGCCAGCGGATTAATGGCAAGTAAGGATTTCGGGCTCGCTCATAGCCCTGAAAGGCTCATGGTAGGCCGAGTCTTACGAAATCTCTATAAGTTCCCCAAAGTTGTTGGCGGGATTGATGAAGCAAGTACAGAAGCCGCTGCTGGTGTCTATGGCGCCTTTGGTGATGTTATCCAGACTTCATCCCTATTAGCTGCTGAGTTAGTAAAAGTGGCTGAAGGAACCTTTCGTGACATAAACATCGGGTATGCGAACTTTTTAGCCAAACTCTGTGAACCTCTGGGAGTTGATGCGTGGGAAGTCATTGCTGCAGCAAACAAGGACACACGTGAGCATTGTATGATCCATCGTCCAAGTGCCGGTGTCGGAGGCCATTGCATTCCTGTCTATCCGTGGTTTCTTATCAACAAAGCCAAACAACTAGGCGTGGACCCTAACTTACTTCGACAAGCCCGTTACATCAACGATAGTATGCCGTATCATACGGTCGAGTTGATTATTCGATGCCTCAATGCTCAAAAGAAAGCTGTAAAAGGCTCAACAGTGAGTCTTCTTGGCATTTCTTTCCGGGCAAATGTCAAAGAGACACGTTTTGCCGCAAGCCTTCGAATTCTTGAGTTACTCCGAGAATATCATCCGAAAGCAATTCTCGCTCATGATCCATATTTTTCGAACCAAGAACTATCCGATTATGGATTCACTCCTTCATCCCTCGAGGAAGCATTCATGGCGGACTGTGTAGTCCTCATCGCTTCGCATACAGAATTTCAGAATGCTAAGGCTAAAATTGCAGCAGTGGGGAATCGGTTAATCGACACGACAAATATGCTTCCTCACACGTCGTGGAAAGTCGGTCGTATCCCTTGACGAAAGGAGGTTACAAAGTGAAAATCCTTTTTGATGTCCTTACACCAAAACAGGCTAGAATGGCAGCCGCAGTTTGGAAGCGCTTTTCTAGTGAGTATGAACTATTCATAACCTCAAGATTTTATGCTGAAACCAATGATGTTCTAACATATTATGAAGTCCCTTTTGTCAGCCAGGGGAATTTTCACGAAGAGACAAGGCAAAAACTTTTAGAAAGGACTCGCCGTCAGCAGTTCCTTACTGAAAACTATTACTCGGTTGATGTAGTAGTTACCCAAGCTTCAATCGCTGCGGTTTCAATGGGAGTGGGTTTAGGAAAACCCGTCATCGTACTGATAGACATTCCCAAACGAAAGTATCTGAGTCGGCAAATCATCCCAACTGCCACATATCATTTACGGGAAGAGTTGACACGCGGTGCATGGGAATATGAACCTGATGTGGCTATCTACATGGATGCAACACAAGAGCATTTCTACACAAAGCCTCTCAAACGAAAAAACCCTGATCTTATTGTTTATAGAAACTTCGAATACCAAGCCGCGTACGCCAAAGATCAGGTGCCTCCTGACATTTCAAAGGAACTCCGAAAAATCTGTTCAGATCATGGTGTTGATCTTTTAGAGCTAGAACGGTACCAAGAGCATGAGTTTGTGCCTCCTGAACGGCTCTTTGAAAGAGCTCAAGTGGTGATCACTGGTGGCTCATCAATGGCGGTGGAAGCAGCCATTCAACAAATCCCTGCCATCTCCTTTTATCCTGGATATTTTCCCAAATTCGAATACCTAATGGACTTGGGCTATCCCCTTGCCAGAGTTCATAATATCCAAGACTTACAAGAAGCAATCGACCGAATAATAAACCAAGAACTGACACACCACCAATTCGAAGATGATCCCTTGGAAAAATTAGCCGAGATATTCAAGGAGATAGCAGACAAACTATAAGCCGATTGAACACCACTTTTATGCTGATTTCACACAACGTATGCTGTTTACCCCTTTCCGCCTCTCATATTGGAAGGTGATATCTGGTGGATGTGATTGATAAAGGGATTCTCATCGAACTCGTTAAAAACTGCCGAATTACTTATCGTGAACTAGCCATCAAATTTAACATATCCTCCAGTGCCATTAAGAAACGAGTCAAAAAACTTGAAGACACTGGAATAATTTCTAGCTACAGCACTCGGCTGTCCTTTGATATGGCAGGAGTTGACCTCCTTTTTGGGATGCTAGCCACTGATGGCTCGCAGGATGAAGTTGATTTTGTTAATACATTAGGTGGCAATGATAAGATCATTGCCGCAGCTTCCTATACTGGTGGGCATTATGCCCTTATTGCGGAATTTCGCGATTCCCAAGATCTTTGGGATATTGGCGCTTTTCTTCGCAGCTTCGATTGTGTCCACAGTATTGAAACCCATCAGATACTAAGACCACCCGATCACATCATGGAGCTCTCAAAACTGCATCTTCGCGTGATAAAGACGCTTATGGAGGATCCGCGCATGTCCATTGTAGATATCGCGGATCAATCCGCGTTAACTGCACGGCGGGTTCGAAAACTCCTTAATGAGATCATCGACGGCAAGGCTGTGAGTTTTAGTGCCTTGGTTGAACTTGGGACAGCAGGGAGTATTCCTTTTTTGATGCGTATGACCTGGGATGAACGTGCAGTGGACCACCGGGCAATTCTTTCATGGTTAGAAGAAACGTTTGCAGTTTCTTTGTGGGAGACTTACATATCCGTGGAAGCTCCCATCATCATCAGTCTTCTCACAGCAGAGAGCCTCACTGAATTGGACAATATCGTCCGAAAGACTCGACGTCATAAGCACATTCCAACTGTGACCGTGCAAATTGCCAAGCACCACCAATACTTCCCGGGGCTTCGAACTCAACTCTTGCAGCAACTCCTTGAAAACTCTACGTAATCTCAGCGAGGCCAATCCCCCCCTACTTATTCACTTGGAATGTCTCTCCTTCGATAGACTCGCTTTTTATACCGGTACTCGTTGATTGTTAGCAAATCCATGACCTTCAGGGGCTCTCTTTTCACAAGATTACGGCAGGCTCGATAGGCTATCCAATAGGAATTCTTATTGCCACTGCTCACCAATTCCTCAACGAGAGTATACACTAGGTCAGGAATCCGACGGGCTAAATCGCTAAGGTTATTCCCTACTGAAGTTCGAGGATAAGGTTCGGACTCCTTGAACAGATGTCTGAGGATTGACACTGAATATTCAGGGTTCGAGTAGATCCATTGATTTTCTTGGACAGGACGGAGCGTTTCAGCAACGAATCGTCGTAAATTCGCTTCCCCCGATTTTACCGAGGTTAATAAAAATGGTCTTACCTCATGAGGGTACCCTCTGGTAAGTTTCCGAAAGAACATCTGTGCAAATTCACGAATCTCCCATTCAGGCGAAGCCGCTGCTTCTGCAAAATAAGGTAAAACGACTTGATACTGCGATAATCCATGGTATGAAAGAACTCCCAGGGTTACTCCTTTAGTGCGCCACTCTTCACCTTTCTCAAATAATCGACGTGCAATCTCAAATACTGATGCCTTGTGATTTTGTAGTTTAGTGTGTAGGTACTCGCTGAGAATCTTAATGGTATACACTCGTCCATATGAAATCCTACGCTTTTCCGGAATATTGCCATATAATTGATCTAGGATCTTGGGAAGAGAGGTAATGGCTGAATCGTAATCATTATGCAGTATAGGTTGTAAAACCTGTTGATTAATGCGATTTTCGATGTGTGAATCTATCAGATTCATCGGTAGCGCAAACCTTCAAAAATTTGGTGTTTATAAGCACAAGTTGATGTTTTTGGTGCTATTATTGCGGAGTTATAAAAAGACGCTTACGCCTCTCGATTTGTGAGGTTAAAGGCTTCTTGACTGTAGAATATACAAATAATACAACAGTCACCCCAAAGCATTCTGATGTGGCCCGATGCCACGATTGTGGGTCAAACGATATCGTGCATGATCCACAACGTGGTGAACTCATCTGCACAGGATGTGGCGTGGTTCTCTCTGAATCCATGATTGATCCACGTGCTGGTGTGCGAGCGTTCACACCGGAAGAAAAAGCCGAGCGGAGCACCAATGGTTTACCACTTTCACAAATGCTCCCTGACTTTGGCTTATCAACCAAAGTGTCCACCCGTTTAAACGGAAATGGCATTTCTCCGGAAAGAGCCGGGCGACTTGAACGGATTATGCGTTGGAATTCACGGTCGACTTGGCGACGACGTAACTTTACTATTGCTTTTACAGAGATTCGTCGAATGGCCGAGAAGTTGAGTATCCCTGGGCATATTCGCGAAACCGCGGCGATTTATTATCGAAAAGCTTACAAACAGGATCTGCTTCGCGGGCATAGCATCAAGGCCATGGTTGCCGCCTGTGTATTTGCATCCGCGAAAACCTGTGGCTTTCCTCTAACCTTGGACAGTATTTTGAAAACGTCAGCAGAAGAGGAAAGGGTCATTAAGCGTTGTTATGTACTCTTAGTAAAAACGCTGAATCTTAAGCCCAAAAAACAAAATCTTACCTCAATTGTGCCAAGGTTTGCTAATGCTCTGGGCTTGTCTGCACCCGTTGAGCAACGTGCGATTGAAATCTTAGGGGTCACTGCTCAAAAACTGCAGTTATCTGGAAAAGATCCGAAAGGCTATGTTGCGGCTGCCATCTATCTAGCAGCCAAACAACTTGGTGAAACCCGGTCACAACAAGTTGTTGCTACAACACTAGGGATTACTGAGGTCACCTTACGCTCACGACAACGAGAAATTGCAAAAATCATTCATTTTATGTAATACCTGACGATTCACAGCTCGCTTCCATGAACAGCCAGCAAGTCTTAAAACACCCCAAGTTCTTGCAATCCAACAGCCCTATTTAGGAATATTAGCTGTACTTCGACTCTGTGGTGTCCTACGTGTCTCGTCATTCGTTGAACTCCCTATTTATGCCCAAGTCCATTGCAGTGATTGGAGCTACTAATAACCGCAACAGAATTGGGCATCAAGTCGTCCGCAGCTTGCTCTTAGGCGGTTTTGACGGTCCTATTTATCCAATTAATCCCAAACTTAAAACACTCCTTAAGCTTCCTGCCTTTCCTTCCATTGAGGCTGTAACAGAGGATATTGATCTTGCAATTATCGTTCTAAGAAAAGATCGCGTCTTGGAGGTTATTGATGCCTGTGGACGAAAAGGTGTCAATGGTATCATTGTGATGACTTCAGGTTTTAGCGAGTTGGGGGATGAAGCCACAGAAGATGAGCTCCAAAAACGTGTCCAGAAGTATGGCATGAGACTGCTCGGGCCAAACTGTGCAGGATTTGTTGCTACAACCGAACGAATCTATGCAAGCTTTGAAAACCGACTTCAACCCGGACAATTAGCTTTTATTTCCCAAAGCGGAGCCATGTGTGGGGTCGTGTTGGCTCTAGCTCGATCAGTGGGTCTCGGGTTCAGTATGTTTGTCAGTTACGGAAACGCCACTGATATTGGTCCTGAAGAAGTGCTTAGCTACCTAGGGGAGCATGCACCTACGAAGTTGATAGGCTGTTACCTTGAGGGCATCAAACACGCCCGAGGGTTCTTATCAGTGGCCCAAACCATCACCCAATCCAAACCTGTGGTCGTCCTTAAACCTGGGGAAACACGAGCCGCATCACAAGCCATTCAATCACACACAGGGACCATGGCTGGAGTACAAGCATTGTATACTGGGGCCTTTCGACAGGCTGGAATTCTCCAGGCCCACACTTTAGACGAGTTCATTGATGCATGTCTAATCTTGTCAAACCAGACACCACCTAAGGGTAATCGCGTAGGGATCATAACAAATAGTGGAGGACCTGGGGTTCTTGCTGTCGATGCCTGCGCCCGCTCAAATCTAGCAGTCACACCCTTTCCCAAAAATTTAGTCCAGGAATTTTCCTCCTTCTTACCACCCGTCTGTCCGATGATGAATCCTGTGGACTTAGGTCCTGAAGGATTGCCTGCCACTTATCAACGAGTTACCGAAATCCTACTAAAGCATCCTGATGTTGACATGGTGCTTGCTTTATGCGTTCCCACTGTCTTTTCTGATATCAAGGGAATATCCGAAGGAATCGTGCAAGCAAAGACCATTAATCCAAAGAAACCATTGGTTACTTCTTGGCTAACTGAAGATATCGTGAAGGCAGGACTACCTACTCTTATTGAAGCAGGAATCCCGAATTTCCCCACGCCCCAACGGGCTGCGACAGCACTCCGCTTTCTTCACCAACGTGCTGAATGGTTGCGCTCACGATAACCTATTATCCACCGATTCGCAATGCCCATAAAACTAAAAACCGAAACTGTAGTCGAAGATGACGGAGATTTGCTTCAATGCGCATCGCTGTATTAGACCCTCGAGTTTGTAATCCCGCCAAGTGCACAAGAGAATGTCAACGATTCTGTCCACCTCAACGTATGGGAGACGAAGTTGTTGTCTTTGAACAAAAGAAAGATGCCCAACCCCGTATTGTTGAAATCTTATGTAGCGGTTGTGGCATTTGCACACGGAAATGCCCATTCGGTGCACTGCGTATCATCAACCTCGCCGATGAACTAGAAACCGACACCTCTCACCGTTATGGCCCCAACAGCTTCAAACTCTTCCGATTACCCATCCCTGCCCCTGGATCTGTGACAGGTCTTGTTGGAGCAAACGGAACGGGCAAATCAACAGCATTGCAAATCCTTGCCCTGCAACTCAGGCCCAATCTTGGAAACTTTGAGGAACCACCCGAATGGTCCGAAATCATCCGTCATTACCGCGGCTCAGGCCTCCAACCCTACTTTGAAAAAGCCTCCCAAGGCGAGCTGACCGTCGCTTATAAACCACAAATTATAACCTCTATTCCTGAGGTCTACAAAGGGTCAATACAATCTCTACTTGAAGCCACAGATGAACGCGGTCTCCTCTCGACCCTAACAGACCAATTAGAACTCCAAGGTATCATGCAGCGGGATATTTCGGTGCTCAGTGGTGGTGAGTTACAACGTGTGGCTATAGCTGCAGTCATGGCCCGAGATGCAGATGTCTATCTCATTGATGAGCCCACATCATATCTTGATGTGTATCAAAGGGTACGCACCGCCCGAGCTATCCGATCCCTGGCTCTGGAAGGAAAAATGGTAATTAGTGTGGTTCACGATTTAGCCGTGGCAGACTACATCTCTGATTATGTCTGTATCTTCTATGGTGAACCAGGTGTCTATGGAATAGTATCAAACCCCCATGGTGTCCGAGAAGGCATCAATATCTATCTTAATGGGTTTTTGCCAGACAGCAATGTACGGTTTCGAAGTGAGGAGATACGATTCGACACCAGGCCCCCCTCAGAAGAATATTGGACCTCCGTAGAAGTCCTTCTTGAATATGAGGCAATGATGAAAAAGTTCGATGACTTTACACTCCAAGTGATGCCAGGACAAATCCATCAAGGGGAAGTAATTGGAGTTCTTGGGGCAAATGGCATAGGAAAGACGACCTTTGTCCGACTCCTAGCCCAGGATTTAGAACCTGATGAAGGTGCCATCCCAGAAACTGATGTTAAGGTCAGTTACAAACCGCAGTATCTCAAAGCTGAGAGTGATCGCACTGTTATTGAAGCCCTCCAAGAGGCAGGTGGTGCTTCAGTACTAACCAGCCTCTTCAGGTCAGACGTGATTCGCCCCCTATCACTTGATAAACTCGAAGACCGCGTGGTTAATGAATTAAGTGGGGGGGAACTTCAACGCCTTGCCATCGCTGTATGCTTGGCACGTTCTGCAGACCTCTATCTTTTCGATGAGCCCTCTGCCTTTTTGGACATTGAACAACGGCTGGCTGTAGCCAAGGTGATTCGTTCTGCTGTACACGATAAAGGAAAGGCTGCCTTTGTTGTCGAACATGATATGGTAACTATCTCTGCTTTTGCAGACACTATTTCAGTTTTCACTGGAACCCCGGGGGCAAATGGGCTCTGTCAGGCCCCCGTAGATCTCCGTTTAGGTATGAACACCTTTCTCCAGGATATGGGAGTTACATTTCGACGCGATCATGCAACAGGGCGGCCTCGCGTCAACAAAGAAGGCAGTCGCCTAGATCGTGAACAAAAACAGCGCGGAGAATATTACTACATTAGTACAGAAGGTGAATAGCCCAGATTATCTCTCTACTTCTGTAATGGACCTAAGGGTCCTCGGTGATTGATTAATACATTAACGACATTTTGATCCTTGGTGATATTCAGGGACCGAGCGACTGGAGCGCATTTTGTTCGAAGTAGGTGCGCAGTCGGGGTCGGTAAGGTAAACTCTGGAAGAGTTTCATGATGTCCCATCCCCTTGGCGATCACCAAATCAACTTCATTAAATTGATCGAGAAATGTCTTTGAACACCACTGAGGAAGAACTCCCACAGCACCTCCACCTGTCGTGATAATATCTGCACATTTAGCCAATCCAGCGACCTCCGCATCCTCTACCATGGCATCGTTCAAAACTGGTGCCTCTTTAACTGCAACAGTTACCTGGCAACCTAACTCACTGAACGCTTCAATTAGTAATCGATCAAACACCACTTCTCCAGCATTATCAGTTAAATAGAGCGTCCTCTGTGCCTGTTTCGCCAATTGGTATAGATTCGGGATATGATCGATGGTTAATTCACTCTCAGCCTGGGAAATAAGTAATGGCAGATTATCCCAAGGAATTACGTGACCCGCAACACCATATTCAATGATATTGCCAAGAGAAGCAGCGATGCAGGCCCGTCGAAAACGATGTCTAGAATCACTCGGTTTCTTCACATATTCTTCCAATGGCTCAATGAGTTTCAAAGCTGCTTCATTCGATTTCCGTTTCAAATGAGCATATGGATCAGGACAACCAGTAATCCGTTGAATTACATGATCACGACGTGAACCAACATACGCAGGAATCTTCTCCAATCTCCCCCCATGCCTAAGTGAAGCATGCAGTATTTCGACGACTTCAGTCATCGCGTTTAACTGGACATCCAAATCCTCAGTTGCCAGTTGCACTTCCTGAAACGCCCGTGAAATTAAGCAACTGACACACTGAGACTCCATTTGCAATGGCGTAGCCTCCAGATATATTGCGTCCTAGCTAGAGAGACCTTTAAGGCTTTTAGATAAGCCAGGATAAGATTGAGAATGAGAAATCCAAAGTGGCGGGCCCTCCGCGATTTGAACGCGGGACCTACAGGTCCGGAACCTGTCGCCCTATCCATACTAGGCCAAGGGCCCCCAAATTGGTCTTTCGAAGGGAATCCATGCTCATATATAAATGGCTTGAGGATGCTGGTGACCAAGAAAGGGGCAAAGAGATATAGCTTTAACTACACCGAACAGGATGGTACAGTGGTGTTCCTAGAATGCGTTTGGACCGGGCTCAACGAATTATGACCCGTGAAGAAATCAATGGTATTCTCCTTTTCAATCCCTTTAATATTCGATATCTCACTGGCTACAAACCCGCTGGAATATTAGGTCAATCTGCGGCGGTTCTTGTCAGGGATGCGGAGCCCATACTAATTGTTCCCCCAGGAGAATCTGAATTTGCTCAAACGGAATCTTGGTTTCGCCATGTGACCTCTTACAATTCCCAAACGGGGATATCTGTCTCTTCGACCCTCCTGGATTCAATAAAAAAAGCCTTTGATCTGCACAACCTTCGCTCAGTCGATGTTGGTGTGGAACTAGACTATGTTTCAGCCCGTCGGTTTGAGGAAATCAAGCGACTTCTACCTGATGCCGGTTTCAAAAATATATCATCATCGATTACCGAACTACGGATGATTAAAGATGATGTTGAAATTGAGAAACTCAAGACTGCTTTTCAAATTGCTGAAAACGGATTACGTGCCGCCATTGAATTTGTTCGTCCGGGGATTTCTGAGATCGAGGTAGCTGCTGAAGTAGAACGCACTCTTCGGAAGGCTGGTGCAACACACACTGGGTATCCCACGGTCATCGCCTCAGGACCCCGTTCGAGGTGTCCATTTGTCCCTGCCAACCGCCGAGAAATTGGGACTGACGAATTCGTAGTCATTTCTGTTTCAGCAGTTAACGATGATTACTGTTCGAATTTAACACGCACAGTTCTTACGGGGAAACCTGGGAAGAAACACAAAGCAATCTTCGATTGTGCTCGGGATTCGCTAAATACAGCGAAATCTCACCTTAATCCTGAAACCCTCGTCCGTGATATTGCCTTGAGCATTCGGCGCATTGCTGATGATCGTGGTTTTCTTCAGCAGTTAGATCCGCAGATGGGAAGCGGAATTGGCCTGCAACCTATTGAACCGCCCCATATTTCTATTACCGAGGAAATGCCGCTCGCTCCTGGAATGGTCTTCACTATCGAGGTTGGGGTAAATTCATCTGAGGTAGGTTCTGTCCGACTCGGGGATACAATCGTTTACCACAAGGAAGATGAATTCAGTATTTTAAATCAAATTCCCCTTGAAACTATCTAGCTTTTTCCCTAATTTTCACTCAATCTCTTTGCAGATGGTGATTATATCAAGAAAAACGTTATAACGAGTTTCCTTAATATTCCTCTTAAGCACTGGGCATCATCTATTTCCCGCACTTAAAGGTCGAAACTCATGTCCTATGAAAAAGAAGTCCGTGACCATCGGAAAACACTCGAAAAACTTCTTGAGGATACCGCCAAAACTTTAGAAAGCCCACCAAATGTTATCGCACAAAACAACCTGATTGTTCTGAAATCAATCCTTGAAAAAGCCCTCATGGTGGCGGACGAAGCTCTCCGTGCGGTAAATCTCCAACCTATTGAAGTCGAAGAAGTTCTTGATCGCTTTTCCCAAAACTCCGATCAATACGGCACAAACCCGGCATTGGACGAGGTAGATGCCATGAAACGCGAAATAGAACGCTTGTCTCGAGCGGTAGACATCTTACAAGCCATGCGAAAACGCCGGGAACTATCTCATCGACTCGTCGGGCATGATCCACGGCTTATGGGCCCTTGGGCGCGATGGATTCGCACCCTGGAAGGATATAAGATCAATCAAGACCTTAGCCCGAAACACCGGGAAAACCTCTTGGCAGACATCGATGAATGGCGCACTATCTTGGCTGGCACCTAAAAGAACAATTTCACCATACTGCTTTCTTTTTAGGAGAAGCCTTTAAATCCCATATTTTACCCCTACAAGAGATACTAACATTCTGGGCCCGTGGCCTAGTAGGATATGGCGCCGGATTGCGGATCCGGAGATCCGGGGTTCAAATCCCTGCGGGCCCGCCATGCTCTCCGAAGTTATTCAATGCAAATAAGTTCGGTTTGTGGTGTTGACAAGAACCTACAACCGTTTTTCGTTACCACAATGTTCTCTTCAAGGCTAACCTGTCCATAATCCTTGGTGGTCACATATAATTCCAAGGTGAAGACGTGGCCTGATTCGACAAATCCCTTTGGGCTAGAGCCGTATCGATCCCACAACGGTCCTAGGAGTGTCCCTCCATCATGAGCCTCTTGTCCAATTTGGTGGCCTAAGGCGTGTTGATATTCCTCATATCCTTGATCCTGAACAAAGTCTCGGGCAACGGTATCAACTTCGAATCCTCGAACACCAGGTCTAATAAATTTGGAGGCCTGTTTAATGGCATCACGAACCGTTTCAAAGGCTACTTGTACTACTTCAGGGATGTCACGAGGTGAACCGAAGAAGAACATGCGTTGTAAATCTGAGCAATACCCTTGATAGCGAACACCAAAATCAAAATGTAGCAGATGCCCCAACTTGGTTTTATTATTAGTTGGTCCCGCATGACCAAACTGCTTATTGGGACCTGCGTCAACGGCCGGGTTATGGTCAAATCCCCAAGCAAAGGTGACATCATGTTCTTTCATGCGTTCATGAAAGAAATGGTAGATTTCTAGTTCGGTTTGCCCGACCCGGACAAACTTTTGTGCTTCCTGATAAATTTTCTCTGTGAGCGTTACTGCTTTTTGAATACGTCGAAGTTCTTCCGCAGTTTTTCTCCCTCGCAACTTAATGAGTAGTGGTTCTGCACTTGTAATGCGCTTTTCATAAGGTGTTCCTCTGAGGTATTCAATCAGCAAGTTATACATCCCATAAGTCAATCCATCAGCGGCCACATCATCACGGCTAAAGTTCACCCCAAGGGTCTTCGGGTTCAATTTGTCAAGAGTTAGTCGAAGGGTTTCACGAATGCTTTTGGTATAAGGGATAATCTCATGGAAGACCTTCAAAGGTTCAATCCCCGCGGCATCAAGATTCCCAACAATAGCAATTCGCTCTCCTGTCTTCGAGAAAATCAGCGCTGATTCCCAAACTAAGTCAACGCCTAATACTAAAGTCAAAACCGGATCTGCCATCAGTTTCGTTTCTCGAACCCAAATCATCCAGGCATCCAAGTCCAATTCCTTCAGAAGGTCAGAGGCCTGCTGACTTTTCTCCTGGATAAGGGTAGCCTTCATTGATTCAATCACCTTCACGTACACAGTTGGCGGGGGAAACTTTTATCCATACTGACACGAGATTTGCCGAGTATAACTGAAATTGTATAGGATGGCGTTAGCCTTGGCTAAGTACTTACTCATTGACTCAAAAGGTGTTGAAAAGCCGCTTGACTTAGACAATTTGGATAGCCATGAAGCTATCCACGGGGAACTTCGCACCTTCATTGAGACAGAAGAACTTGGCCGACCAGCAAAAGGGGAACCTCCTCATATTCGAATTATGCGCCAACTGGAACTCATCGATTACGAACCCGCTTCTGATGTAGGCCATTTCAAGTTCTTCCCCAAGGGTTCTTTATTGAAAGAACTGATGGAAGATTATGTGACCGAAATTGCTGTTGAATTGATTGGTGCAATGCGCATTGAAACCCCTCTGATGTACCGGATCAGCCAAAAAGATATTGCAGAACAAGCAGAGAAGTTCCTTGAGAAAGATTATCGCATTAAACTCAGCAAAGACAAAGAACTGCTTCTCCGTTTCGCAGGAGACTTTGGCCTATTTTCCACAATGAAAAACGTACAGATGTCTCAACGACAGCTCCCCATTCGGGTCTTTGAATTATCACCTTCGTTTCGGCTAGAGAAGCGAGGTGAATGCGTGGGACTCCGACGCCTTCGAGCCTTCACGATGCCTGACATTCATTGTTTCTGTGCCAATTATGAACAAGGCAAAGAGGACTTTGCCATGATCACGAAAAACTATGATATTCTAATTCGTGGTCTTGGAATCAACTACATCCTCGTCTTCCGTGTCGTCGAAGAATTTTATGACCAGACTAAGGATCTCTTACTGAGTCTTGCAGAGGACTTGAAACGTCCAATCCTAGTTGAACTTCTTCCTGAGATGAGCCACTACTGGAACGTGAAAAACGAATTCCAATTTGTTGATGCAGCAGAAGGCTCAGGGCAATTGAGTACTGTCCAGCTTGACGTTAGCGATGCAGAACGTTATGGTATCACCTACACCAATGAGGCGGGTGAAGAGGTAGGCTGCATCATCGTTCATACCAGTATCGGTAGCCTAGAACGACTCATTTATGGACTTCTAGAGAGCGCTGCCAAACGCCAACAAGAAGGCCACCTTCCAATGCTTCCAGTCTGGCTTTCACCAGTACAAGTACTCGTTATACCAGTTGCGGATCGACACAAAGAACATGCAGAAAAAACTGCAGATAAATTACGTGCTCACAACGTGCGTGCGGTAATTGATGATCGAGGAAAAACCGTGGGGTGGAAGGTTCGTAATGCGGGACAACAATGGGTACCCTTTGTCGCCGTAATCGGAGACAAAGAAATGAAGGCCGCTAAATTACCTGTCACTATTCGTGAGAAATCAGTAACAAAAAATACAACGGTTGAATCACTTACTCCTTCAGCCTTAGCGAAAATTATCAATGAAGCAAGTAAAGGCAAACCTTTCCGACAGCTGACCCTACCTAAGCATATGTCTATGTGGCCTATTTTCATTTAATCGGCCACAGCCCGGTCACCATTAATTGTCTCAGTTCGTTTTATTTTTGCGATAAAAAAGCCTTCAGTGTTATCCCGATGAGGAAACAATCTCTGACACGCAGTTAGGCCCTCAAATGCTTCGGAGCCTAGGTGAGGTTCAGTTGGAACCAATTCAAAGGAGGGATGAGCGTCAAGGAAATTGCATATCAAATGCTCGTTTTCATCGAGGGTAATGGAGCAAGTGGAATAAACAACATGTCCGTCTGGTTCAACCAGTCGACTCCCTACCTCCAACAGCTTGGATTGGATTTCAGTAAGGTGCCGAACCTTGTCGGGGGTCATGATCCATTTTGTTTCAGGGCGGGTTTGAATAACTCCGGTGTTACTACAAGGAGGATCGACCAACACAGCATTCGCTTGGAAGCTATTTCGAAAAGGAAGATTGAAACTATTAGCAAAAATCACGTGGGTATTTTGAACTCCCAATCGAAGTAAATTGCGTTTCAACTTCTGAACGCGGTTAGACATATTATCGATTGCTAATATATTTCCTGTGTTGTTCATAAGTTGGGCAAGGTGAGATGTCTTACTTCCAGGGGCGGCGCATATATCGACAACGATTTCATGAGGATTGGGATTTAGAATCCGAGATACGAGGATACTGGCTAAACTCTGAAGATATATTGCATTCTGTTCATAGGCTTCTGTTTGACTAACTGGCTTTTCCCCTCGTTGTATTTTGAAAGCTTCTGAGAGCTCTGGAATGGAGGTGCATAGGAACTCGGCTCTTTCAAGCTCATTGATGGTTTCCTCGATTGATTGTTTCAGCGTATTCACACGAATTATTACTGACGGGTTTTGTAAAATGGCAGAAAAAAATGCCTGTGCTTCATCTGGTTCGAAAACCTTGTTGACATAATCAAATAGCCAACGCGGTACTGAATACTTCAGTTCTGGAAGGCCTTGCTCCTGAAAGGATTTGTTAATATTTTCGGAATCAATTCGTTGGATCTTGCGCAAAACCGCGTTTACGAGCCCAGCGAGACGTTTATTCTTTCGTAACTTGATGATGGTCACAGCCTCATTCGTAGCAAGAGCAGGTGGAACCTCAGCAAATTGAATAAGGTATGTGGCAACACGTAATGTATTCCGAATAATTGGATCTAAGTCAATAATTTGGCTCTTTTCAAGTACTTGGTTAAGAAGGAAATCCAGTGTATTGAGCCGTCGAACCGTTTCGAATACAAGACTGTGAATAGCGGTCCGAATTTTCCAGTCGCTTATTTGCCAGTCCTTGGCTAGTTGGTTCATCGCGGCACGTAGTGATTGTGACTGCTCTTCCCAAATACAAAGAACTTCAGCCGCCGCCTCTTCACGACTAATTTCAGTTTTGGAAGTTTTCGTCGACACGGTCCTGCTTCTCCTCGCGTTGCCTGGCAAAGGTGAATTATAAAACCTTTCAAGTTTTGGTTTTAG
This sequence comes from Candidatus Hermodarchaeota archaeon, assembly GCA_016839365.1. Lineage (GTDB taxonomy): Archaea > Asgardarchaeota > Hermodarchaeia > Hermodarchaeales > Hermodarchaeaceae > Hermodarchaeum. The sequence goes on from JAEOUH010000020.1 coordinate 15,565, forward strand.
TCACCCCACAAAAGACTAAAAATATAGATAGCATCTCATGGGTGCAACTATCGCATCGGTTGGGTATTCATGACGACATTATGGGAGGTTATCTCACAAGTGCGTAAACTTGCACCAGCAATGTATGTACCAGAAAATGATATTGATGGTGTATTTCTTGGGGTGAGTGATGAAGCAAAGCAGAAACGCATTCGTGTGTCTGCTGTAGACGTTTGTGTAGACATCACATTGCCTGTAATCGTTCGAGCAGGTGAGCATAAAGCCAGTCTCTTAATTGCGCATAGATCTCCCTTTGTATCCATTATACGTAGTTTCACAGGATTACCTCAACTCCTACTTGAGCATTTATTGAAGCGGAAGATCACCGTCTACATCGCCCATTACAACTGGGCTATGGTAGAGGGGGGCATGAATGATGTCTTGGCGTATACTCTCGGCTTCAAGGTCAATGATGTGTTTCGGGTTCCGCTTCTAGGTGGTAATTATCCTCTTGGACGTACCTGCAGCGTTCCTGAAGAGACAAATTTGAAAACCTTTATCCAATATGTGTCTAAGCGGCTGAAAGTTCCGTCAATAGATTATGTGGGAAATCTGGACGACGAAGTGGAACGGTTGGTAATCGTTAGTGGAAAAGGGATAACTCCTGAGTGGCTACATCTCGCTTGGGTGCAGGGATATGACACATATCTTACTGGTCATATCACTCATGAGCTGGCAACGCAGGCGAGTCAACTCAAAATCAAACTCGTTGCCGTGCCTCAGCTTACCACCGAAATCCCTGGAATGAGTAGGCTAACTCAGATACTACAGGTCGAATGTCCCCAAGTTACATTTAATTTCATTGAACCTACTTTCTCTTACTCCACACTACTCACACAGCCTTAATGTGTTTAACTTGTCGAGGAGTTCTGAAAAGCCATGAACAATCCGCTAATTGTCGATTTAGGAACAGGATTTCTCAAGTATGGCTATCCTCAACAAACCACACCCCATATCATGCCTGCTTATCTCAGAAGCGAAAGGGCTTCCCAAGGCGATTCGTATCTCCTTATGCTTGATCCCACACGTTTAAGGAAATTCTTTCCCATGGAAAATGGAAACCTTCCCGATAGCGAAGTGTTGAAACCATTGATGCTTGATGTCTTTGACCGGATGGCAATTGGGGGATACCAACGGGTAGCAACAGAGCTTCAACTCCTTGTTTTCTCCACAGTTGATCAGAACCGCATCTATGATGTGTGTGATAAACTCAGGGAGGATCTCGGCTGTCGGAAGCTTCTTGCAGCCTATCAACAAGTACTCACCCTCTTGTTCCTTGGAAAGCACACGGGAATGGTTATTGATATTGGTCATACAATTTCAATAGCCACGCCTATATACCAAGGCTTTTTGTTGAGAGAGCTTGTTGAAGATACGGCTGCGGGAAGTCTCTATGTCACAGCAGCGTTACGCCGAATGTTCGAGGAAAAAGCGAAAGAATCTACGAAATATTCGGATTATGCAAAAATCGCCACTGACATGAAAGCAATAGAATACATCAAACGGAACTTCTGTCAAGTCCGCCCAAATCCCCGCGACAAAAAGGTCCCGAGAGAATGGCAATACCGGCGGAAGGACATCAATGTCTCTTTGGGGGAAGTCCCATGGAAAGCGACAGAAGTTCTCTTCGATCCATCACTCATTGGGATTGGTGACAAAGGGCTCATCGATGCAGTAGTTGATTCAATTGAACAGGCGGATATCACTATTCGCCGGGAATTATCAAATGATATAATTCTTAGTGGGGGCGGATCACTGTTTCTTGGGCTTCGAGAGCGGTTTGAACATGAATTGAAAAAGCGTCTACCCCACCTCCCCGTCAATTGCTACGCATTAGAGGATGCATTGACGAATGCCTGGTCGGGTGCTGCAGCCCTGCACAGGTCACCTGAAAAGGGCTAATCTACGCTAGACTTAAGCTTCTCTAGGTTCTATTTGTCAAATTATTCACATAAAGCCGTCAATCATGCCTTGGGAATAGAAACTGTTTTCAAACATGCTTCCAACACTTCACTTGTGAAAGATACCCAAGCCAACCTCATCATTGACCTGGGTAGTGGCTACATGAAATGTGGGTTCTCCGAGCAACCGGAGCCCATAGTCATTCCTGCTGCTTTCAAGAATCCCAAACCAGGCAATGATAGGTCGATATTCAGCGATTTTGATCCAGGGCGCCGCGCTTGGGTGTTTCCTCTCGAAAATGGGTTACTCCCCCAAGATACATCTCAGCTGATTCACCTATGTAATCTCGCATTAGAGCAGTTCCCCATGATGAACAAGCAGCGCGAGAAACTCCAACTAACACTATTGCTATTTCCTCAGGTAAAAACCGAACAGGTAACCGCGATATGTAAGGAGTTGCAAGAAGCGCTCGGGTGCCTACATGTTGAGGCTGCGATTCAACAAATCTTGACATGGGGCTGCTGGGGACGAAAAACCGGACTGATAGTCGATATCGGATATACAATCACGTTTGTCACTCCGATTTATCGGGGATTTCTATTGGAAGAGGAGATTCTTCCATTGGTTACCGGTAGTTTCTTCGTATCCGCAGAAATCCGAAAACTCCTCCTCCACAAAGTCGAGACATCACCGGCTGAGCTTACCTCATACTACAATCGGCTTGCAACAAATGGAAGTGCAATACGCTCCATTAAACAATCACATTGTCAAGTATTTCCTATGGCCGTAGACGATGTCTTCGAAGATAACATCGATTTCGCCTTTAAAGGGGTTAACCTACCACTTGGTCCTCTTCCTTGGCAAGCCCCAGAGGTATTGTTTCAACCGACACTTCTTGGAGTTGGAGACAAAGGCTTAACTGAGGCAGTTATAGATGTATTACAAGGAGTAGATCCTACAGTGCGCGCTGAACTAGCCTCAAATATCGTCTTCGCAGGCGGAGGGTCCATGATACCCGGTCTAGCGACCCGCTTAGAAACGGATATCAAATCCCATATTCCTCACCTAACTGTCAAGGTTTATGACCTTGAATATCCACTCTACAGTAGTTGGCTAGGCGCCGCAAAAATGTAAAGAAGGAAAGACTATGACGGACACTGTTACCGTGAAAGAAGCCATTGCAAAAGTCGAAAAGGGGCTTGATGAACTCGGGGAACAACTCAAAGCTACTCAATCATCAATTGAGCAGCTTGGACAAAATCTTTCAGCACAGATGGAGCAAACAGCGAAACAAGCAAATATGGCTGCAGAAGAGATTCACCGTGATGTAACCACTTTCCGCGAACAACGTCAACTGGTCGAAACCCAGCTTCTTGCCGAGGTGGAACGAGCCAAAGAACTCAGCAACCTCAAGGATATTGAAGAAGCTATTCGAGTTATTATTGAAATCGTCGATGAATTGACGAATCGCATTAATCTTGATGATGTCCTCCAAGCAGTAAAAGAATTCGAGGCTTCGAGGAAACAAGGAAAATAAAAAAGGTGTATACACATATGACTGAACAACCTCCACCTCCACCTGCACCTCCTTCAGACCAACCTGCTGCAGGTGATGAATCCCTTATTCCCTTTGTGACCCAAGCATTCAACAATCTTTTCACTAGATTGGGTACCCTTACTCAAGAAGTGTCTAACCTTAAGGAAACAATCAATCACATTGATCAACTCGTCAAAGCCCGCTTAGAAACAATTGAGCCACAATTTCAGGAGCTCTTGTCAAATCTCCGCGAACAACGACGCAGTAGTGTTACCCACTATTCCCAGCTTGCAGCTACTATTGCACAAGGCTTTGAATCACTCGGTGATTTAAGAACCTCTTCTGCAGATGCACAAGCCTTAGAATTACTTACTGAAACTTTACAAGCTGCACAAGACGCTTTATACTGCTTACGCATTGAACGTCTTGTCCGGCGCTATCTTGAGCTACAAAAGAAATAATGCCACTAGACCTTTCCGGGTTTCTTCTTCAAACCATACTTCTCACGCATTTTTTCGCGCCAGGGTTGGTCTGTGCCGCTAGTTTCGGCATACGCATCCGCGGCTGGTTGGGGGCTAGTTGCTGCTTCTGTGGCTTTAGATGGAGTAGTAACTGGCGCTGGTTCTTTGGTCTCTAATGTTCTTGGTGAGGGTGAATTGATTATAGTCCGTGGAGTAAATCCTTGTCCTGTTTCAAGGCGTGAGAGGACCTCAGTAATTGTAAACATCTGCATTCGTTTGTCCAACTCACTAATAGCTCGCATCATCATGCGGTTGAGTTCTTGGGGTTCTGACTTGCTTAGCTCTGTGAGTTTCTTGCTTAGTGAGTCGATGCGATTGTTTAGATTTGCGATGTTATCTTTGAGCACACCTACAGCATCTAGTTGCCGGCGAATACTCTCCAGATCCTTTGAGATATGCTGCTCGACTTCACTGATTCGGTTTAACGTTCTTTCGAGGATTTCAGTCATTTGTCGGAAGACATCATCCATTTGGGCTTCTCTGAATTCAGACATCACTCTTCACTGCTGTTTTTTCTGACCAAGACTTTTATTCCTTCCTATTTGTAGAAGGAATGGTATGCCATTTTCTGTGAATAATTCAGTGACAATTTCAGAAGGTCAAAGTCAGAAACTGGGTCACCTTTTAGAACAATTACAGCCCCAAACCGAAGACTTCTTGGATCCTCGCCTTTTTCCATCACAAAAATATGACCCTACAGATGTTGCTAATTTCTTCTTTTTCGTCACGGGAATAGATCACCGTACTAGCCCTCCGAACCAAAGCTTTGAAGGAACCGTAGAAGGTAATTATTTTCAAGGCGCTGACCTCTTATGGCATTTGAGCCTACGAAAATTCACAGAAAACCCGCGGTTTTTTCACCCTTCTTCCATGGCTCAAATTACGACGGCCACGGTAAGAGACTGGTACACCGTCATGTCTCCTAAACGCGTTACAATTAGAGATCCTCAAGAACGGGCTACATTACTCCGAAACTGCGCAAAACTACTCTTAGAGAATTATGCGGGGTCAACCCTCTTCTTAATAGAACACGCAAAGAATCGGGTAACGCCTGACCCTGAGACGAATAGAGCAGGGCTGTTACAATTACTGACTCAGTTCAAAGCGTACCAGGATCCTGCTCACAAGAAAAGCTATCTGTTACTAAAATTCCTTCTTCGCCGTGATCTTTGGTCGGTAATTGATCTGGATTTAGTTCGAATTCCGGTGGATAATCATCTGACCCGAATTGCACTTCGGGTGGGCATCGTTTCTGTGTCACTAAACCTTGCTCATCAGCTTCGAATGCAGAAACCGGTTTCATCGGATACCGATGTAGTTCTACGCTCAACAATCGCAGACGCATACTCGCTAGTTGGCCAATACGCTAAGCGCTCTGTGCTTGAGCTCGATGATTTTTTCTGGCATTTCGGTCGCCAATGTTGTCTTACAGTTAATCCAATCTGTGTCACAGGATGCACGATGGACTGCTTTGTGGTCGAGCAATTGTTGGCTGCCTCCTGTCAAGGAACCTGTCCGCTTACTGATGTCTGTCTTGCCTCAACTGATGACATGCAACGGGCCTTAATTGAACCAAAAATCAAAACCTGGTATTATTAACCCTGCTAGGCTTTAGGCTTGTACTTGTATTTTCCCACGAAGCTTTCTCGACTCATCATGGTCGGCAATGCCCAGGTAACTACCGTACCATTCATCGTGTCACGGAGAGCAGGTTCAGGTGTTCCTGATGGAACACCAACATATTCGAAGTTTGGGGGAATTAAATCTTGCAGCTCTGGATCCTGTAAACTTGTTTCTCCATCATTGACAAAGGTAACTGTAACTAGCAGTTCACCTGCTTCGGTCGTTGGAGCGACCGTTCTAGTCTTGCGGAGTTTTCGAACCACCGATCGAACCTTGATAAGAGGTGCCATTGATTCGGGTACCTCAGTAGTAGCCTTGGGTCCTGGGGGATAGGTGTTGGCTTCGATTGTTACGGGAAGTCGGTGCTCTTGGTTTGGCTTCGGTGTTCGGGCAATTGAGATGTAGTTGACGGTCACTGTGTCACCAGGTTTAATTGGTGAGTGATTTTCTATCAGGTCATGAAGCAGAATCTGGAGAGTATGGGGTAACTTTGGATCGCGGTCTTTGGGACGAATATCGACCTTGAGGGTACGAGTCACTGGTTTGTCGGCAATCCGCACTCGAATTTGGGTGTTATCTGGAGGCTCGAAGCCAGGTGGAAGGGAGTCGATGAATGTGATTTCGTCACAGTCTATGGTTCCTGTGTTTCTTCCTTGTAGAGTGATGGCTACAGGTGCAGGCTCCCATGCCAGTAACTCAAGCGGTTCAACTCGTTTCTTTCCTTCAATACGAAGCACCGGAAATATATTCTCAGCTTTTTCAATGGTTCCGATAATTTCTTGGTGTAAGGGTGCCTCGACGGTGGAGAGGGCAATGACATCAAATTCGGGTTGCTCAGCGCGAACTTCAAGTTCATGTCCCCAGACTTCGCCTGGGTCCAGGCGGAGATCAGGGGATCCTTCATATAATAACTCGTTTTCTGGAGCCGTCAAAACCACTTGAACCCGTTTAAGGCGAAGAGGAAATTCACTGGTGTTGGTCAGCGTAGCTTTACATCGCCAAAATCCCACTCTCAAAGGATTCTCCTCCTTCTCGACGCTCACTTCAGTTTCTGTTGACCCATGGAGTGTAGGATTAAGTGTGCTCCGAACGACATCAGCTATCCGGTAGGTGGCACGTACTTTTCCACCCGATTTTGGCTCCGTATCTTCGGCTGTTATAGTTGCGCGAATCCGTTGAATGGCAACACCTTCCGAAGGTAATTCTTTGATTTGCCACACGATTTGACCAGCTTTCGAATCGTACTCCGCCTTGCCTATTTGTGACTGTTGAATCTTAATATCCCGAAAAATTGGGGGAATCTCTTTGGTCACTACAATGTCATTAATTCTTGCTCCTGAATGGTTTCGAAGGTTCAGGCTGATTTCAACGGGCATCTTATACTCATACACTAACGCGTTATTCACACCCACCCGTTCATAAAAGGTGTCGAGTGATTCTGAGAGGAGCAGCATGGGCGATTCAATTTCTTTGACGATAAAGTCTTTCTCCCATTCGGTCATCGGATTTAGTCGTCCGATATCAAGTGTATCTGCTCCAAGAGTAGTGCGATTTTGTCGATTGAGTTCCAGTTCTGCATCCCACACCGCGTGTTTCCGAGAATTGTTCTTCACAATCACTTGGCCGCGGGGATCGAATCGAGAAATGGTGTTATCCGCCGTTAATCGAGTATGTTCATGTTCCTTAATGGAGATAGTTAACCCTGCTGGAGTCTGTGCCGAAGCCAAGGTCCATCACACCTCGCTCAAGTTAGATAGTCTATTGACAATTTAATGTCTTTCGTGACGGCTCCTAAGACCACCCTAACCGTTATTAAATCGAAAGTAAGGCCAGATTCAACTCGTTATTTCGCTTACGCCTCAAAACTCCCTCAGCTTTCAGAAGAGTTAACTCAGCTGTTGGGTTAACACGGCAACCTTCAAGTAAATGTCCACCCATAATTTCTCCACACTCACCGGTGAAAGTGATATGTGCATGGATAACCACATCATCATCAAGGAGTGCAACGTTTCCAGTACAGTTCACAATTTCAAGGGCAAGTGATGAATCTGAGGTGGGTTCCCAACTCAGATTAGTATATGCCTTCTTCACGGGATGATAGAAGCCATATTTGGCTCGGTCAACGGCTCCTATTACCATGAACATCCCAGCCTTAACCGCATGGTTCACAACTACTTGCTTGATGTTTTGGTAAAGATCTTCACCGGCATCAAATCGGGCAACAATAAGCTCTTTCACTGGAAAGGAACGAGATGGCATCATCAACTCTCCACTAATATGCTCATTCTAACAGGGGGCTAAAGGCTAAAAAGTGGGATGGTTCTTAATCGGTGCGGAAGCGATATTACGTGCCATCAAATCTGTCCTCATGGATGGGCTCATCAGAACCAAATCCCAAAACAAAGGAACAGTCGAAGCCAAAGAAGAATCGGCTCTCACTATTAACCCAGATCATTGCCCAAAGCAAAGATCAGCCCATTCGCCCGTCCGAATATCCCCATACCCCAGAGTCGGGACCTCCAGGTGTTCTAATCAACATTGACTATCAAGGAAGCGTAGGGGCTGCCAAACTCAAACTCTATGATATTACTAAAAGCCAAATCTATGAGTGGGTGGATAACACCGGACATCAACCATATTGCCTAACGGATTTATCCCAAGAGGATCTCTCACAACAAAATGATGTTGTTGGCCACTCGGGATTCCTGAAATTCGAGGAGGGGCTCAAATATAATTTATTACACGATTCAGAGGAACAATACACCATCATCATTGCAAAAGATCCTTTAGCAATTGGTGGACGCCCTGACTCCATCCGAGAAAAAATTGGAAGAGACCATGCCTGGGAGGCAGACATCCGGTACACGCAATGCTATACAATGGACCGAGCCCTGACACCAGGCCTTCTGTATCAGGTTCAAAAGGGTCGACTAGTTTCCGTTCCTCAGGAATTTTCGACTGAAGACGCCACCAAGATTCGTGGATTATTCAAAGACGACAAGGAGCTCTCTAAGCTCATTGAAGAGTATCTTCCCCTTTTTCTGACTCCTGCCTCGTCGTTACCTCGACTTGCTATTGATATCGAAGTAGAATCGGAATTCATCGATCGAATACCTGATCCGGAGCAAGCGCCACAACCAATCATTTCCGTAGCAGTCGTGGATGATACAGGTGTTGGTAGAGTATTACTGCTGGAGCAAGGCTCGCAGGGACGTGAAGCAAGGAATCTTCCCGACACCGTGACCGTCGAGAAATTTGATAATGAAAAATCCCTCGTTGAAACGGTCTTTCGAATTCTATGGCGTACCCCAATTCTATTGACCTTCAATGGGGATAACTTTGACCTTCGATACCTTGTCAATCGAGCAAAGAAACTCGGTATCCCCCCTGCTGACAATCCTGTTCGCTTACGAGGTGGCTTCCGCGGCAATCCCGAAGCAGAACTCGAATATGGCGTCCACATCGACCTCTATCGATTCCTTCATAATCGGTCCATTCAAATCTATGCCTTTCGGAATCGGTACAGCGAAGTTCGCCTTGAAACGGTCAGCCAAGCCCTCCTCGGAGAAGGAAAGTTACCACTCCCCGACGAGATTAATAAAATCCCTGCCCACTTACTCGCTCAATACAATTGGCAAGATGCAAGCCTAACCATGCGCCTCTCAACGTTTGATGATGACCTCATCATGAGCCTCATCCTCCTGCTCATGCGAATATCCCATCAAGGCATGCACGACCTCACCCGCACCGCCGTATCCAACTGGATTCGCAGCCTCCTCTACTACGCCCACCGACAACGCAACTACCTCATCCCACGCCAAGACGAAATCGCAAGCTTGAAAGGCGAAGCCGTCACCGAAGCCATCATCAAAGGCAAAAAATACATGGGCGCCATCGTCGTCGAACCCAAAGAAGGCGTCCACTTCAATGTCACCCTTGTTGACTTTGCCTCACTCTATCCCAGTATCATGAAAGCATACAACCTCAGCTACGAAACTGTACGCTGCGATCATCCTGAATGCAAAGGCAATCTGGTTCCTGGCACACCCCATTGGGTTTGCACTCGCAGGCAAGGAATTACCAGTCTTATCATTGGGCTAATACGTGATGTTCGTGTTGAGCACTTCAAATTAAGAGCAAAGGACAAAACACTCCCCCCTGAACAAAGAAGCTGGTTCAGCGTAGTCGAGCAAGCACTCAAAGTATTTTTGAATGCGCAGTATGGCGTGCTAGGCGCCAGTCATTTTCCCTTATATTGTGCCCCTGCAGCTGAATGTTATTCAGATGATACTGAGATTTTGACAGAAAATGGATGGAAATTGTTTAAGGATTTACTTCCGAATGAAAAAGTTGCCACACTAGGAAAACGTGGTGAATTAGTTTATGAGCAACCGCAAAAGCATATTGCAGAATACTATTCAGGAACTATGTTTTCTCAAGTCAGTAGTAACATCGATTTGTTGGTAACACCTAACCATAGAATGTATATTGGATGGCGGGGGAAAAATAATTACAAGCAGGTTATCAGATGGGGCTTTAGAACTCCTTTAGATATGCCACGATATGTGAAATATAAAAGAAATGCTGAATGGACGGGCAAGGAGCAAGAGTGGTTTATTCTTCCTCCTGTGATGAAAAAGAAACTTGCCGGAATAAAAATTAATACGCGAGATAGAAAGGGGCGAATTGTTGAATCTGAACATCAATTCGAGGAAGTTGTAGAAAAACCAATCAGAATCTCGATGGATGATTGGCTAAGGTTTTTTGGCATCTGGCTAGCCGAGGGTTGTTCTACTGGAGGAAATTCGCAAGAATACAAAGTTATAATCACGCAATCAAATGTTGAAAAAAGAGCGAAAATCAAGAAATGGTTAGCGAGGCTGCCATTTGATTTTAAGGATTACGGAAAAAATCTGACAGTCCATAATAAACAACTATATTCATATCTTGAACAATTTCATCAGAGTTATGATAAGTATATTCCAAGAGATTTGCTAAATCTGTCTCCACGACAATTACGAATTCTATTCGAATCCATGATGCTCGGAGATGGTTGGAGAGGGAGATGCTATGGCACTGCGTCAAAAGCCTTGGCTGATAACTTTCAAGAACTTGTACTAAAAATGGGATATGCCTCTACAATTACTAATTCTAAAAACTTCAATAGTATTTACATTTCATATCAAATGCTACAACCAATGCAGAATAAGGGGATCGATCATAGATCCTGGGTTGAGTATGATGGAATGGTCTATTGTGTCGATGTTAAGAATCATCTTGTTTATGTTAGACGAAATGGGAAAGCATGCTGGTCGGGTAATAGTGTAACAGCTCTTGGTCGTTACGCAATTACCCAGACAATCGAAAAGGCTGAGGAGATAGGAGCTACGGTGATTTATGGAGATACAGATAGCCTGTTTTTAGATAATCCCACCAAGGATCAGTTGAGGCAACTCATCGATTATAGTGAAAAGAAATTACGAGTGGAGTTGGACATTGAAAAGGAGTACCGGTTTGTTGCATTGTCTAGTCGAAAGAAGAATTATTTGGGTGTGTCAAAGGACGGTCAAGTTGACATTAAGGGCTTGACGGGTAAGAAACGGAATACGCCTCTATTTTTACAGGAGGCATTTATGGAGATGATAGATATCCTAAGTCAGGTTCGTGACCCTGATGGTTTCACCTCTGCGAAAAAACGGATCCTTCAACTTGCCCGGGATAAGTTAACGATGCTGGATCGCCGAGAATTTGATGTGGAAGATCTAGCAATTCGAGTCCAACTAACGAAGAATCTCAGCGCCTACACCAAAACTACTCCCCAACATGTTAAGGCAGCTACGCAGCTCCAAAAAGCCGGAAAAGAAGTGACAGCTGGAGACATCATCGCTTTTGTCAAAACGACCGACGGCGTGAAGCCTGTTGAGCAGGCTACCGTCCAAGATATTGATGTATCAAAATACAAAGACCTGGTGAAGAGTACCTTTGAACAGGTCCTTGATGCCTTAGGCATTGAATGGTTGGATACTATAGGAATGCGTAGGCTGGATACCTTTTTCGGCTAATTGACCATAACTTTATTCAGGCTTTTATCCACAGTTGGTATAGTTACTCTTGTAGGTGGAAACTGTGGAGATACGGGACCTCCTAACCCGGGGGGTTTCACTCATTGTGGACCCTCGCGGACTAAAAACTAGCCTTGATGATTTCTTTGCAAGCTATGGTGGATACCTCGAATACGTTGTTGCCGTTGCAAAGGATATGTCGGGACGTGTATTTTATTCCAGTAAAGCAGCACCAGCGGATGAAGAATATCCCACCTTCTTTGACGAATTCATCGACACAACAGATGCCGTGGGAATCCCCGCAGGCGCATACCTAAACGTCTTTGCTGACGCCTTCTTCGCTGCTGACCAAGAATTTAAGACCTTCACTGCTGATGGCCAACCATTAAACAACTTTGTCTGCCCCAATAAACCACCTTTCATCCAACACATGGCTACGGTCATCAAAGAAGTGGCTGAAAACCCAATTGAAACCCTCTTCTTAGGTAACCTTGGGTATTCTCATGCGAGTTACTGTTACTGCAATGAATGTCGAAATGAATTCAGTGAATATGCTGATTTACGACACACCTTCCAAATCGCTGATCAGTCAGCTAATCCTGCGCTCTATAATCAATGGATTGAATGGCGGGTAGCTAAAATATCGGGGATGGTTCAACAACTGGTCACAGCAGCAAAGGAAGTCCAGCCAGACCTGAAGGTAATCTCTACCTATCCAATTGACTCTGAGAGCGGATATGTTGCTGGAACAAGAACCAATCTAGGGTTGGACCTCGACACCATTGCAAAAATAAGTAAGAATATCGCCATTGAGGTCTTTCCCTGGACTCCAATTCTACCCGATCCAGGTTCCAAAGACTTCAACGATTACATCGAAAGCCTATCTTTCATTAGTTCATTGACGAAGCTCGGGGTCGAATTCTCAATGACCCATTGGGTGTTAGAAGACGAGACCGAATATGGACGGGCGAAAGCTCTGGCCGATGCTGCGGATATCGCATCGCTCTATTCGATGCTCGGATACCCTTCAGGTTATCAATCCCTGCGGGAGATCAGGTTAGGTCTTGGATACTAGCTCATTGCACCTACAATTGAATCAGACTAAGTTGAGGATTTGATAACGGCGTGAGTGAAATCGAAACTGTTCAGCGGCTCGAAGAACTGTATCGGCAACTTATGGGTTCTGATATCGCCACAGCCCAAGAAGTCAAGGCTAAGGCTGAAATTATTTCCCTTATTCCACAATTGAAGGCCGTCATTCAAGCTGATAATAGCGCCGAGACACAGGAGCTTGGTCAAGAGTTAGAAAAGCTCTATGAACTGGTTTCGAAATGGAATCCCCTCACAGCCTGGTTCCGTGATGAAGAACCATTGGTCCAACTTTACTTTGATATCCTCTCAAAGGTACGTCTTTTCCTCATTCGCCGAAAAGGACCCACAGAGGAATCCAGCACACTCGTTAGCGAGAGCCTCTCTTCGATTCGTCAAACAATGACTCAGCTAGCCACGGTTCTTGAAGAAATTCGGGTCACTGTCAAAACCTTACTAGAAATTGTTTCTCCCACGCCCGAAGTTCATGCGCGTATTGCAGGGCTAAGCAGCCGTGCTCTTGAACTTGAACGTCGTATAACTGACTTTGAAGCCGTTAACGGCGCTAAAACTGAAGCCGACATGGAGAAGATTCAACGCTGGAAAAAGGACCTCAATAAACTCACGAAGCAAATCGATACCCTGCGGAAATTAGCCAAGAAGGGCTAACAGATCTGCTTGGTGACATCAGAACTCCATTTGAAATCTATATCCGGCTTCCACGCTGCCTATCTTTGGCTGCGTCCACAACGACTACAGAACTCACTATCCTCTCGTAAATCTTGACCACAAAAGATGCAAAATCCGGTTGGAGATGAGTGGGTTGAAGCCGTTTCACTTCCACCTGAAGAATACCATCCATCCGATGAAAATCCGCTGGACTCGTGAGTTCCACGAGAGGAGGTAGGGGTAAAGGGATCTGGATCTGTCAATGACTTGGAACTGTACTCTTCAGGCGCTGCGAACAACCCGCCTAAATCCACTTTTCCAGAACTAGAGGATTGGATCGCATCTCGACTCGTGCCATATCGTCCTGAATTTGTTCTTTCTCGCCAGGATTCAAATGATTCGTGCTCGGAGAGATCATCCGAACCTGAATAAGAACGGGAATACTCGGAATCTGAAATCCCGTACTGCTCCTGTGGCCACCGGCGCTCTCCATACCGTAGGAACTGCTGGTGGCAGTCTCTTTGGATTGCTCTGTACTCCTCCTTTGAGATTCCCAGCAATTCAATGGCTTGATCTCTTAGATGACACTCGCGGTTCAGGTCACAACAAAATGCAAGGCTACCATAACAAGTAAGTTTCATAGCTTGTTCAGGGGTTGTTTTCCCAATTGGGCGGACCCGCTCTTTGCCAATCCAGAGTTCGTCGCCAACCGCCCGTAAGGACGTCATAGCTTGACGTTCTAATGCCTGCAGCACCTCTCTAGCTGGATATGCATGGCCGTTGATTAAGACTACTCCCTGGGCGTAATCGGTATTCGATGACATGGACTCATCTCTCCAGAGAAACAACAGGCAGCACGATTTATTAAACATGGTAAAACCGATTTTATACGTGAACCACCGTTGCGGAGTTTAATTCAGTGTATCTATTTTGACCGTATGTATCGTTTCACTTGAATTGCAATGATATAGGAGAGGGCCGCGATAATTCCCGCAATTGCGCTGGGTGAGGCACTGATGACAAAAGAACCGGCTAGCCCAAGAAACATCGCTAAAAGCGCGATGACAAAGGTGCCAATGATGACGTTGTTGACGGTCTTCATCACCTCATTTGAAGCGGCAGCAGGCGCAATGAGAATGGCATAAACAAGGATTGCTCCCACTGCCTTAATGGTGAGGGCAATGGCGATGGCGGCGAATATCAAGAGAAGATAGTTGTAAGCTCGTGCGTTCATACCATGCGCGGTTGACCCTTCCATATCGATACTAAGGTATACAAATTCTTTCTTGAAGAGGATGAACAGGGTCACAAGGGATAGGGCGACTCCCAGTAAGAGGATGATATCCAAGTTATCGAGAAGAAGAATGTCTCCGATCAAATACCCCCAGATGACGGGTACTAGTGTAGGTGGTAAGTAGTACATCAAAAACACAGCGATGCTCATCGAAAGAGCAAAGGAGACTCCCACGGCCACTTCCATTTTTTGAGCAACCCCTCGTTCACCAGCATAAGCCGTCAGTACAGCGACAAAGACAGCAAAGATGACAGCTCCTAAAATAGGATCAAACCAAGGTGCAATGGCTGTGGCTTGCAGAAACAACGCTAATGCCACACCTCCCAATGCAGCATGGGCAACACCTGCGGTGAGAAACGATAATCCACGGAACACCACGAATGTCCCCGCTGTCGCCGCAATTATCGATACAAGAATTGATGCAATTATTGCACGTTGAATAATTGGTGAGGTCAGAATGAGGTTTAGGGCATCAATGATCATGGCGGTCGAACCCCGAATCTCCTGTTATGCAGTATTTGTGGCCTGCCAATTCGACAATCTTCGCCGTGGGTCCATAGACCTGCTTCAAGAGCTCAAGGTCCATGACTGCGCAGGGGTGTCCAATTCCCATGACCCTACGGTTCAACATGAGCACGTCTTTTACTACAGTGTGGATAGGGTTCAGATCATGGGTCACCATGATAATGTTGACTTGGCTTTCATTGTAGTACTCTTGGAGTGCTTCAACGATTTTCACCTGACTATCATGATCTGCTCCTGACATCGGTTCATCAAGCATCATTATTTGACCTTCTGCGGCCAAAGCTCGTGCCACTAAAACCCGTTGGCGTTGTCCCCCTGACAATTCTGGAAACGGATGGTCCCAAAGATCTAATAAATCGACACGTCGTAATGCATCTTTAGCAAAATCCACATCTTTCCTGGAAGCCATACGTAATGGCGGCTTCTTCAGAAGGCGCCCCATCAATACAATGTCTTTAACCTTCACCGGGACTGTTGCTTCAATTTCGTCACGCTGTGGCAGGTACCTAACCATGCGTCGGATTTTCTGGTATTCTTTCCTCGTATCCAAGCCCATAACGCGCAGCGACCCTTCGGCAGGCTTAATCAAACCCAGCATCGTCTTGAGAAGGGTGGTCTTCCCTGATCCATTGGGTCCAATAATGGCCATAAAGGTTGAAGGGTCAATTGAGAAGGTGACATCCTCAAGGGCTAGGTCACCATTAGGATATTTTACTGCCAAATTTTCTGCTTCAATTAAAGGAGTTGTTACCATCGCCTATCTACTCTCCAATAATAGCCACTTTCACAGTGACGATTTTCCGGTTTCCTTTCAGCGTTTTCACCAACTCGCGCACCTCGCTAGCCGGCCCGTTCACTACGACGACTTCAATACACTCACCGTTTACCGTGTGAGAGTGAAGTAAAGCGTCAATGAGGCTTGCCTGGCGGTGAAGAAGGAAATTACTCTCAATGCCTTTTCCTTTCTTCCCGTATACAATGGTTATCACAGCGGATACTTTACCGGTGATGGTTTCAACCTCTTGGAGCTCTTTGGCTAGCGTCCTGACGGCTTGACGAAGTAGCTCTGAACGATTAGCAAAGCCTCCAGATGATTGAAGACGGTCGAGTGTTCGCAGGTCTTGTTCATTAACTGAGATGCTAATTATGGGCATGGAATCACCGTAAGGCGTTTCTGTTAATAAAAATACCAATAAGATTATTAATATTCGGGATTAATAAGAAATCCTAAAGAAGTTAATAACTTCTCATAATGCCCTTAAAAATGTGATTTCTATGCGAAAAAAACAATTGGTGGCCCTTGTTGGAATCCTATTGGTTGTCTTCGGGGTAATTAGCGGTTTCCCGAACACCTTTGCCCAATCGACCCCTGCGCTGCGTATTGCCGTTTCCATACAACCTCTAGCTGGAATCGTTCGGGAAGTTGGTGGTGTGCAGGCTGAGGTGGCCATTTTGCTTCCTGAAGGGATTGAACCGCACGCCTTCACACTCACCCAATCGGTCATTGACGCTGCCAATGCAGCAGATATGCTAGTCTTAACCGGGCATTTTGACTGGGAAGAAGAGCTCGCGACACAAGTCGGAAAACCATATATCACTTTGCTGGATTTTGAAACCTTCGGGGCCATGCTTCTTCCGCTATTTGGACATGAAAACGCTCAACCTCCATCATTTCTTAGCAGTCAACCGCCTGATCAAAACGAAAATCTGCATGGGTACTGGCTTCTACCCAGAAATGCAATAGCCATTGCAAATGCGACACGTAACCTTTGCATCTCGCTTAACTCGACCTACACGCAATATTGGGAAAGCCGTTTCACAGAGTTTGTCACCGAAGTCACCGCTTTTGAAACCTTCGTTTTAGAACAGAACTTTTTGCATCAGCTATCCAACAAGAAAGTGATTATCACCTTTCCTGCAGAAGCCTACATTGCTGAAACCCTAGGTCTACAAGTGAAGGGGTTACTAATGGAAAGTGAAAACGTCTTCATTTCAGGTCCTGAACTCATAGCCATTGAACAGGCATTGCAAAATGGATCAATCGACCTCATATTGGCCTCTGATGTCGCCCAGCTTCAAGCTGCTGGTGAATTTGCCCAACAGCTTTCAGCTGATTCTGGGGTTCCACTG
The DNA here is from genome assembly GCA_016839365.1 of Candidatus Hermodarchaeota archaeon. GTDB lineage: Archaea > Asgardarchaeota > Hermodarchaeia > Hermodarchaeales > Hermodarchaeaceae > Hermodarchaeum. The sequence continues at coordinate 32,956 of JAEOUH010000020.1, forward strand.
GTTTGGATCCGAGCAGTATTTTCCACACTCGAAGATTATGTGGGAATAATGGCTTACAATACCGGTGTCATCACTACCGGCATCAGTGTTGGTATTCCCCCAGCCGCAGATTTCCTTTCAATTAGTATGCCAGTCATCATCCTAGCAGCAGTTCTTGCCGTTCTCGTTGTTATCGAACTTATTCTGTTAATTCGTTGTTCTCGCGCACAGGAATAACTGTCCGAAATCCTTTTTACAGGGTTTGGGAAGGATGCCTCGAAGTTGATTCAAAGATGACGGTTGTTGCTTGCCCTCAATGTGGCTTTCAATTCGACACTAGTTATGGTCGCATAATGGCCTGTGGTAGTTGTCCTTCGGCAACCATAGGGAATTGTGGCTTTGCTAAGTGCCCTCGATGCCAACATGAATTCCCTTTGAATGAAAGTGGAGAGCAGGCTCAACAATTTGGTCGTCGCGTTGCCTAACAAGCTACTCTAAAAAGAGTGCTGGACGGCCCGGTAACGCTTTGGGTGCCCGATTCTCAGGATCCTTGGTGGGTTTGTCACCATCTTGAATGTCCACTTCAAATCCGGTTTCTTCTTTTATTAGGTCACGGTTTTCGGATATAGCCTTGGTTTCCGTTGCTTTATCGACGAAGGTCCAAAATCCTCCTGTCTTGACAATGGCTTGAACTAGCTCATTGACCTCCTTTCCACGCTTCTTGAGTTTAGCATCCTTCATTAGAATCGGCATTAACTCCTGAACTGTGGGAGCCGCATTAGCTTTCGTCACTTTTTTCAATGCCATATATTTCCAGGCAGGGCTGATGTAGATGTGAACGGTCCTCACATCCTTTCCTTTGAGTAGCTTTCTGATTTCCTTGATGTCTGAAATGGTATTTAGTACGACATCCATTGCTTTCTCGATTTTGTCATCGATGAATTGTTCCTCAGGTTTTGGCCAGACTTCAAGAGAGACGAATGAAATACTGCCTAACTGTTCCCAGATTTCTTCGCTTAAATGAGGCATGATTGGGGTGAGTAATTTCACCCATCGAATGACAATATAACGCAAGACCGCATCACGTTCGGCGCTGTTTTTCTTCATCCGCCGCAAATAGAATTCGACATTTGTTAGTAGTTGAAAGAACGTTTCTATCGCATAAGTTCGGAAGTGCATCGCTTCTAATGCTTCTGTTGCCCTTTGGATTGCAGTGTTGATTCTTGAGAGAATCCAGCGACTCATCATGCTGAGCCTTGTTTCATCTAGTGGCATTTCAGGAAGTTTTGCACCTTCCTCCAGAATGTTAGTTAACCGCTTAATACGGCGTTGTATGGTGGTAACATCTTTCTCCCTCCAATCGACAAGAGCTTGTAAATCTCCGATTTGGCTAATATAAAGACGGTAAAGATCTGCTCCGTACCGTTTTGGAATTTCAGCCATGGGTATGAAATTGCCCTTGCTTTTGCTCATCTTCTCACCTTGATGAATTACATATTCATTGATTGTAATCGCCTTTGGCCAGTATCGTTCAGGGAATAATGCTGCATGGTGGAAGATAAAGAAGGAAAGATGATTGGTTATGTGTCCGACAGCGGTGTGTCGTTGATCGTTGGGGTACCAGTACTCGACTTCTGATCGCATTGCCCTTAGTGTTTCTTCGGATATTCTTGTTTTTTCAGCGACCTTTTGAATTTCTCCCTCTCCTAAAAGGACATAATCAAAGAAAATTAAATCCAATTGCTGGGTAGTGATTTGGTTAGTTCTGATGTGATGGATAATTAGGTAGAAGACCATGTAGATTGTCGAATCGGAAAGCGATTCAATGACCCATTTTCGGTCAAAGGGTAACTTGGTTCCTAAACCACGTTTTCGGGCTGCTGGGCGCTGTTTCAGCCAATCAAAGGTGGATTCGAATAGTCTGCGGTACACCTCGGGGTAAATGAGCATCTGATTTAAGGCCTTCGTTGCCATTGCCTTCCATCCTGGATTGCCGTAATTGAGAAACCACTGATCAGGCAAGACCGCGACAACGACTTCACTACCACATCGACAGACGACTGTTTTCTGGTCGGGTTGATAGAATAGAAAAGCTCGCTTTTGGTTTTCAAGATAGTTAATGACTTCTTCTTTGATTTCACTCACTTTTCGACCAGAAAAAGGTCCCGTATTGGTTCTCATGATGCCTTGATAGTATTCTGCTTTGTATAGTGTCTCTGTAGCTTCGTCAAGTTTGGCCGTCGCTTTTTGGTTCTTGATCTGCATCCTCTCAGTTAACTCGATTGCTGGGTGGTTGCCAAAACCTTCGATGGTGATTATGGAAATGGGTTCGATTGCTTTTACAGCATCAAAATCTAGTTTGAAACCCTGAATTGCGGTTTTTGTCTGCTGGATATCCTGCAGTGCGACCCAGTCGAATGGGGCGTGAGATGGAACACTGTAGACTATTCCAGTGCCATTATCTGGGTTGACGAATTCCGCTGGTAGAATTAGTAGTTCTCGATCGTCAACTGGTGATTTACAGGTTTTTCCAATGAACTCCATCCCAGGGATTTCTTCTAATCGTTTTGAACGGTGGCCTTGGTTAACCAGTTTTCGGACTGCTGGTTTAGCTACATACCAGATTTCTTCATCAACTTGTATTTTCGAATACTCGGTAGATGGATTGATCCAGACATTGGTTACGCCATATACCGTTTCTGGGCGTAGAGTTGCTGCAATTAAGAATCCATCTTCGAATGGGAATTTAATTGCCACAAACTCGGCTACCTTTGCTGTTTCGCCCTTCAATAAGTCATCTTCGCCAACGGCGTTTCCACAGGACACACAATAGAGGATGGGATATTTACCCTTGGTAATATATCCGAGTTTTTGTAGGTTGATGAACTGCCAGGTTACAAAAGCATGATATTCGGGATCGTCAGTGGTGAATTTGCGCCGCCAATCAATTGAATAGCCTAATTTTCGGAAGTCGCTTTCGAAGACGTTCGTAAAGAATTGTGCAATAGCCTTTAAATCCGTAAAGGTTGCCAGCACTGATTCAATGTCTTTCTTCGGTCGATAGTATCCAATGCTGGAACGGTATTCTTTCAGTATGACTGGATCTTTGTCACGGATTCGTTTTGCTACTCCCGCAACAGGTGTTCCAGTTACATGGGCCGCCATGGGCCACAGGACATTGAAACCACGCATGCGCTTATATCGAGCAATAATATCTCCGATTGTATAGGTTCGACCATGCCCCACATGCATCGGTGCGTTGGCATACGGGTAAGGGACAGTTAGATAGAATTTGGGACGTTGAGGATTAGGGTCTGCTTCAAATGCCTGCGCTTCGCGCCATCGCATTTGCCACTTTGGCTCAATCTCTTTAGGGTCAATCATTGTATCGAACCTCCCCTAGGTTGCAGGAGCTTGCCTTCAAAAGGGTTCTCTTTCGTCGCGATCCCCTCCATAATCTGGGGTAGTTAGTTTTTTGCGAAGAATTAATTGTTTGGGAGAAAGTCATACCACACGGGGATCACTTCGCAGAGAAGATTGAAGGCTCCTAACTTAAAGGTTTCGCCAAAACCTGCGAACCGAAAGCAAATAAGTCTCCTCTACGAGGTTCTGATAGCGGGTGTGTCTACTCAATGTCCAAACTCCGGTGCCCTGAGTGCCTTGTTCAGTTGGAATCCCAAGACGCCGTCTGCCCCCAGTGTGGATATCGAATTCGGACGGAGCAGTTCGAACGCATCCTTCCTTTTATGAAACGTCCCGAACAACAATGGGAAAGTCGACTAACTTTATGGCAACGACTCTGGGGCGTGCTTCGCTTTCCTTCCATTGCTTTTTGGGATATCGCACACGACACAGATACACGCGGACCAGCTTTGATTTTCTTGGGAAATCTTGCAGCCATCTCGCTTTGGTATGTTGCAATGGCGCTACACGTTGTTGATGCTGGCCCTCTGCTCTTGTACGGGTTTGTTGGAGTATTTGCAATTCTGTCGTTGTTATACCTACTCTTGAACCTAGTGTATTTCGGAATCATGCATGCGATAATCAACTATTCTGGTCGTGAGGGGGATTTCTCGAAAACCTTTCTCATGGGGCAGTACGCGCTGTTTCCGTTTCTTCTTACGAATCTTCTCTCATTTGGGCTTCTCTCCGTCGGTCTTCCTCCCACTACCTGGGCAAACATGACGGTTTTGTACCTTCATCCCATATGGCTAGCAGTCTACGCACTTGCCAGCATTGCAGTCTTATGGGGCGCTCTGATTTTATCACTAGGAATCCGTGAAAGCTATCGGATGCCTTCAATGACTGCCCTAATCATCACTATGAGTGTTACTCTTTTTATCGTCGTAGTGGCGATCTTAGTTCGGTTGACCGTTATTCCGATTATTTAAAGACAGCCAACAGTTTCAATGGTTGTGCTAGTGCAGCATCAATGATAAAAAGCGGTTCTTTGTCTTTCATCCGAAGTTTTCCAAAGACCTGTTCATCCTCTAAGACTTTCCCACGCAAGATGATTTTGGGATCTTGCATTCCGAAGGTCATAATCAATCTGTTTTTCAATTCTGCCACAGTTTCTTTCCGACCTACTGCGTAGATTTCACCTTCCAGGCGGAATCGGTCACTACATAAAAAGCAATTGGGGTTTCGGGCGAGTTTCAGAATTGTGAATTGCTGATGAAGGCTGTCATAGAAGAGATAATTGTCAAGGGGAGATCCCACCCCTAGAAGTTGTTTCAAAACTTCTTGAAACTGAATTCCTGCTATTATGGTGGCGACGCTGAGGAGGGCGGGGAACTTGGGAAGTGGTTCTTCCACTTTCCTTTGTTTTCCTGGAGGCGTACAAGCTTTTTGTAAGCGTTCAGCAGGCACCAATGGTTGGCATTCCAGGCAGGCAGTGTCAAAAGGAACAACACGTTGAACATTCCCCCACCAACCATACATACCCCCATGAATGAAGACTTTATTCTTTTGGACGCAAAGTGAGTTCAACCAACGTCGGGCCTCAAAGGTATCAAGCCCATCAACAATCAGGTCCGCTTCCTCATAGATGGAGTGACGCACATCTTGGATTGCGCAGTTTAAGGCAAGTACATGTACATCTGGGTTCATTTCACGAAGCCGTTGGCCCGCAACGACAGCTTTTGCTTTGCCTACATCTTCATCATGGTACAAGAATTGGCGACTTAGATTCGATAATTCGATCGTATCAAAGTCAATTATTACAACCTTGCCAATTCCAGTGAGAACCAAATCCACAGCAATGATTGTGCCTAAGGCTCCCATACCTGCTACGACAACCGTTGACTGTGAGAGTTTTTCCTGATTCCAATCGTCTAGGAGTAATTGACGGGCATACCTCTCAGTGCCATGATACACGGGGACCTTTTTTTTCTGTTCGACAACCTGCTCATCCATGGCTAATTTCATCCTCGTTGTATCTGATCCCAACCAGCAAAGCGTTTCACCCAATCTTTAGCTGTGCGCTCAAAGGCTATTGGGTTCTGCTTTGCTTCCCGTGATGCCCGTTGATTCAAAGGATCGTCAGGATTGGGGAAATTTAAAAGATTACGAAGCGTTTCCACGACACCGGTAAGTGACATGCTGGGGAGCCAATCTTTTCCTAAAATACCCACACAGACTCGACTTCTATAGATATTGGGATGCCATATCTGAGTGATAAATTGTACCTGTGGGGGTTCATAAGGGAAGGATCGGGGAACATTGATTTGTACAACAAAGACACCATTATCATAAATACCAGTGCCCAGAATAAATCCACGCCATCGTCGGAGGTCGCCTTGGATAGGCTGGAACGACGGTTCCTCGGTTTCCATATTCTTAGCTTCAAGGGCTAATCTTGCCCAATAATCCTCTTCTGATAACATGTGGACAGCGCCTCTGCCTAGATAAGCCGGTCCCCATTACACTAACCAATTGCGTATGTCGTAAATACCTTTTCGGTTGGTAGTGATAGAAATTTCATTTGCTCAAGGCAAACGCAGAATGCATCAGGTCCTAATATTAAGGGATGAGGATAAAATAGGGGGGGCGACTGAGATCGAAACCGTTAGGTTTAGCTAGTCCTAGCCGCCCTCTGTCCTCGTAATGAGGTACAGCTTATCGTGGGGTGTGATGCCAACACTCTTGATTGTCTGTTCATCGGTTAGTTGGGCTCCACGGTATGCGAGGATAACGATGTTTGGCGGTATCCGGCGCATTTGAGCCACACGGTTCCGAATCTCCCCAACCGTAGTGTTTGGTTCGACTTCAAGAGCAATGGGGTCACTGCCACCAATCGCTGGTACAACTTCTATTCGCATTTTTAACCACCGACTATTTTCTAACCGGTTTCAACCTTCGTATGTTAATGCGGTGCCGACAGATGGGACAAGAGCCTTTCATCTTCACCCATTCTGCTAGATGTCGATAATGGGCAGGATTCCCGCAATGCGGGCAATGGACCATTTGTTCACCATCACGGATTTGGAGCCGACAGACACAACACATGTCAGTGGACTTGGTCCAATCCCATCGGCCAATTTCTTTCACCGATGAAATAACGAACCGTCCCGCTGCTTGTGTCATGGTTAGGCCCCTTATTCGGTTCCGCTTGGGCTTTTCTTCTAGATGCGTTCTTAAAAAACTATGGAAATGCGGCAACCCCAAGTGTGATTCTGGATTTTTCGTGAATGACCCAGTCTTTTCTAATCTTTTCACCAAACGAATCAAAGCTTAAAAGTCTGAGGTGAGTAAACTTGAATGAGAGCTTCGGGGGTTACTTGAATCGTGTCCGCTGATCCACCCAAATATGCGATAGAAATTGAAGCCATCAAAACGCCAAAGGGGTTAGTCCCTACTGTCGAGTCCCTGAAGCGTATTGTGAAAGGTTTGAACTTACTCGATTCTGACCTTGGACGGATGAATCTAAAGATGGAGGCGAATATTCGAGCCCTCCTCCGGGAGGTCAAAACATTGCAGAAGCTGGTAGCTGATGATACCATCGCGTCGGAGTCTTCGGTTGAACGGTTGGGCGTATTGGTCGACCGGTTCGAGGACTTGGAGAAGACCATGGATAAAGTCGCGAAAAGCAAACCCGAATCAGGTTCCAAGGAATTACGGGAACTGCAGAAGGAACTTGTTCCCACCTTGACTCAGGCCGTGCAGCGACTTGAGGAAATGGTCACTATCTTTGAAACGCGGTTTGAGGAATTTCTCCGCGAACTTCAGGGAAATATCTTGATTACCGTCCGACAAGCCGTTAAAGCGGAAACGCCTAAAAAGAATGTGCTGTCCAAGAAGAAGACTAAGAGTAGTTCAACATAACTTACTTTGGCAGGCTCTAGTTGCCAAAGATTAAATGTCCGCTCTCACAGGAAGAATTCAAACAGATATCATGGTGTGTTTCAATGGCACAGGCTATGAGAAGTCAAACAGAATTGGCGATTGCACGCGAAGCCCAGTTAATGTACCGTCGTGCACCCACCTTTGCGCCCGTTGAGTCCAATCTCCGTCGTTGGCGTGGGAAGATTAAGGGTGGACCACGGGGTAAAGACGAGTTTCTCGTCGAGATCATTGTCCCTGCAAACTTTCCAGCTCAACCACCAGTTGCTCGAATGCTTGCTCCAACAAAACATCCCCGAGTCGACTCTGAGTCTGGAGCTATCCATCTTCGAATAGTTACTCAATGGCAACCTCATTATCACGTCTACCAGGTGGTTAATAGCATCAAGGGTCTTTTCGCCCGCGAACCTCCTGTGCCAGATGCAACCCGAGAAGTTCCAAAGGTTACAATGCCTCCCGAAGAGGAAGTCCTCCAACAACGCTTTCAGCAGCTTGAACGCGATGTCTCAAGCCTTACTAAGAAGGTACAGGACCGTGATGAACAAATCGCCCGAATGTCTGCTCAAATCGACACGGGGTCGTTAACTACTGGCGAAGTCACTGACGAAGAAGAACTCGATGCACTGATTCTTCCAACGGATGCAAAAGAAAGGGAGAAGCTTGAGCTCGAGAGTGAAAAACTAGCCATCTCTGACCTTTTACAGAATCTTGAGCAGAAGTTTGATGCTGCAGAAATTACCTCCACTGAATATACTAAGTTGTACAAACGATACAAGAAACGACTCTACCAAATCGACAAAGCGCTTGAAAAATATCAATAAAACAGTCATTCAGAGTCGATTGCTATGGCAGTGCGTGAAAAGAAACGACAAAAACCGGCTAAGGTTGTTGAATTGGAGGCAGAACTCTATGGCACGATAGCAACTCTTGACAGTATTTCTGAGAAGTTCGATGAGGGTGATCTTCAACCCGCAATCTACAAACGTCAATTCAAATCCCTTGTCCGAGATACCATCAAGACACGTCAAATACTTGAGGCAGAGGGTGAAAGTTGGGACCAGTTCGTCGAGGATGAAAAGATTGTCGAACGGTTTCCCACTGCAGTCGAGAAACTCCAACTTGAACAGCGTGCTCCTGAAGGAGAAGAAACTGTTAAACTAGCTCCCCAGACTTCTGCTCGAATGGCGGCGAAAACAGCAGATATTGTCTCGGATTTAATTACACTTATTGATATCGCCAAACTCGGTGACGTAGCAAAAATGAGCCTTATTGTACCACTCTTGGATGATGCTATCATTCTGCTGACAAAGTATCCTAACTTCCCACCCCAGTATTGGATTCTGGTAGCGCTCAAAGATTGGCGGAACCAGCTGCAAGACCGCGATCCTCATGAAACCCTTTCACCTGAAGAGGCTAAACAGTTGGAGTTCCAAGCGGTCCGATGGCTGAATGATTTCAAGCGACGGCTCCGAGAGATGGCGGTTGATGAATAGATGTTGAGGCAGAAAGCTGATGGTACACCCAATGCGTTCCTTTGCAGAAATGCGCGAACGGTTGGTGAACGCCATCAATAAAGCGAATCTGCGCATCAACGCTGAATACATCCTAGAAGATTTAGACGTTGTCGCTGCCTTTGCGGAAGCGATGCTCGGTCCCGATCACCCGGTCACCCAAGAAACCCAGGAATGGTACGAATACTTCTGGGCAAAATATGGTAACAATCTTACCCAACATGTGGAGGAATTAGAAGCGCGACGATTCGCAATGCGAGCTGAAACCTGGCTCAACTATATTCGGCAAATATGAGGAGGAACATCAGATGGGACTTTGGGAAATCGAAAAGCAAATGGAAATGGATGCCGCCTACAAGAAGAAACGTGTTGAGCTCATGCTCAAAGAACTCGAACTCATGCTCCAAACAATTTCAGAACTACGCGATAAAGCAGACGCCTTCGAACAAACCTATGGGGAAGTCATCGAAGTCTCCCCAGAATATAGTGATAAGGCCGCTGCCATCGCCCACGAACTCGGTATCACTATGCCGGGTATTCCATTCTCTGAAGACATGAAAGAAAAACCAGGTCTAATGGAACGGCTCACAGGTCGTGGTCGATTCTATGACGAACTCGGTCTCCAAATCCTAGATATCGCCAAGCGACGACGGGAGGCTACAGGAGGCATCATGACACTGGCGGAAATTGTTCTCATCGTTAATAAACAAAGACGTTCAAGTGTCTCCCAAGTCGATGTCGCCAAAGCCATCCAAAACCTTGCGAATGCCAAACTCATTCCAGGCATCCGAAAACTACCATCAGGGATTCGCATTGTCGAACTGGTCCCACGAGAACTCACCAACGACCAGGTTGCCGTCCTCTCCCTCGCTAGTCGGTCCGGCTACACCACTCTGGAAGAAGTTATGACCCAAACCAACTGGGCTCAAGAACGGGCCGATGCAGCCCTCAAAAGCCTTGAATCTGTTGGAGCTGCAAAAATCGATGAGTCCTTTGTCCATGGAAAACGGTACTTCTTTCCTGGACTCAATCCAACGGAATAATTCGATTCTAATAGATCATTAGACGAGAACTTCGACCACTTCACGTTCTCGGTCCAACCATTTTGCCTGTTTACGCTCAACCAGGCGTTCTAAGATAATGCGTAACTCGGATTTAGGTAAGCTAGCCAAATCTTTTCGATATTCCTTCAGTTTAAAGAGCGTAAAGGTGGTTCGTCCAGTTTTCAACGCCCATTGACGAATCTCGTTCGCCCATTCATCATCCGTCTTCCAGGTAATCCGGACAATCCCTTCTGCCTCGTCAATCCATCGTCCAAGCTCTTCTTTCACAAGCACGCCAAGGATAATCTTCACGGCCTTTATCCGGTCTGGGCGGATGTCATTGAAGGGATCCAACATGACCAGGGTGCGCGTCGAAACAATGTGTAACAGCATTTCACGGCAATAATCGACGGTGAACCCAGCCCATTCTGCACCCCATTGTTCGATATCAGATTCGGAGGTGGGAATGACAAACATAAACCCGTACCGACCGCGTTTCGCAATCCATACAAATCGTTGACCCAGCTTTTCAACCACTTGCTGAGCCAGTTGTTCAAGCTGTTTTTCTTCCTCTTCGGTAACTGGCATGACCAGAACAGCCGTCTCGTCTTCTTGTTCTAGGCTTTTCATGTGTTCACGTGTCTTCTTGAGAAGGTCCAACCAATCTTCTTCTGTGAGCTCCGTATCTGCACGAAGATCATCTTTCTCCTTCTCTTTCACACGTTCCCGGGGCTTTTCCTTCGACACGTTTGTTCCCCTATGAACCATGGGTGTTATCCCATTCAATATATCGCGCTTGCTCTTCAGGTGACACGACCGATCGGATGTTTTGCAAAGCCTCAAGGAAATCTTGCAGATTTACCGCCCTGGCCATGACTTCTTTATCGCGAATGGCACCTGATGCATCTAATTCACGAATGGGTTGCAGGGACGCCTCTCGGCAAATGAGTGCGATATCTGAGCCCGCGTATCCATCAGTTTTTTCACCGAGGAAGTTAAAGTCCACATCCGGCGCCAAATCAATGCCCTTGGTATGAATCTCGAAGATCCGCACCCGGGCCTCAAATTCCGGAATCGGCACCAAAATTCGTCGCTCAAACCGCCGACGAAACGCCGCATCCAGATCCCATGGACGATTCGTAGCACCTAACACGACGATATGATCATCCTTCTTGCTCTTCATCCCATCCATCTCAATTAAGAACTGTGTTTTCAACCGCCGCTCACCGCCCACCTGATCCGCACCACGTTCCGCAGTCAGCGCATCGACTTCGTCCATAAACACAATCGCTGGCTGCTCTTTTCGGGCTGACATGAAGAGATTTTTTACTAGCCGCTCAGATTCACCCAGCCACTTCGAAACAAGAGACGCTGCATCTGCGTTGAAGAAAGTACAACCCGCTTCATTTGCCACCGCTTTGGCGATTAGGGTCTTTCCACAGCCCGGTGGACCGAAGATCAACACGCCTTTCCACGGGCGCCTAGCCCCCGTAAACAAGTCAGGCCGTAATAACGGTAAGATGACGGATTCGCGGAGCGCTTGTTTTGCTTCCTCAAGGTTCGCCACGTCCTCCCACTTGACATCAGGTTTCTCTTTGATAATCATGCTATCGATGTCTTCTTGCAGTTCCTTCTCATCCTGATCTTCAATCTCCACTCCCTCAAAGTCAGGGGCTGGTCCCCCCGCAGGGATCCTTGCACTCCTCAAAGTCTTCGCACGCGCCACATATTGATCAGCGCGCTCAAGGGCGATTCGACGGAGTTGTGGATTCTTGGATACTTTCATGACCCGCACGAGGATATCAGCGGCTTCAATGTACTTGGACATCGCCGCAGAGCGCTTCCCCTGCTGGTCTAAGACTAGGGCTTCATTGGCTTTTGCTTCGGCAAGCTGAAACATCGCTGAGCTGGTCAATTCTGTTCAACCTATCATGAACACTTAACTTATCTCTGGAAAACGCCTTCTTTAGTCTTTGTGGGTACGCATTAGCGGATGGCAAATTTTGCAGGTTAGCTTTCTTATCCTGAGAAACGACAATTAATCCATTGGTATTCTGCGCTTTCTCAGATTGGTCAAGCTTCTCAATACAGAAAGGGAATCAGCTTTCTTCGAAATCTTCTAGATTTAAAAGGTTCAATGTTGTACGCCTTCAAAAACTGATACATCATTGGAAGTCTAACATAAATCTGGAGAGTTCATATTATGACAAAAAACGCATATCAACGCGTTGGTGAATTGTTAATCCTTATTGGTTCTATTATCGCATTAATTTTCGGAATACTCTTACTCATCCCTGGTGTTGGGATCCGATTTGTCCCCTGGTGTGCCCATTGTTTACCTTTTGTTGCTGGGTTCTTTGGAGTAGAATGGCTCTTTGGCGTAATCGTTATCATCCTTTCTATCATTACAATGGCTACATCCGGATTCATCAATCTCCCCTGGAAACTTGAACGAAACTGGCTCATTCCGCTGATACTCGGTATCTTCATGTCAATATTTGGCGGAGATGTTGGTGCAATTCTAGTAATTATTGGAGCCATTGTACTAATTTTTGTTTAAAAGAGGGTTAACTTTTCTGGTTATCGTCCGTAAGGACGCCTTCTTAAATATGGTCTACTCCATAAAACTCGGTAGCTTCAAATCGTCAAATCTTATTGCTCAAGTGAAATTCGAAAGTACAAGTTTTTGTTATTAGCTAGTGCTTGGAATTTTATGGTAATAGAATCTCTACATCGTTGCATTAATCTCTCCGATTTAGGGGTTGATGAAGAATTGCACCTGAGTTTTTTTGTTGGGAACAGCTATTGGAGCATAAATCTCCAGGGTTTCTATTCTCTTAGGGGTAAGTGGAACGACCAATGGTTCAGGAAGTAGGAAGTTGTTTAGTGTGGCAAAGAGCACACCATTTTGCAAATAAATTTCCATAGCAAACACATTTTTGAATCTAAAGGAGAAGACACGGATATGTGGAGAATATTGTGCCCAATTATTCTTGAACACTAAGCTGCTTCTGATTTGGTTCAAAGACGAAGAGAATTGTGCCTAAGTGTGATCGTTTATATGCACGATGGTTGGGATCGATTTCAGTGAGGACCTGAGAATTCACTGCTTTTATACTCGTATTAAAAATAAGCCAGTCCCAAATCTTCGAATAGTAGTGCATCCACGTATTTGGCTGAAAATCAAATAGAAACAGTTTATCCGCGACTCGGGTTCCCTCAGATATAAGGGCACGAATATTACACACGTGATGAGCAAGGTAAACGCCCCAAGTTCTACCGAAAACGTGATCACGGAAAGGAAGACAAGTTGCATCGCAAATAACATCGAGGTCCGGTAAGGGGGTCAAATCAGTTCGTATGCAGTTGCCGAGACCATAACTAGCAGAGCCGCCTTCTGATCCAATCTCCAGTGTGAGATGATTTTTTAGAAAAGGTAATATGTCAAGAGCGCCTCGTACCGCCTTTACAAAGGGGTTATAGCTATTAGACTTGTGAATTTTTTGAATTCGTGATTGGTGCTGTTTGTCTCGGTGGTTCAATATAAATGCTAAAATCATTCCCGGATCAATAAAGGGCATTACTAAGCCTCCTCTGTTTTTTATCAAATATTTTGATCATAGGAGAACTTTCAATATTTTATTATCGCAATGAAAGAAACATATATCCTTAATACTTTAAAAATATGCAAAGCTGATAAAACGCCCCTGGGAAAATTAATCCGTTATCGGCCGCAAGAACGCCTTGTTTATTTTTTGCGGGTGCGCACTAGCATATGGCAAATTTTGCAGGTTAATGTTCTACCAACAAATGAGGAGAAGTTAAAATGCTATTGCTGAATTCTTTAGGGTTTCCTATTGTAAAACTCTGTTGAAATAGAATGCGTGCGAGAAAAAGAAAAGAAGATTGCGATTGTGAACAATGCAGGTTCTTTGAGCTAACCTTTCTGTTTAGGCCATGTCCATGCATACCAAAAAATCAGTGCAGTAAATACAAGGTATAAAATTCCCAAAAATATCTCATAAGAGGGCGCAGTTAAAATTGCTGTGATCAAAAAAATGAGATCAAAACCTACCATGAATATGCCTACAATGAGGTTTGCCCACCGATTGGCTTTATATGGTAATGTCAGGGACGGGAAAACCATAACAGCCGGAATCACCGTGATTACTGTTATTAGCAGCAAAAGTTCATTAGTCATTGGTATACCGCCCCAGATCTCTCCCGATATTATTTGCTCCAACTTCCCTGGCTCAAGAAATCGGATGATATCACCTACAAAACCAGTTATCAATCGAGTTATCCATAATATTGAAAGTTTTATCTTCACATCTTCTATAATAGGCTCACATCCCCCGATTGGCGATATCTTAGGTTATCTGAAAACTTGTATTATTTATTACTTTTGAGTCGCTGAAACTTTGGAAGTGAAAAAAATGAAAGCAATAGTATGCACAAAATCTGGACCACTCTGAGACCTTCAGCTTTTCTAGATTTCTGTTTGAGAATTATTTATTCAGACTATCTTTCAAAACAACATCTATCAATAGTTCCTCGTATCTCTCTTTCTCTTCTATCATTGGCAAATGCCCCGAATTCTCAAAAATAATGAGCTTTTTACCTTTTTCAGCATCTAAGTTGTAATAAAATTTCTCAACAAGAACTGTGGGAGTAGTCATATCATATTTACCTTCAAAGAAGTATATGGGAACTCTAATAGATTGTATTTCCTTTGTAAGATCGACCTTTTTCAATTCCTCCCACATTGCATTCATAGAAAAATGGAATCCTTTGTTTCTGAGAGCTCTAATTCCTTCTGCTAAGGAATATTCAGGAGAAGTCAAGAAGTGCATCACTAAAGCTATCATTTCCCTAATAGGCTTATCACGCATGAGTCCTCCATAGCGGGTAATCTGCCCTTCCATTTTTAGGAATTTCTTCGGTGATTCATAAGGTGGTGGGCCAATTGCTTTTATTGCCTTTTGTCTCCCTGCATCTCCGGATTTTTCAGCTTCTTCAACTAGAAAATCGTATGATACTTTTTGCCCTTCATATTCGTTTACAACTTGCGCCACTCCTACATACGCATGTATTTTCTCCGGATATTTGTGTGCAGTCTTAATTCCTATTATCGTTCCCCCTGAATGCCCAATAATGAAAACCTTCTGCGTGTGAAATCGGTTTCGCAAATAATCAATTAACTCATTACAGTCCTCAACAAACCTATCTAACGTCATTGAATCAACTGGGATATCACGATTAAATGATTTGCCAGCCCCGCGTTGATCCCAATGAACTACCGTGAAATGTTTAATTAACTCCGCATCATATTTACGCGAACTTGACATCCCCAACAATGGCGCACCAGGACCACCATGTAAAAATAACAAAACTGGATTTTTTTGATCTGTCCCTCTGATAAATATCCATTGTTTTACACCACCCAATGTAATCTCTTCTAATGAACTTATGCCATTAGGAGTTTCTATTTTCGTCGAATTTTTCAAGTAGGCTCTGTACACGTGTAAGCTCACAAAAACAAGGAATGAAAGCCCTAATACAATATACGCAACCCATCTCATAATCTGTAAAAGTCTGTTCATCTCATTTCTCCTTGTAATGCAAATGCATTGAATCCTTTCACGATCAGCCAGAGTGCCATCACCATTTCTTGCACGGCGATTGGAAGATCCCACAAGATCCCCAACACGGGAACGTCAGTAAGCCAGCCGAACATCACGAACACGCCTGCTGTGAGATGCAATGCGGCTCCAATAAAGCCCCAGCCCGATAGCCATCGCGGAATGAGTTGTGATTGATACAA
>JAEOUH010000088.1 GCA_016839365.1 Candidatus Hermodarchaeota archaeon
GATCGAAGGCTTGCTGAACCTTATTGAAATATTCCTGGGCACCGATGAAATCGCCTCTCAGGAGATGAATCTGCCCAATCCGCCAATGGTTTTCGCCCATGTCATGATAGAAGAAAAGTTTGGAGTTCAATTCAGCGGCTTCACAGTGTAATTGCTCACTTTCCTCAAGCAATTCGAATCGTATGGTTTCTTCTGGGGTGAAATCTAAACTGCTTTGGAATAGCAATAAATCTGCATGCTGGGTGAGCGCCTGTGCTCGTTTGTGACGTTCCCCAGTTTTTGCCCAATCGTCTGAGGCTTGTTTATAGAATAATCTAGCTTTCTCGAGGAGTTGCCTTTCTCCAAGAAGTATGCCAAGATGTTTTGCAGCGTCTCCTGCTTGTTGAAATGCGTAAGCCGTAGCAACTGGATCTGGAACCTTTTCTTTGAGTTTGGTGGCTTGTTCTCCGTATTGTAGCATTTCCTCATACAAGGGTTGCTTTTCACTGAAAGCGGGGGATAACTCAGCAAGTTTTGCGCAAGCGAAAGCAGCGTAACTGAGTGCTACAATCTGCCCGCGAAGGTCTTGTGTCTGATTTAATAGTTCAAGCCCTTTTTGACTCAATTCACGCTGCTGAAAGGCCCATTCTCGTTTCTTATCAGTCCTGGTTTCCAAATCCGAAAGAAAGCCACACATCTCACTAGCATTCATGGTAGCATAGCCTGCACCACGAAGGCTCTTTGTTTTTTCAGCCAAGTCCTTTCCTTCAAGTTGGAGATTGAAAATTTCCATTAATCTATCTTTTCGACTCTCTGGATTCAAATCAAACCAGGTCAAACGTTCTAAGGCAACACCCAAATTGATGGCAGCACGCGCTCGTAGTTGATAATGATGTGTCATCTCACCAATTCTTCGGGCTTTTCTGAGAAGTTCTTCCCCTAGTTTATACAATTCATTTCTTCGTTTGAAATCCTGCTCAAGTTCAGCTATTGAAAGAAACCCTGTTCCAGCGAGAGTATAAGCATAGAGTAACTCTCCATATGCAGGCGTGTTTTCAAAAGTCGATACTGATTGAAGAAAGTGATCCTTTGCCTTTTCATACAAATCCTGACGGAGTTCCGGATCCTGTTCATCCTCAGCCATTCGGTAATATGAACTGCCCAACAGTGCAAGCATCTTGCCACGAGTTTGGTTGTCCGTTACTTCAACAAGAGAACGGACAAGTTCATGAACATTATCATGACGGATTTGGCGGATGAGATCAAATTCAATACGATAGGGATGAAGTAAATCGACACCCCTCAAAACCGCAATATTTCCATTTGTCGAACGGTTCGGGGTCCCAGCCAACGCCTGAATACGAGTTAAGATTTCACGTAATAACGCTTGTTTCTGGTCTTCCGTCTCATACAATAACAATGGCTCAATTAAAAGCAGATAGTAAGCATCCTTTACTTCTGCGGTTAGCTGGTCAGCAAGTTCAAATCCATATCTAATCCAAGAGACCTGTTGATCTGGTTCTAAGAATGCCACTGTACTTTCTAGCAGAGTTAAAGCCCGTGGGATATCGTTAGCTTCTACGAAGCTATTGATAGCTTGAAGGAGGTTTTCGTGGTTAGGTGGGTCCGAAAGCCACCCTTCTGCCTCCCAGGACAATGCATTCAGATACGCAAGTTGTTCTGGATCAAGTGATAAACTTTCTTCAATGCTCTTTAGTTGTGAAAAGAATTCTGATAGAGTTGCCCTCATTTCCGCTAAACTATTTGCATGCCAAGCACTAGCCCAGAGGTTATTAAAACCACGAATTGCAACATCGGAGGTTTTAATTCTTCGAAATAGTTTGAAGCATTTTTGTGCTGCATCGTAGTATTCAGCGTTGCGTTCTAATATGGTGATTCGACGAAGTTCCACACTGACATCGTCTAAGGTCAACACCTTTCACCATTAGTTTGCCATTTCAAAATGAGAAGCTAGTTGATCAATTGATTGCGAGAATTGATGTTCAGGCGCTTTTTCAATGAAAAGACTCTGACTCATATTTTCCATGACTTCACAAAAACACGGAATGATACTAATGACCTCAATCCCGAGGTGTTGGCTAAGTTTCTCTTTTAGCCTATGATAGTCTTCGGTGCTCTCTAACATGCTACAGGGCACTTTATTGACTATAAGTTTAGGTCGTTTTCCAAGGGTTTGATTATAAACTCCTTTAATAAGGTGTTTTGTGCCAACAATGTCTAGCTGATCCATTTTGATTACAATCATTAATTCATCTGCGGCAAGGATTGCATTGATGGAGCTTAGGGCAAATCCAGGGCTAGTATCAAAGATTTCAAAATTAACGCCATACCTTTCAAAGAGAAGATCTCTTCCATCTAATACAAGTTGAAGCACTCGTGCTTGCCACTCTTCGTTAAGGCTATACATGGTCATTTCATTAATTGCCGCTGCGGTGGGATTCGTGAATCCGATATAGAACCTTCCTTTTGTTTTGAATTGATCACTAAAATCAATCAATACTTCAGGTAATTCACAGCGCTGTGCGAGCCAGTCATTGATATAGTATTCTACACCGTTTAATTGAAATAATGCATTCAGACTGGGGGCGCGGAAATCAAAATCTAGGAGGGCAACGTTCCATCCTCGTTTGGCTAAATTGAGTGCAGTGTTAGCAGAGAGGTTCGATTTACCAGTACCTCCTTTGAAGCTGTGGATAGTAATCGCTTTATTTAGAGTCCCTTCGTGCCTTCTACTCCTGCCTATTAGCTGTGCCACCTCATTATCCCCTCATGTCATTTTGTGTAGGAATACTGTATTGGTAACTATGTTGGATGCGCACGCGTTGTAGATAGCCCAAGCGAAATAGGGCACCTAGATAATTTGATTCAGCATTCTGGGATTTTCCAGTTAGAATCGCTACATCAGATGCCATCGCTTGACGAAGTTTCAACATTGCCATTGCAGTTTCTCGATACCGCCGAGGAACTCGTAGCAGCACCATGGCATTTAACGGGACGGTTTGGGGTGGTCGTTCAATAGTTACGGTTTCACTGAGCTCAGTTCCACGAACCAAATATTGACGATCAACATATAGAATAAGCACATGCGCGGGATCACCATGAAGATAAGCATGACTGACTGGATAAGAATGAGCATTTTCCACGATAGCCTTCGGTAACTTGACTTGAATATCCTGCTGACAACTATGACAGAAGGTCTGAATAGTCGCTGTGTCTGTAGTCTCATCTACCTTTGACATGCATTTCCCCGCTGACCACAGTGCATGTTCTCAAACTCATCAATCCGTTTAGACTCTCTTAAACATTTTCCGTTGAAATAACCTAACCGTGATAGGATGCGGAGTTCTTAAGTTCTGATAGAAATCTAAACAGCTCAACCGTTTGTACCAAAAAACAAGGTTGGAAAAGGTTCTAAAGTTTGCAGGTCTAGCGTGAAGAATTAACAAAAAGCCATGTGAAAGCGATTATGGATACGGTACTCGTCGTCGGATTCAACGTACGTCCACTTGCACGATCAGCCAAGAAAGCTGGATACCGTGTTCTTGCCATTGATTACTGGGGGGATATGGATCTTCTACAATGGGCCGATGCTCACCTTGCCATCTTAGAGCAACAACCAGATCAGCGACCTGATCGTCCCCATCACCCAACCGCAGAGTCTCTCATTGTCGGTGTCCAACAGATGCTCGAAACACAAGATCCTGTTGACTATATTCTCGTTAGTGGCGGATTCGATGATCACCCCGATGCATGGAATCAACTGCACAGCCTTGGAAGGCTCGTTGGAAATTCTTCTGAGACACTGCAACATTCACGAGATCGAGAACTTACCAATCGATTAGCGAAGCGGTTCGGAGCAGATGCACCTAGAAGTTTTGAGGTCAAGGATGAAAAAGAGTTTCAGTGGGGGACAAATCAGCTTGAGCTTCCTATTCTCATAAAACCTAAGTATGGAAGTGGTGGTTTTCACACACGCATCATTCACACAGAACAGGATCTTAACCGATACCGCGATCGCCATCGTTTCTCGAAGGATGAGCCTGTATTGGTTCAAGAATTAATTCAGGGAAATGATGTGAGCGTTTCACTTCTTGGTACGGGAGATAGCGCAATTACCCTCTCGGTAAATCGACAACTAATTGGACTGCCTGAACTGGGTAAACAGAAAACTAAAGCATATTGTGGCAATGTTGTACCCTTAGATGCCCCTTCAGAAATCATTGCTCAACTTGCAAACACCTCAGAAGAAATATGTCGCCAATTGAAATTGGTGGGGAGCAACGGATTCGACTATGTTGTTGATAACAACGGAGTCCCCTTTTTCATGGAGATTAACCCACGAATACAAGCCACGATTGAAGCTCTTGAACTAGTAAGCAATATTAACGTCGTCAATCTCCATATTGACGCATGGAACGGAGTCTTACCCAAGCAGTTGCCCAATTTCAAGGGGTATTGCACGCGCATCATTGTTTATGCAAAAACTCTTGTTGAAATTCCGAATCTGAGTAATATTCCGGGTGTCGTAGATATCCCTCTGCCCGGAAGTCATGCCGAACGAGGAGATCCTATCTGCACTGTAAATCATGTTGCCGCTTCAGAAGCTGACGCATTAAAGGGAGCTTGGGAAATCGTGAACACCATCTATAACTTTCTTACACCTATTTCCTCATCGTCTTCTAATGAATAGTATTGCTTAATTATTCGAAGTACTAGGTGTTCTTTGAGGTTTCAATTATGGTTCGTGTAATTGGCATTGACCCCGGCACTCGATCGTTTGATTTCTGTGGATTAGAAGATGGCAAAATTTTCTTACAAACCTCGATAACTAGCGTTGAGGTTGCTGAAAATCCTCAGAGCATTCTTGATGTCATTACCAAAGCAGGTAACATCGATTTAGTTGTTGGACCATCCGGCTATGGTCTGCCACTCCTACCAGCTAATGAGGTAACGGAAAAAGAATTTTTCCAGTTGGTTCTTGTTCGACATGATGATGACAAAATCCCAGTACTAGAAGCGATCAAGGATATGGTCCGTCTCGTTCAGAAAACTGATATCAACATGATTTTTATTCCCGGTGTCATTCATCTTCATTCAGTTCCAATTTGGCGAAAACATAATCGAATTGACCTTGGAACTGCTGATAAGTTATGTTGCGCTATTTTGGGCGTTTATGATCAGGCACGCCATCTGGCTATTCCCTATAACGAGACAGCCTTCATTCTTGTTGAATTAGGATATGGATATCCTGCTGCAGTTGCTGTGGAAAATGGACTAGTCATAGATGGGGTTGGAGGAACTATCGGAGGCCCTGGATTTCTTACGCTTGGTGGAATGGATGGAGAGCTGGCTTACCTTCTGCGTGGTTTCGCAAAGGGCACGTTGTTCCAGGGTGGTGTCTTATCAGCCTTAGATGATCCAAGCTTGAGCCCTGAGGCATTTGCTGGCTTACTACAAAAAGACGATAAGGTAGCTCAGCAGGCCTGGAATGCTGTTGCAGAAGGGCTTGCAAAGTCTGTGTCGGCCCTTATGGTTTCTGTTCCACATCCAAAGGAGATCATCCTTTCAGGTCGTCTAACCAGAGTTCCCACCCTTGTTGAAGATCTTACGAAGCGTATGAAACAGTTTGGATATCCTGTACGACGGGTGCAACGATTAGGAGATCAATCAAAAGAAGCGGCTCAGGGTGCAGCCTTATTTGCTGATGGTCTTGCAGGCGGACCCTCTACCGGGTTAGTTGAAACAATGCGTCTTAAAGAGTGCAGTGGTTCAGTCTTGGACTGGATAAGCCTCCCTCAAGCCGAAACCATTCGTGATATGTTCAAGGAAGCTTAATGTATGATAATCTTTGCCCCTTGGTTATTTACAGGGGTCGAGAAAACAAGTCCACCTGAGTTAGATTCTACAACTTCTAGCACTGCTTTTTTCACTTGGGAAACCTTCTTTGAACCACGAACCAGCCCATAACAGGTTGGTCCCCAGGAGCTTTGTCCGGCCCCCAAGGCTCCAGCACCTAGTAGTGCATTGATACAGTCGGTTATTACAGGTGATGCATATCGTCCTCCTTGTGCTGAGGCAAACGCCTCCCCCACAAGAATCTGTATTCGTGTCAACGCTTCACCGAAGCGTTCGATGTCATCGTCAACAATGGCAGGGAGCATCTTCATCACAAGCAATCGACTAGCGATCTGAGCTGATTCAGCCGTGGCGACCGGAAGGTCACGAAACGCTCTTCTTTCCGTCTCCCCACTCAAGCCTTTCGCAACATTTGGAACCGCAATTACAAAAATCCAGTCTTCAGGAACAGCGTGGTGAAAAAGTAGGGGTGGTAGCATATCCTCTTGGTCTTTTGCAGGTTCAATAACCTTCCCTCCATCGACTACAAATCCTCCAACCTCAAAAGTCGCTGTTCCTACTCCAGAAACCACTCCACGCCAAAGGATGTTCGATAATTCCCGTACCCCTGTCCTCACTCCAGCCATTGTTGAGAGTCCTGTTCCAACAGCTAAACCTAATTGAGTACCTGACCCCAATCCAACATGTGCGGGAATGGTTTCCCACAACGTCACTCGGAATCCATTATCTAACTTCAATTTTGTGATAATCTGGGAAGCGATTGCTTTCACACGATCTTGATTCTGACCAGAAACCACTAGTCCATCATCATTGGGTGTTACCTCAACAACACATTCGGGTTGCTGAAGTGAAACCCCCAACGAACCAAACTTACGTCCAATTCCACCATGCAGATCAATGAACCCCAGATGAAGTCGCGCCGTTGTACGGACAATAACTTTTACCGGAGTTGATTTAGCCATAAATTTCACTTGATCCATTTGGGCAAGAGTGTTTCCACTTTTCGAATGACTTCTGCGGCAGGAGATTGAGGTGCAATCCGTTCTACTAACGCATAGTGCTCACCGATTTGATGAGCCAGATGCTTAACAGTGATAGGATCAGTGTTATGTAATGCGCGAATTTTGGTCGCATATATCACGCATTCGATAGCAGCACTTCGTGATCGTGAAAACGCTAGAGGAAACTTTGATGTAACCTCTATGTGCTGAACAGCGCACAAGAATTCTCTGAACGGAGTAACAAATTCAGTTGAGTGCTTAGGTTTAACCGAAACTTCAACGTATGCATTAGCACCGGATAATCGCGGAGCCTTCACTGTCTTTGCTGAAATGTATTCAACTGATTGTAATTGCCGAAGTTCTTCTTTGAAGGCAAAGGACAGAAACAATTCTGGATCCTGAGACAAGTTGAGAACAGCCTCTCTATTAACCTCCAAATTACGAGCACTTTGTGTTTCCTGATAAGGCCTGAGAGCTAATCGAGGACCCATTTCAATCCATACTCCCATAGGGGCAGTATTAGGTTCCCCTTTCGCAGAAATTGTCGTCAGAAGCACTTCAACAACATCACAGTTGATGAAGCCTAACTTCGATAGCACAGCAGAAAAATCTGTGATGTGAACACGCCCTTAACTGGTCTCTGTATACAACCGCGTTATATCTCACCTTAATGTCTTTTCTTGAGAGAGGGAAACGCCTTAAGTAAAATACACAATGAAATGACTTTCTAACTACGTTCAAGCATAGGATTCTCGATAGGCCAACCCATTGCATTCAACGCTAATCGGGCAAGATCGCGGATAGCTTCCCAGGCAGAATCAGTCTTTAGAGTTTCTTCCATCCAAAAGCGTGAGTTATCGGGACCACTTATCTCATCCAATTTTTTATTCAAGTCTTCTAGAAGTTTCCGCGCTTTTACAGTAAATAAAGTTCGACGTCGTTTAATAACTTGGTACCACTGATCAAACTCAATAGCTAACTCGTCAACTTTCCACTCAAAATCGGGGAAAAGTTGGAGTTGGATTTCAGCTGGTGCTGCTAGAGCTTGAAGGGACCATCTAAACCGAACCATCGAATAGTCCACGTGACCTGCCTCCAACGTCGCATGTAAGTCTGAAGATGTAAGATAGTTGACCCGATTTATCGTCCGACGTGAAAGGAGTATTTTTACGAATCTTCCTTATTACCATAATGGTGATAAAACCGTCGACAAACTTATTTAGCTGATTTGAAAAACACACTCAGAGCTTACTCCCACTTCAGAAATCAACTAGCTCTTATATGACCTTCTTCAAGTAAGATTTTTCTAATTCCGATTAATGAAATCGATAATTCAATAAAATTCCAGAGAAGCTCAATAGTACTTTCCAATACAAGTTTCATTTACTAGTAACTCATCAATTAGAAAAGACTAAAGAGTTAGGGTATGACCTTGAGTTGGATGCTGACTGACAATGCCTCCTCGTGACGTCCATAACGATAGCCCTGATGTCTCCGTTCACGTGCAACGAGTGGGAGTTACGGGAATTCGTGTTCCGATTCAATTCATTTTCTTTGAGGAACAACCAGCTATTGTTGTACCTACCTTTGATGTCTTCGTTGATTTACCTGGCTTCCAAAAAGGTATTCATCCCTCTCGAAACATCGAAGGTACAGTCGAAATCGTGAGCCAACACGCCCATAAGCTTCATTGGCTCGAAGACCTTTGTGCCGATATTGCCCGAGAACAATTGATCCGACACGAGTATGCCCAAGAAGCCGAGGTTCGCGCTTCAGCTGATGTCGTGTTTGCACGAACTACCCCTCAGACAAATATCGAAACGTACGAGTCTTGTACAATGAAGGCTAGAGCAATTGCACGAAGAAATGAAGAAAAGACAATCAGTATCCGGAAATGGATTGGTGTCACCGTTTCCGGAATCGCCGCATGTCCCTGTGCCCAAGAAATGCTGCGCGATGATGCAGCAGTAGAACTGAGAAAGAAATTTACCATCACTGAAACCGAAGCCAAACAAATCGCCAAATCGCTACCCATTGGAACTCACATGCAACGGAGTTATGGTTCTGTCATGGTGGAAATTCCTCCAAAGATTAAGATCAATGCTTTGCAACTTGTGGATATCGTAGAGCAGTCAATGAGCGCCAGTACCTTTGAGCTATTGAAACGCCCAGATGAGACCCAGGTAGTTCAAACCGCTTTGGATAATCCAAAATTTGTAGAAGACGCCATCCGCCAAATGATAAAACGGGTCGTTGAGGCGTTCCCCAAACTCCCCGATGACATGGAGTTATCATTTGAACAACGAAATGAGGAATGCATTCACAGGCACGATCTTGTTGCACAGGAGACCCTCACCATGGGAGAAGCAAGAAAGCAAATCCAACAGGGCAACAACAATAGCATAGCCTAGAGAACAACTTTTTTGGCTCAGCAAAGTATCAAGACGTGGTGTTGGACTTGAGCCCCATCAATCTGAAAGAGTGGTGGCCACGTTATGGAGCCATCGTCGAACAATTCGGTTACACGATGAAGACCGACCAAGAGGCTGCTGACCTCCTTAGCGGATATATCAAGAACGCTGCCATGCCTCTATCCGATGCACAGTTAAAAGTGGAAGGCAAAAACGCTATAGCCTGTGGAGCAGGTCCATCAATCCCTGAGAATTTGATTAAGATAAAGGATTATGGATTGCTAGACGATGTGGTTATCTTTGCCGCTGATGGAGCCACCACTGCTTGTATGGAGCAAGACATCATACCTGATTTTATCCTAACAGATTTAGACGGCAACATGGAAGATATAATTTCGGCACAAAAACAGGGGGCCATCGTAGTCGTCCATGCACACGGTGATAACATACCCGCATTAGAGACATGGATTACTCGTCTCCTGGAAGGGCGTGCCATGATTGGATCCACTCAGATTCGGCCACGCCCTGATGTCTATAACCTGGGCGGATTCACTGACGGAGATCGTTGCGTCTTCTGGGCAGAAGGGCTCAGAGCCGCGAAAATCGCGTTAATTGGAATGGATTTTGGAAACATGATTGGTCGGTACTCCAAACCCGATTTGCACCATGATGTGATGGCCAGTCCAGTGAAACGGCAAAAGCTATTGGTTGCCAAAGAGTTATTATCTTGGTTGGCAACCTGGAGTGAAAGTACCCTGTTCAATCTCACCGGAATCTTTTCAACCATCCCTGGAATTCCGTACAGAGAAATCCCAGCATTCGCATGGGAATAGCAGGTTCCAGCAACCTGGGAGGACAATGGGCAATGAAGATATTGTTAGTTACCGGAATATTGGCGGCCCCGCAACTACGTCAAATCCTTGACGAAAACCCAACCCCGCATACATTTGATATCTTGGAGTTACCCCTGGCTGTTGCCGCATTCCTTCATCCAAAGTATGTGTTGTCACAAATCAAGCTTCGAGGTCCTTTGAAAGAGTATAACCTCATTCTATTACCCGGCATGGTTTCTGGAGATACAAGCATTGTTACGGATAGTATCGGCATCCCCACTTTCAAAGGCACCAGGCATGCGGCCGATCTCCCGCTCATCTTTGATATTCTCTTTGATGCCAAAAATCAACTATCAACCACTCAGGCAGCAGATCTCGTATTCGCTGATAGGCTTACCAAGAAAGCCCAATATGATATCGCTCGAGCCGACAAACTTCTGAAAGGCAATATTCCTGAGGGATATCTCACGCTAGGCAGAGGAGCTAATCGGCTCATCATTGGGCCTCGCTTACCCATGCGAATCATTGCTGAAATCACTGATGCACCGCTCCGATCCGAAGAGGAGCTGTTGCGCTTAGCCCGTCATTTCGCGACGAGTGGAGCACACATCATCGACATCGGCATGGTCGCCGAATCACCTAACCCTACCGTTGCCCATGACGTTGTCAAGCTAATGCGGAAACACCTTAATGTTTTTGTAAGTATTGACTCGACGAAACCAGAAGAAATCGAAGCGGGTCTCGAAGCTGGAGCGCATTTGGTGCTGAGCTTGGACCAGGATAACATGATGGACGTTGGGAAGAAATACCGGAACCGTGGCATCTTCACAGTTATCCCTGCAGCTCAACAAGGAGCAGAAATCCCCAAATCATTAGAGGAGCGGGTCGAACTACTTTCTGATAATTTGTCAAATGCTCGGAGTCTCGGTTACAAGAAACTTATTGCCGACCCACTTTGTGACCCATTGATCACACCAGGACTGATGAACGCCCTGCAAGCTTATGCCCTGTTTGGAAAAAAAGAGCCCAATGTGCCCATGCTGATGGGCATCGGGAATATTACAGAGCTATTGGATGCTGACAGTCCTGGAGTTAACGCCCTCCTCGCTGGTCTCGCTACTGAACTGGGGGCCTCATTACTCCTCACCACCGAGGTCAGCCCGAAAACCAAAGGTTCAGTCTGGGAAGCCCACCGTGCCGCGCAGATGATGCACCTTGCTCGGCGCCGACGAGCCCATCCAAAGGACATAGGACTTGACCTACTCTTGCTAAAACCTAAACGCTTCCCCGAACGACCTTTCAAAAGAGACAAAGGCGTTGAGTATCCAATCACTAATGTCACACAGGAAGCATCTACCCTCCGCCTAGATAGAGCTGGATTCTTCACCTTCCATATCGACCGAGAGCGATACTTATTGATTGCTCGCCATTACACTTCAGAAACACGGGAAAGCCCCTCTCTTGAGTTGGAAGGTATGAGCGCCGAACAACTCATCAATGCCATCCTGACCCGAAAACTCGTTACCCAGTTTGATCATGCCGCTTACATTGGACGCGAACTTACCCGAGCCGAACTAGCCCTAATAACAGGACGACCATACATCCAAGAAGCTCCGCTATTTGGAAAGTAGTTCCTGGGATGACTAATTTTGAGGCCCCGCTTATCGTTCTCTTAAAGCTTTTATAGCGTGGTATAATCATTCTAACTAATTCAGCTTGCATGCGGTCGTCTCCATCTCTCACTTTTTTGATGGAACGTCTTGATATGATTGAGCTGAAGGAAGGAAACGAACATGAAAAATCTAAAAATTCTGAGTTTAGTGTTACTAGCGGTTCTTTGTATTCCCTTATTATCTGCAAATTCCACGCCCACACCTCAGGCTTATTTTGTTATTGAGACGGGTATGAGCAAAAGTGTTGATCCAGTGATTCCATCGCCCGAACCTCCACACCGTATTCTACCTATCCGATTATTGGTATATACTGAATTTGTGGATGCTTTTCCGGGTGGAGAATTTGAGAATGTAATGACAGCCATTAATTCCACGTATGGCACCGATTATTATTGGACCAACCTTTCGTCTTATACCGATCTTGCCAGCGAACTTCCAAATCATGATGTCCTCATCATTCCTGAACAGGAATTCGCCTATAAAGCGAATATGACGATGGTTGGACAAGCCTGGGATCCCATTTTATCCAATTGGGTTCAAGCAGGAGGAATTGTCATCCTCATGGCCTACTGGGAGATGGAAGTGGGTGAACAGGGCATCACCGCCCATATCTATAACGAAACTGGGCTCATTACGTATTCAGGCGCCATTCCAGCGACATTATCACCGATTTTTCTGGTGAATACTTCTGATGCACTTGCTCGAGGGGTTTCCGGGTCTTGGGCAGCCCCGGATGGAACAGTTGCTTTTGTTACTACAGAAGGAACCGTCGTTGTTGATGATGGTGCCTTTCCAATTGTGATTCACAAAGTTCTAGGAACGGGACATGTCATCCTATTAGGCGCTGATTTCTTCCTTATAGAACCCAATATGCAAGCATTACTGGCAAATTCCATTCGACTCCACCGGCATGTAGTCTTTGACAACTCCCACAGCCAATATGAGAACATTTTTGGAGCATACAGCACCTTCGCTGATGATCTAGTGGCTCAAAATTTCGCAGTTTCGACCTGTAACAACTTTGATCCGATTTATATCGACGCATCTGACGTGTTCATCGTTCCCTATTGTGCAACCTCGTTTACCGCTTCAGAAAAGACCTACCTTGAAGACTATGTGATGCAAGGAGGCGGAACCTTTCTCTTGGGTGATTGGGGAATTTGGGGAAATGAAATTGACGAGTTAACAAACCTTTTTGGATATAAACTTGATACTAGCGGTACAAGGCTAATAGACACAAATGATAATGAACCTCCAGCAAATGATGTCAGCCAACCTTTCTATTCAGGATCAAACATTCATAACCACTCTCTAACATTAGGTGTTTCAACCGTTCAGATGTTCTACGGAACCGGATTTACATCCATGCCTACTCACGCATTCAGTGCGATTACTGCGGATCTTGATGGGACAGCCGACTGGCTAAATGGTTCTGCTGCAGACGGAGTGACTTGCTATGCTGCCTCAACCCATGGATTAGGACGCATTGTGGTCTCAGGTGATTGCAATTTCATAGAAGATGATAGCGACTACGATTCTGATTTTACTTTTGACTATTTTGAACACGACCATAGCAGCCTATTAGTCAATACCATTCGTTGGCTATCAGCTGCAGGCATAAAAGAACGAACTGTCCTCTTCGATGACTCTCACAGCCCCTATTGGAGCTTCAGTAATTACGTAGATTTCACAAATTATCTGACCTCTAATGGGTACACTGTTCATTGGATGTCGACGTTCTACTCGAACCTCGTGACTGCTTCCGACATTCTAGTGATTACTGGAGCCTCTGTTCCCTATTCACCAGCTGAAAATGTCACAATACGAAACTTCGTATCTAACGGCGGTGGATTAGTACTACTAGCAGATTGGACCTTCTTCGGAGATAACCTCCTTCCGGTCGCTAATGAATTTGGGATGAGCCATAACAACACTCATGCATATCTTTCGGATTCCGACGATGGATCAGGTGGTGGAAATTCGGCTATCACCTATGAGGGAAGTAATATAGGTGCACACCCCATTACTACTGGTGTTCACGAGATTTATGTGGACCGAGGAACCGGCTTGATTAATCTCGGAGGTGGCACTGCCTTAGTGATAACGGATAATGATGGCACCTCCCAATGGTACGATGATAGCTCATTGTACTGGCCGGCAGCTTCTGTCCCAGTCTTTGCAGCAAACACCTTTGGTTTGGGTCGAATTGTCTATCTCACAGATATCAACTTCTTTGACAATGCAGTCTTCGATCGCGAGGATAACAATCTCTTCTTAGTGAATGCGTTCCAATGGCTTGCCGTGAATCGCGCACCGACTGTCACGGTAACTTCACCTAATGGTGGTGAAGTAATTGAAGGGGCCACAAACAGCATAACTTGGACAGCCCAGGATTCCAACAAGGATTCCATGACATATGACATCCTCTACAGCATCAATGGTGGCGCCTCTTGGACGCCTATCGCAACCGGCCACACAACAACAAGTATCAACTGGGATGCTAGTAGCGTTCCCGAAAGCATGGATGCACTGATTCGCGTGGTGGCCCACGACTACGAACTCTCAGGCCAGGATGACTCGGATGCTATCTTCACTGTTGAGAGTGAAGGCCCTCAAATCAGTAATATCCAAACAACTCCAGCAATACCATTGGCGAGTATTCCTGTTATTGTTTCAGCCGATATTATTGACGCAAGTGGCGTCGCTTCGGCAGTCTGCCAAGTGAGTATCAATAGCGGTTCGACCTGGACCGACTTCACTATGACTGTTAGCTCAGGTTCCACCTATGAAGCAGATATCGGAGCTTATGCTGCTGGAACAACAGTTGATTATCGCATCGTGGCCACTGATTCGTCGGCTGCCTCGCGCATACGGACATCGGCCGTTTCTAGTTTCTACATCCCAGCATTACCACCAGTTATTCCTGGCTTTCCGATTGAAGCCATTATCTTAGCGCTTGCGGCGGGCTTGGGCTTCATTCTCCTCGTTCGTCGGCGTCGCCACACGGTGTCCTTCTAAGAGGACACCCCCACACCTTTTTTGGTTAGATTGAAATTCTAACTAATTAACTATTAAGAACTCCACTTTGGAGAAGAAATAATCAAAAGCGGGACGTAAAAAAAGAGTGGAGGTGGAGGAAGGTTCCTCCACATTGGTTTCTATTTGCTTGAACTCCGTCGTCGCATGAGTAAGTAGATGACAATGACTACAATGATGATGACGATGACCAAGGCCACAATCCACCACCACCATGGAAGACCTGGAATCGGTGGAGGCGTGAAAGGTAAGGGAATAGCTTGAATGTCTGCACTAACTTGTGCAGCGGAGTAAGTCGTTCCTGCGAGGCCATAGTAGTCGGCATCAAAGAGGAGAGTGAAGTTACCCGCTCCACCGACGAGAATGCTCCAGACGATGTTCTGGCTTCCACCTGGTGCAACAAAGAACGGAAGCGTTGCAGGGGTTGAAAGCGTTCCGAGACCAGGAGGAACCGTCACCGTAATTTCGCCCTCAACTGCCCCTGTGAGTCCAAGGTTTTCAATGAGACATTCGAAGTTAATAGGAAAGCCTGTGGTTGCAGTCACTGGTACGTTAGGAATAAGGACACACCGTGGTGCCATCATGTAGGCGATTTCATTGATCCAAAGCTCAAAACGATCCTCATAAGTGGAATCGTCTTCATCCAATCCGAAATTATCAATGATATAGCCATTAAGTAAGGTCTTATGGTCATTGCGTTCGATAATGAATGCTCCGTCAGCAATAGTCGCGGTTTGGTTGCCAGCTAACGCTGTCGCGTTAGAATATACTGTGAATTTTGCCCCATCAGTGCTATAGGTAAAGGTTGTGTTGAAGTTTGAGATTGTGAACAGATGAGGCATCGTAAAAACATCGTGCGTTGAATCCCAAACGAAGACCTGAGGATTACCAGAAACGTAGCTTTCAAACGCAACACCAAGCCGATCCCATAAACGATGGGCAGGATCAGCTCCAGAAGTCCAAGTTGAGAGGATGAGTGAGCCACCAGCATCTAAATAATTCACAAGATCGTCATAATAAGTGTCGAACCCACCATAGTTGACGTTATCGACGATGACAAAGTCCCAAGAGTACAGGTTGAGTGAATGGTTGAAGTACTCGTAACGGGGTGAATCGTAGGGTCCTGTCAAGTAAAACTTGATGCCCAGATCATTGAGGGCTCGCGCGACAGGAGTTCGATAGTAGTTGATACTGAAAACTTCATCAGTATAAATCAGTACCCGTGCCAGAGATGAGCTAAGCCAGTTAGCCATGTTGAGAACTGATTGCCTATTATTAGCTGAGCTAAAAGGCACACCATCTTGGATCCAGTTCATATCCACGACTAGTACTGCACGACCGCTTCCATAAGTACTTGCGGCTACGACAATATTGGGTCCATCATACCAGACGCCGGTAGCTGAACCACTGACATTCACTGCTCCATAGTAATCGAGGTAGAAGCTAGAACAACCCTCAGTGATTGGGTGCATGGTAAATGTACTTGTTGTTAAAGATGTGGCTCCCATGAATGTATCGTTTATGGTTAGTCCAAAGGGACTAAGAAGCATGCTAGTTTGATGATTTTGTGGAGTAAACCATATGGGATCAGGATAATCGCCAAAAGCTAGAACTGATCCGCCGTTGTTAGCCCAGCTTTGAAATGCCGTTCGATCTCCCGCAGTATAATTGTAATCCGGTACATTGACTACCAAAATATCATAGGGATTAAGCCGTGCCAAGGTGAAATTGTCACCGCTGGCTGCAGGATAGAGTTTGTCGACTAAGAATCCATGCGAAACCCATTCATTGCGCATCTCCGTATATGAACCAGGATAAGCTGAATAGGGAGAATCCCATGGATCAATAGACCGCCGAGGAAGATGAGACAAGTCATAAACGATTCGTCCCTTGGGTCGTGGACAGAGCCACTCAACCGCATCGATGATCATTTGATGAATACCTGGGAGCGGTTCTGTACTTCCATCCCACCAGAAGTGGACTACACGGCCACCTTCAACTGATGGATCATAAGCGAGAACGGTAACTTCGTCTTCATTTAGTCCATCATGTGCAACTCTGGTAAAATCGGAGCCATACACAGAGGCCACAAGAGCGGTCCAATCCCATTCTGCATAGCCATACGGTGTAAGTGTGTAACTGTCCCCGACTGCGTAGCTCTTTGAAACAGGGTGTCGAGTCGTAACATTGGCACCATTACCATTATAGGTCCAATATCCAGGATTACCATTGGTTCCTGCGGTTGCTGGGGTCATAATACCCATATAACAAGAGTAAACGGCGAAACTATCAAAGCCGAGGAGGGCACCACCTCCAAGCCAGTATTCATAGATTTGGTTGGTGATATTCTCACGCGGTAGATTATCGGGAATTACAAACACATCATAGTGTGCGGTCAACAGTTGATGATTGTAGATATCGTTCGTACTGAGCATTGTTGTTTGGTATCCAGCAGCTTGAAGGATAGATGCAATCTGACTGGACGAATTAGTATTAACTGATCCAATGCCTCCTTCATAAGAAGGAGAGGTAGTGTTGGGTTCATTGTATATCGCAACACGAATCGCATCCGGTGGAATTGTTACCGCCAAGGGTTCTGTAAAAAAGCTTGGATCTACAGCTGGTCCGGAAGAAGCCTCAGCAGGGGTCGATGTTGGAATGTAGATTACAGGCGCGATGAACATTGGAAAAAATAGAAACACAAGTAGCACTACTGATATGAGCCTAGAATTTCTCATAACAGAATACTTCCAAAATTTGGATTAAAGAGCTATTAGGATTCTAGGCTATAAACGCACCGTTCAGCTTCTACATGCCGTCTATAAATTGAACTTACAGTCACTCGAACGGCTAAAAAAGGGAGGAAGGGAAGCGGTGTTACCGCTTCCTGCGTCGATAAAGTATTCCAACTGAGAGAGCAACTATAGCACCGAGGGCGATGGCTTCGAGGGGGAAGCCCGGAATTGGCGGTGGTGGAGGTGGTAAGCCACCGGTGATGGTGATATCTTCCACGTTACTCCACGGTCCCCGTGCACCATCATCGTCAACGGCACGTACACGGAAGTAGAAGTCACCCGATGTTGGGGCAGTTACATCGTATTCGGTTTCTGTCGTGGGGTAGGTTGCCAAGACCACAGTGAAGCCAGCAGTATTGGAACTCTGCAGTTCATAACTATCCACGGTTCCATCAGGGTCAGTGCTAGCTGACCATGAGATGGTAATTGTTCCTGCTGGAGCCGTTGTACCAGGATCCGTGAGGACAGGAGCAGTAGGAGGCTGGGTATGTACATAGCTGATAGTAATGTTGAAGAGGTGAGCACTGACGTCATGCCGAGCAGTTCCAAGGGTTGCCCTAAAGCGGAGGTCGGAGCCTTGATTATTGAACGCGTGAGGAACACCCAGTGTGACGACTTCCCAGTCAGTTCCTCCGTTTGCTGACAGTTCCCAACCAATCGTCGTATCTGTGGGAAGCATAGCAGTCATGGTAACTGTCGCTTCCACGATGACTTCACTGGTCGAGTCCACGGCCAATGATTGGGCGACGGAAGCCCCAGTATTGTAGGCACTTGCGATACTCTCAAAGAATCGGAAGATTTCAAGAGACCCCCGGCTCGCTACATAGACGTAATCCCCATGAGTAATGAGCTGTGTAGCATGGGAGCCTGCTAAGGTTGAACGGATGACCGGGGTATCGTAAATGTCAGTTGTATCGAAGAGGCTGATACCAGCGGTGTTATTAGCAATGAACATGTAAGGTCCGAAGCCCCATGTTCCAAGAGCAGTATCGGCGCTAGGGTTGGCAACTGACCACCCGATACTATACGGATCTGTCATGTTGTAAACAACAGCGAAGCTAACTTCTGAAGTGTATGCAATATCACCATCAAGGTAAATGTCAGTATGGTTTGCAATCATAGATACTGTATCAGTGGGGACGATGTTTTGAAGGTCCGTGAGATCAAAGACAGCGACATTCACATCAAAACTAGGTAGATTAGAGACAGCGTAGAGATGATGCCCTTGAACCCACACTGATGTCACATTGGGAACAACACCCAAGTCGTAAAAATCAATGAGGGTTGGATTAGTAAATGGATTCGATGCATTGGCAAGATATACACCATAAGTGCCATCTGCAGCGAAGATCACTTCCCCGGCAACAGCTACGTCAAGCGGATATGAGAGAGTCCACGTGCTGAGGTATTGAAGATTTGACGGGTCGGAGATGTCATAGATTCGGATCCCACCAAATGGATAGTCGCAAACAAAGGCTAAATGCCCTTGAATATCCAGGCGGCGGTAGAACCGACCAGGCGCATAGGTATGATTATCAAGGTAGACTGGATTGGCAGGATCACTGATATCAACGGAGAGAAGCCCACTTTCACCAGCCGCGATGAAAGCTACATTGCCTCGAATTCTGATATCGTTATAATCATATCCGCCAGCAATGCTGCCAATGTGAACAAGGTTTGGTGAAAGGGTTCCTACCCGATAGGTAAGGACACCGCTATCAGCACCAACAACGAGAACGCCTTCATATAAATCGAGATCCCAGACCATAGGAATATTTATCGTAGCGATGTGAGTGGGATGAGCTGGGCTGGTTACGTCGATAATTTGGACGCCACCTGTTTCGTCAGCGACAAAGAGCGTGTTTCCATGAAGCGCTAATCGGCGTGCATTACCGGGAGTATCAATGCTCCCAATGATGCTGATATCAAAAGGATTAGCGACATCAACAACTTGGACACCGCTAGGACCATCAGCCACATAAGCGATTGTACCATCGATGAGAACATCGGTGGCGTTACCGGGTGTATTAACGTTACCAGGTTCCGTGACAACATAGGGATTGGATACGTTGCAAAGATAAAGCCCGTATTCGCTTTCGGCAAGGTAGGCAATCTGTCCATCAATAGCAATTCCTCGAGTCGTATAAGATCCCCACACCGACGGTAATAGGACAGGGTTATAGGGGTCTTCGAAGTCAATGATCCTAAATGCACGCATGCTGGCAGATCCCACGGCTGTCGCATAAACGAAATGGCCTTGAACTTCGATATCGGTGGTCATGCCATCAAGATTTACTGTTCCGATGTAGGCGGGACCAGCATAATACTGATAGGGATTTGATAAATTATACCTTGCCACTCCACCTGTAACTCGTCCAGCGTAGAAGATATCCCCCAAGATTCTGCCACAGATGAGATCAGGTAAGGAATTCCGTGAAGATAGAATCTCCAGGTTTGTTGGATCTGTGATATTGAGGATCCTGTTGCTGCCTGTCGAGGATCCATAGTGTACATAGTAGACCTTACGGCCTTGGACATCTACTCCCATTACGGGGTAGGCAGTCGTGAAGTTATCGAGCAGTGTGATTGAGTATTGGCGTTCACTTGTGATCGTGCCCATTCCCCATCCATCGGCAGTGGAGGCTCCACCATCAAAGAAAGTTGTGGTCGAGAAATCCTCTGAATAGCCACTGGTTGTTCCGGGGACCGGGATACTCGTGCCAAGCGATGTCATTTGTGGTTCGCTAGTTACTGCTGCAAAAGACAATATAGTGAATATAGCTAAAGCTATGAATAGCCGTGATTTACGAGGAAAATTCATATTATCCCTTCGGAAAATCGGTGACCCCACTATAGGTGTACCAGCATAAAAACGTGTTCACCAACGCTCCTCGTGGTTAAAAATAACAGATAGAATAGATCGCAAAACCAAAGAAAGCGTTAGCTACACTTTATGGCAGGTTCGAGGTGTCGCCGGAACTCGCTGGTTATCTCACCAACGACGTTTTTGATCTTCCCGCGAAGATCAAAGCGACGATCAGCAAAATATTCAGCGAGTAAAGCCTCTAATTGGAGGATACTTTTAGTGAGTTCCTCATGTTCATCGAGACCACCTTCCGCCAGGAGCTCCCAATACCCATCAGTGAAAGCGCTCAAGAAGGCACTTAAAGTGCGGGGGTCTTGATTTTGGGCAATACGCAAGGCTTCGAGAGCATTAGTAAAAGTAATGCTTGCCCGTCGGTCTAGCGGTAAATCAGCGATGGTTTCACAGAGCATGCCGTCCACAAAAGTACGACCCCGACAATCCTGCAAATGGGCGCTGTGGGGTTCGAGGCAGCAGTGACTGAGCACGGACATATCGTAGAATGGACACTCACCTGGAGGGGAAGTATGCTTCTCCATGATGGTTTCGATGCGCTTCCGGTGGTGGAAGAGCTTGAGAAGTTCCCGCGCTGCTTCTATTCGCTTAAGCTCCCGTGGCATAAGTGTACATCCTACCCTCGATTGGTAGCCTGCAAGCCGACTGTCTCTAGGGAATTCTCGAATTTAAACCCTTTGATATCTTCGACCATGTATTCCTAGAGCTCTCGGTCGCGAAGGCCCAACTTCGTTCGAACTCGTGGCAGTTCTTTCGTGTAGATGAGGAGGAAGAATACCGGAATGAGGATGATGAAGTTGTGATGCCAAATGCCTGCAGGTGCCCCGAGTAGAAACAGGGCCATGCTAATTACGCCATATAGTATACTCTTATCATAGCTGGGGCGACGAAGAATTTGAATCAACAGTATTATTGTGACAATGAGAGCAATAGCACTGAATATAGTGCTGATACGAATTCCATCTGGGGGAAGAAGACCTCGTGTGATAATCTGTAACGGATCACCGATTTGTACCCATAAGTCAGGAGGAATTGTAGTCAGACCCAAACCTGCCCAGATATTGTTGGCCACGATCCAATAGACGTTAAAGATGATGGCTGGGATGGATCCAGTCCAACTCCACCACGATTGGATATGCAGTGGCCAAGGTTCGTATCCACGACTAAATTGTACAATCAAAAGGTCATAAATCATGGCTCCATGCCGTGCAGGATTATTATACACAAGAGCTTCCAACGACGCCCACAACTGAAAAGCGCCAAAGACCGCAATGGCGGGCAGAACTCCAAGGATCCATTTGCGATAACTGCGGAAATGGTAAGCTATGGCGAAGAGCAGAAGGAGTCCGATGTACTGATAGGTAATGGCACCGACGCCCAGCCAGAAAACGGACCAGAAAGGGTCCTTCCATTTTTCATATCCCATCCATAACAGGAATAAGACGAGGGTCATATGAGTGACGAAGTCTAAGGTGACCATAATTGGGTTGATCCAAACGAAGAGGGCCGCCAATCGATTGCCGCTTCGCATCATCCGGTCGAAGAGCAGAAAACCGAAGAACCCATGCAGGATCATGAAGCTGGGTTGGAAATCCATGCAACCGGCAAAATCAAAGGAGTAAGGGTAAATCATGGCAGGAATATGAAACAGCAGGCTTCCTGGACCATAATTGATGAAATTCTGATAGTAGAGATCACAAGGGCCTTCAGCAAGGGCGGTGAGCCAATAATCCCGATTATAGGGATTCAATCCGCTGAACATATAATTGAGCCCTTGGGTGAGAAGTTCGTTCATATCGTTGACGTCAGGAAAGGTAGGATTGACGCTCGCAATGTAAAGGATTAGAATAAGGGTTAGAACTCGAACGAAAATGCCAAACCCGATCTCTTTCCACCACTGCCGATATAGCTGAAAACTGTCTACAATATACCGACTAATCCGTTGGACTATGGATGGCTTGGCATCAGAGTCGGATGGCAAAGCTGGTTCAGTCTCTTTTGATGATGCGTTCACGGTGTTCCCTCTCTATTTGAAACGGTTACTGTTGTTCGATTAGATGGATCCTGTCTTTTTTCAGCAATACGAAACGAATCACGATACCTCCAAAAAAGGAAGGGTAAGGTCATACAAAGTACCCAATAATGAGCTAATCCTTCAGCTGTACTAGCTATGAAAAAGGCTAAGAGGAGCCCTGGGATGAGAATGGCTTGAGCCCATCTAGGATTCCTTATGAAATATACCAACCCAAAAATGGCGAAAACCATTACCATCAACATCATCACATAAGCGATTTGTGGCGATAATGGAGGGGGAAAGCCTAAACCAATTCCGATATTGAAGACCCACGAGGGAATTGATCCCATGAAAAGGAAGGCCAACGGATAATACCGGTTGTAGTAGGGACTTAAGCTGTCGCTATCTAACCAATTGATGTGGGGGCGCCCAACTTGCATGACTAGCAGGTCACGAACAAAGAGAATAGGATTCCAGAAAAAGAAGAGCAAGGAAATGAGAAGAAATGGGAGCATGCCCAATAGACTCCAACGTAATTGACCTGCCTTCCAATGATAAATGAGTAGGAAAGGAATGAACACTGCACCCATCTGATAAGTGGCAGCAATAAGCACCGCATAAGCTCCGCTTCGAATGGGTTTATCCAAGTTGATCAACATCAGAGTTAACAACATCAGTGGAAGCGACATGAAGGTGATGACGTTCACAAAGACAAAGAACGGATTTATCCAGATAATTTTTGAAATGACTCGGTGCGCATTTTGCCACAGCCGATAAAAAGTGATGAAATCAAAGAACCAGTGGAGTAAAAAGAAAGCAGGCATGAAATCCATGGTGCCAATGCTGTGTAGTCCAAGCCACAAAGCTGTTGGTAAATGGAATAGGATGGCGAAAGGGGGGTAATTGAAGTAGTCTTGGGTATAACTACCGGCAAAAGTGTTGAGAAGATAGGTTTGGCCATATGGATTGATACCCTGGAGTAGATTCGCCATTCCTTTGAAGACTAGTTCATTCATATCGGTGAGGTCTCCTGCCACATTTAGGAACATCAAGAATGCAAAGAGGGTTGCCAACCGGAGAATAATACCAGCCCAAAAATCCGTTGTTCGAAGAAGACGTGGAACATCAGTGAGATTCAGTGCGATGACAAGTCGCTGCCAAAATGATTTCTGCGGCTGTGGCTTAGACTTAGACTCGCTCAGAATCTACACACACCTTCAGCTTGGACAGACTGAGAGTGTAGGGTCTGTTACCTTTGCCCAAATAAGCCTTATGCCAATTAGATTATTGACCAAATGCTTTGATGAGAAATTCCGGTTGAGTTAGAGGTAGCGTCGGAACATCTTTCCCCATTCAGTTTTCATAATTCGGTCAATGTGCTTTTTTCCTCGAGTTTTCAACCAAATGTCGCGTAGGTAATGGCTGATTTTTACGTTCACATTGAAGAATGCTGATCGCATCATGAAAGGCTCCAAGAAGCTGCTCCGGAAGAAGCGGTCAAACCGAATTACTGGGTCGAGTTTGGTCTCATACTCAAAGCAGACTCCATCAACATCGTCGCCCACAATTTCTTTCGTACAGAGATCCCCGTTACCCAGCCCTTGTTCATGGGCTATTCTGACATGGCCAATTTCCATAGGGTTATATCCAATCATTTGTGCACAGAGAGCATCTAATGCTACCAAATCTCCGCTAGCGGCAATATAATTTTGCACGTATGGTCGCCCGGTGCGTGGACCAGCACCATCCATTGCGATAGTGCTGTCAGCGAAGGCAAAGAGTGGACCACAGAATTCTTGTTGGATTCGTAGCAAGTCGACCAAAATTTCATGGATTTTCAAATGATAGTGGTGACGGACTGTTCGGAGAAATCCAAAGGCGTTTTTCATCGAGCAGGTAATCGTACTATGACCATGGCATTTGAAGGTGGGCAAATGAATAATCTGTGCGTCAAGGATGGGTTTGGGCATCAGCATGTCCTCTTGACCAAAGACCATGGGTTGGGATGGATTGACCTCCACCCATTCCTCGTCGATGAGAATCGTCCATGGAACATCAAATTTCTCGAGTAGGGGCACGTAGCGATTCTTGTACATCCCTGTTCGAGCATCAGTGACGACTGTCATATTCTCTAATGCAAGGACATCTGTGAAGTGCCGCTTGGACAGTTCCCGGAGTGTCGCATCAAGCTGGTAGGGTTGCGTCGAACACGAGGGGAAATACTCTTGCCAGGATATGTTGAGCTTCATTACGGTTCGTACTTTGGGATCAAAGAATGAATCGAGCTTCGCTAAGCGGAAGAGACGGGCAACATCGTCGAAGTAAGTTTCTGGTGTGGTTTTAACCACAGCAAGGGGAAGTTTGCTTGGATCCATTTTCTTCATTTGCTTCACCTAAAATGCCCAGTCAAGCACAGGGGGAGCTGAACCAGCTTTAACTTTTCGGTCTATCCATCTCCTTTCTCTTCAAGCTCAGCAATAGGTTCAGCATTCTGAAGTTCTCGGTAACCACGGCCCATAGTGGCAATAGAGGGAGCCCCTAAAATTGTCAGACCAATGATGTAGACTAAGGCGTCTAATAATGCAATACTAGCTGCTGCAGCGATGCCCCATCCTTCAAGGGCAAGACCTATGGTGACAGTCTGAGTTATGAAAATGCTAATCCCAGCGGGAAGAAGAATAGCAAGAATGTGCCCTGTCATATAACTGATACCGAGTACAAACAGGGACTGAGGTAGTGTAACGACTTGGCTGAATATCATCGCAATGAAGACGAGTTTAGCCGTTTCTAGTATCCAAATCGGAACGCTCAAGAGAAATGCCCACCCCGAGGTCCAACTTCCGATATCCGTACGTAAATCAAGAGCAAAGTTTTCAACAAAAGAGGGAACTTCATCTTTCAGACGCTCAGACGGTTTAAACAAGCGACCAGCAATTCGTGACATAAAGCCAACGAAACGGTCATTTCGAATGAGAATGAAGAACGCAATAAATGCTAGTGCTAATAATACTCCGGATAGAAGATAACTGAATACCTGTCCCGTTATTACTCCAAAGATTAGAAAGCCTGAGACGATAATAATTAGGATTAGAGCTGCGAAATCTAACACCCGCGCCCAAACAATCGAGGCTAGCCCTGCGGTGAATCGTGTTCCTTGTTTTTCCCTCAACCAGTACGGTGTTGCAAGATCACCTGCACGGAGTGGAGCTACATAGGTGAGGAATATTCCTCCAACAAGCATAGGGAATTGATTTGCGGGATTTCCCTTGTTCTGAAATGGTCGAAGGAGGACCCACCATCTAACAGCACGCAGAATATACGCAAGCCCGAAGAGACCAAAGGCAGGAAGAATCCAAAACATTACGTTTGTCGGATTTGTGAGGATAATGACAATTGCGAAAATCCCACCTATCGGGAGTAAGGCGAGGTGAAGCCAAAGAACGATGAGGATGAGGCTGACGATACCAATCATGTAATATGTACGGGCTCGCAAAGACAACCACCTGAAGGTGTGGATTTGAATGCACTTCCTCATGTCTATAGCCTAAAAACGCTATTGGTTACAAAAATTTCCAAACCATTCTTCATACGATTGTTTTTATCAGCAGGTAAGTTTTTGTAATCTAACAACACGTTGAAAATCCTGTATGCCTCCGAAATTTGCTGTGATTCCTGCTGCTGGTGAAGGGAAACGTATTCGTCCCTATTCTGAGAAAGTGCCAAAACCCATGATCCAGGTCTTTAACCGTCCGATTCTTGCTCATGTAATCGATCGTTGTCAAGATGCGGGAATCCTGAATATCATTATCGTCGTTAACCCCCAATCGGATGCTGTGAAAAATTACTTCGGTGATGGAAGCGAGTTTGGAGTTTCTATCGAGTATGTGGGGCAACGCAAACCTGAGGGAATTGGCCACGCAGTTGGTTTGACCGAGGGGGTTATTGAGACACCCTTTGTTGTGTACTTGGGGGATGAACTATATATCGATTCAGATCATCGCGGGTTCATTCAATCATTCGAGACCAGCGGATTTGCAGCCTCGATTGGGATTATGCGGGTCGAAGATGAGAGCCTGATTCGTAAGAACTACTCTGTTGAAATTGATCTGGAGACCCACATTATCCAACATCTCGTAGAGAAGCCTGTTAAATTGACTAACAATATTCTGGGGTGTGGGTCTTACATCTTCAATGAAACCGTGTTTGAAGCAATCCGTCACACTCCACGCTCGAAAAAGAAAAATGAAATCGAAATTACTGATACCCTCAACACTCTTCGGGAATTGGGGTACACTGTCGGGGGGTATTTTCTTGGTGG
The DNA here is from genome assembly GCA_016839365.1 of Candidatus Hermodarchaeota archaeon. Lineage (GTDB taxonomy): Archaea > Asgardarchaeota > Hermodarchaeia > Hermodarchaeales > Hermodarchaeaceae > Hermodarchaeum. The sequence goes on from JAEOUH010000088.1 coordinate 26,816, forward strand.
TCACTATCTTAATGTGACGTACCCAACAGATATTACTAAAGCAGAAAAACTGCTTAGCCGGGACCAGGACCGAATTTTATAGATTCAAAATGACCTTGATCATTTGAAGACCATTTCGGAACGCCTTCACCTTGGAGGTCGTAATTTTGGCTTCTCCCACACGGGTCAAGTAATGGACTGGAATTTCCTTCATCTTCCCACCATACCGGAGGACTTTCACAATCATTTGCGGTGAAAATGATGCTCCTTCTGCATTTAATTCTGGAAGAATCGCTTCCAGCATTTCACGTCGAATCACTCGAAGCGTGCACCCGACATCTGTTAGTGGAGTATACCCATGAAGTAATCCAAGAAGTTTGGCCACTGCTATATTCCCGACGACCAGAAATAACCCCATGTTGGCCCCTTCTTCAAGATAAGGAGTTGCCGTACGGGTCCCAACAGCAAAGTGTCGTGTTCGGATTTCCCGTAATAATCGTGGAACATCAAGCCCACGGAAGGTCTGATCTGCTTCAGTGATGATTACCAAATCATACCCACGGTCCAGAGCTTCACGTAATCCACGGCGAATTGCTGCTCCATAGCCTTGGATAGGTTCGTGAATCACTGTGGCTCCTGCGGCATTTGCAACTTTAGCTGTGTTGTCAGTCGAGTTGTTATCGATGACAATGACATCATCAACTTCTTTGGTCTGGAAGTCTTTAATCGTGGCCGAAATTGGTTCTTCTTCGTTCCAGGCGGGGATGACAACACAGACCCGTTTCCCAGCATACATAGTAACTCACCCTGAGCAAGGCCTTATTGAATGTCGTCTTCCCTTCACTGGACATCCTATAAAAGAATGCAAGCTTTGAGTGGTTCTAAAGATCCTTCACGCTTTCAACGAGTAGGCGGGCTTCAGAAATCCCTCATCAGTGGCCTGAAGCATCTTCTCGGTTAGGAACTCAAAGAGTTGGGTGATGTTTGTTCCACTCCGGGCACTAACCGGCATATAGGCACGGATGCCGTTCGTTTGGCAGAAGGTCCTTATTTCGTCTTCAGAGGGGCCACCTTCCAGATCTGCCTTAGCGCCAAC
>JAEOUH010000089.1 GCA_016839365.1 Candidatus Hermodarchaeota archaeon
CCCCACCACTCTTCGACGTTCTCTCAGCATCACCAATTTTCGGTTTTGTAGGCATCAATGAAATGGTACAGTATCACACTGGATCTCAATTACATGAAAGTCAAGATGCCTTGAGATTTGGCTTACGAGTGATCGCTGAGATGGAATACATCCGGAAGATGTATTCGGAAGAAAGTGGATTGCCGTTCGCAGTTGCCCGGACGCCTGCGGAATCTTGTTCTACGCGTCTAGCTATTATGGATCTGTTGCATTATAACGGTGAGGCAAAGTCTGTCGTGAGAGGCGACATTTCTAATTGGCGCCAGCAACTGGAAGAGGCGGGACGCACAGCGGTGCCAGCGTATTATACCAATGGATTCATGGTCAATTATGATTCGGAGATTTCACTAGCCAAGAAAATAGCGATTGAGGAGAAAGCCTTTCCACTGTTGTCAGGTGGGAACATCTTTCACGCATTTCTTGGGGAAGCATCACCAGACGCGGAATCGTTAGCGAAATTAAATCAACGGATTGCAATGAATACTCAGTTGGGTTACTACAGCTACACTCGTGATCTATCGGTTTGTAAGCTGTGCCATCATACAGCAGGTGGTTTAATCGAAACCTGTCCAAATTGTGGTCATTCCGATATTGATTGGTTTAGTCGAATCACGGGGTATTACCAAAACGTATCTGGGTGGAATGCTGGTAAACGGGAAGAATTGAAACGTCGATACCGGGTCTTAACTGGGGCAGCATCGCCGCCAGCAGATGTATATCAACTAACCCCACAACAACCCCCGGTTCGTCAAGTAGATGAAGTTCATTCCACCTAATTATCTGCAAGCTCTTATACGAGATGCTAAGTAAGACAAATCCTTTAATTCTCAAAAACCTTCACGTCAAGTTAACAAAACTTTGTGGTCGCAGTGATGTCGTCGGACGAAATGATATGTCAAAAGTGTGGCGGAACAAGTTTTCGTCGCGTAACTGATGAATGGATGGTTCGTTCAATCCCTTGGACCGCGGAAGGTATTATGCGTCAATGTGAATCCTGTGGAGAGAAACACTTTGCCTGCCCTAACTGTCATAACTTGCTTACACAGGTAAACATAACAAGAGTCCGGGCGATGAAAAGTACCTGCCCACATTGTGGATACCATAGCGCAACCATTCAAAGTTGGCTTCAAGAACAGGGGTAATAAAGGTTGAGCAAGATAAGCCAAGTTTGATTTATCAAAGAAACCTTAATTACTGTTAGAAGAAATTCAGTCGATGTGATTAATAGGAGAGAGATGTTGTGTCAGAAAACAAACAATCAGCAAAAACTGCCTCTGCAGAACCCTTCATTCAAATAGTGCCTTTAGGCAAAAAGGTGAAAATAGTCAAAGAACCAATTCTCGTAATAGGATTTCCAGGTCCAGGTTTAGTGGGGATGATATCTGCAGGTCGAATGATTGAAGGGCTAGATATGAAGCTAATCGCGGCAATCCGATCACCGCTCATTCCGCCAGTTACACCCTTTTTCGGTGGTATTCTTCGATTACCCATTCGTATTCATTCCAGTGATGATGGAAAAATACTGACCGTCATTTCTGAATTCCCTTTACCCATGGAAACCATCTTCTTCGTGGCAAATCGCATTTTGGATTGGGCAACAGAAAAAGGTGTCAAAAAAGTTGTCTGCATCGAAGGAATTGGTGTTGAAAAACGTACAGAAGCCCCTGAAGTCTTTGGTGCAGCAGAATCTCATCTTCTAGCTGAACTCGAGAAATTCGCAGTTCCTCGGGTTCAGAAAGGACTCGTGGCGGGGATTGCGGGAGCAATATTAAACGAATGTTTGATTCGAAATCTGGATGGATACGTACTACTAGCGACTGCAACTGCTGAAACCCCAGATCCTGAAGCTGCAGCAACGATGCTTTCTACGGTAAATCGTTTCTTAGACGTGGACGTGAGTATCCAACCGTTAATCCAAAATCAGTCGGTAATCAAAGCTCAACTTAATGATTTAGCAAAAGAAGCAAAGCGGGAAGAGCAGGCAGCTCAAGAGCATGGTTTTCGACCTATTCCCTTCTATGTATAGACGGCATTCACTTAAGATAATTGGGTTACTTTCTTCCTCTGAACTATAAGATCTCAGTTCAACAGAAAAAGGAGAAACATTAGTAATTTAGTCGTCGGGGAAATAATCGAGCATCAGCTCAAGCATTTCTTGTCGTTCGTCTTCATCAATTTCTCGTTTCTTGCGCTTCTTATCCCCTTCATCTTCTTCCACAACTACGATGAAGTCTCGTTCGGTATGACGGATGGGAAATTTGACCTTATAGCCTTGAGTTTCCTTTGTAGAAGATTTGTAGCCACAAGAACATTTGAGTACTGTCTTCCCTTCCTTGTTTTTTTCCGGGCGTAACAAGCTATTACATTTCGGGCAAAATTCTATAGTCAATACCCCCCAAAACTTTCATTTCGAGGGATGCCGCGAGTATGAGACACTTAAACCTTTCGTATTTCTCTCTACGCCTTTTCTAAACTTTCGAGAATCTCTCTTGTCGCGTCAACGAGGTGTGTGGTTGTTAACTGAAGCGATTCTTTGGATTTTGCCTTTTTGATTGCCTGAACCAGAATTCGAGTCTGAAGCATACGGATTTCGCGCAACTGTTGCCCGTTGACACCTTCCGTGGCTTCAAAGAGAATAGAGTCGATTAATCCAGGTAGAATCTCCCAGTAGTATTGCATTGCCTCCTCTGTCATCCGTTTCTCCCAGCGACTTAAAACTTGGCGAGTGATGGGTTCTTTGGTGAACACCTTCCAGGTTTCATTTAGCTTAATTATGCCATTTTCGTCAAATCTCACCCGTAGGGCCACGCGCGTCTGTGATCTCTTTTTGGGTTTACCTTTCTTAATTTCTTTTACCTCTGAAATCATTCCAAGCTCTTCTCTCGGGCTGAGTAGCCAAGACTTAGGCGCGATTTTTGTATCTGCAATTCCTTGGATCATGTATGAAAATTGACGTTTTCGGAGATCGGTTCTCGTCTCACCCATACTTTCCCCATCAATGAGCATTACCACTCGACCACTCCGTTCATGGCGTTGTTCAACACTGATAATTCGAACAGTGCCTTTAGGAACCTCATCTTTAGGTTGTGGCAGTGGTGTTTTAGACACGGTTCACGTATCTCCAGTGCAACCCCCGATTGAGAGGCAACATATATACATTTCTTTTCTCCAGTGATGCGAATTCGTGTATCTGTCCTGAGAGATTGAATACAGTTTGATTTTGGGGAACTTCAGAAGTATAAATCAACAGTTTCTAAGAGTTGTGGTTGTTCTGTGAGGATGAATAGAAGATTAACAATTGCATCTTTGTCTTCTTTTAGGATCTGTAGGAATTGTTCCGGCCACACGCCCACGATATATCCGGTTTCGTTCTCATCTAATTCACCCAAAAAGGCCACCGTTAATCTGCTGGCGGTAATAAGAAGAAGTAGAAATGGTGCCTGGAGTCGTTCTCCTTGTGGACCCTTAGTCATCTTGATGAGGTTAAGATGTACCGAATATGCTGATTGCTCTTTTATGAGGGATTGTAGTTTATGAACCCAACCCGATTGGAGCTTATAATATTGTCCAAAAGCAGTCTGCAAATCAACGAACGTGCGTTTAGATCCTTCAGTGAGTTCTACCGTCCATACTCTCATAAAAAACCCTTAAGCATCTTGATTTGACAAGCATTGAGATTAAAGCCTTCTGACTAAGCTTGGAATATGAATTTAGAAACGAGTTATAATCTTATGTGGGTGTGCATATCGTGTAAAGCGGGTTAATTCCTCAGGAGTAAAAGCCCTGTTCAACGATGAATCTAAAACTGTCTTCGCGGGACGAAACTGCTGTAGCACATAATTTTTTGATCCAGCCCACTGACGGATCAAGTCAAGTTGTTCCAAGGTATCGATGAGGGAGGGTACAAGAGTTGTGCGAAATTCGTAGCTTATCTTTGAAGATTTGAGGAGATTTATGGTCTTGTTGACCTGGCCCAATATATCTCCGGCTGTTTGAGTTACTTTAACGTACTCGGTTCTATCCGGAACCGTCTTGAGGTCCACGGCGATGTAATCAACTAGGTTCATCTCAATCAATTCTTGGACCACATCAGGTCTGGTACCGTTTGTCATCAGTCCGAATTCTAGCCCGTTCTGCTTCGCCCATTCTGCGAGGGCTTTCAATGGATTGGGTTGAAGTGTGGGTTCCCCACCAGTAGCGATAATTCCATCTATGAGATACTGATTTGGTTCCAGTTCAGGATAGAGTTCCTCTAATCCTATTTTGTACTGGTCGAGAAACTCGAGAAGTGGTCCATTAAAACAGAACCGGCATCGGAGGTTACACCCAACAAAGAAAATAACACAGGAGACTTTTGAGGGCCAATCGGTTGTGCTTAGAAGAGGTTTTCCCGCGATATAAGCTTGCACGCTAGCCACCCATTGCTTTTAGTTGGAGACCTGTTCTTGTAAAAGAGGAGTCTTCCTCAATAAAATACCTCGTATTCAGCTGTGGTACCAAGGATTTCATATGCGTTATTGCGGCTCTTCCTAAATTCAACTTTTCAGCGATCGTGTAAGCTATGATAGCCTTTGTAACATAAGGAAAGAGGCTAACTTACAGGATAAGTCAGCAGGCTCCACTCGTCAAAGTTATCAATGCAGGAGTAAATAAGGTTCCTAAACACCACGCACAGGTTTTGTGAGACGGAAAGTCTTTTACTTTAAGGCATTAACGTGAAGTTGAAATAAGGTGGGAGGAGACATCAACCTGTGCGTCCACCCTGCGAGATTATGGTAAATCAGTTATTACCCGCACTCCGAGCCCTAATTAGCTATCATCTGGTTGAGGACTACGGGTTCACTCAAATTCAGATAGCGAAAGTACTTGGTATTACCCAGGCTAGCGTATCACGGGGACTTAAACAACTGGGTAAATTCGAATCGTATTTCTCTCCTGGAGTAAAAAAAGCCGCAAAGGAATTTGCGGAAACACTAGCACAGGAAAGACAATCCTTGGACGAGAATATCAAACAACTTTGCGTATTCTGCCAAAACCAAAAAATCGGAGGCCTGTTGTGTCGGTTGCATCGCTCAGAAAATCCTGAATTAGAGACCTGTGAGTTGTGTATCCGAGGGGTCACCGCGAATCTGCGGACAAATATTTTAGAGAACCTATTGCACGGAATGGACATTCTGCGGGAATCCACGACATTTTATCAAGTAATCCCACAGGTTCAATCCCAACTGGTAATGAGCCTACCTGAAGCAGCCAACCTGGATGAGGTGGCAGGATTCCCTAGTCGAATCGGGATTCGAAACAGTCAAGCTCACACATTCACTGGACCCGAATTTGGAGCCTCAAAGCACCTGGCCGCAATCCTTCTTCAAGTTCAACAAGCCAACCCCGAAAAACAAGCAGCCATTGTCATTAAGTACTTGGAAGGGATGGAAAAGGAGTTTACTCAGCACAATTTACGATACCTCACCGTCACCCGAGAAGGAGTTACAACTAGTGCGAACACAGACAAAGCGATCCTAGTTGCCATCAACAAAGCAATTGCAAATGAAAAATTGTTTGATGTAATTATTGACAAAGGATTCTTCGGAATCGAACCGGTTGCTTACATTTTTGCTAAAACGGCTGAGCTTTCTGCAACTATGGCAGATGCTGTAAGCCGTACTAGATTTGGGTTGTAGACGAAAATTGAATATTTTGTGAAAAAGGAAAAGTTCAA
>JAEOUH010000021.1 GCA_016839365.1 Candidatus Hermodarchaeota archaeon
GATCTTCTCGCTGCCTCATATCGGGGTGACTCTCTCAAATAAGGCGATTCAGATTCCTGCTAATTTGTAAATACGTTCTCGGTTCTTTTCGACAATTGTGCTTATCTGTTCGAAGAGGTTTTCCCCAATAGAATCAATGGAAATGATCAGAGGTCCGAACTTTTCTACCTCCATAATCCAAAGCGCTTCAGGCATGCCAAGGTCAAGCCATTCCGCGCTTACTATTCGACGAATTGCCTTAGCGGCTAATACTGCAGCACCGCCAGTGAAGGCCCCATAAACTGCACCGAACTGTTTCATTGCCAGGGCTGTCTTGGGTCCCATTCCTCCTTTTCCAATGATAACACGAACACCAAAAGCTTCAATGAATTTGTCTTCGAACATTTCCATCCGCGTGCTCGTTGTCGGACCCGCGGCTACAACCTCCCATCCAGACTCTGTTTCTCTCACAATGGGTCCACAATGAAATACACATAATCCAGAAGGATCAATCGGTAGCGCCTTATTCTCTTTAGACCATTCAAGGGCTCGTTCATGGGCTTCATCACGGGCAGTGAATATTGTTCCTGTTATGTAAACAATGTCATTTACGCGAAGCTTTCGAATGGTCTCTTCTGAGATCGGGGTAGTTAAGTCGTAGGTTGGCATGTAGATCAAACCTCATGTGAAGTAAATGTCACTTTTCCTTCCTTCGAAATAATGGCCGAGGCACGTCTGGCGGCCCAGCATTGGACGGCAAGACCAACAGGAAATGAAGCAGGATGTCTCATCGCTACATCGATATGTACATCCAAAGTTGTAGTGTCTCCACCTAAGCCCATGGGGCCAATACCTATCTCATTAATGGCAGACAATAGATCTTTCTCCAACATAGCAATTTTCGCGTTTGGATGTCGTTGGCGTACCGGTCTAAGCAATTGTTCTTTTGCGATTTTCATGCAGATGTCCGCCCCTCCTCCTATTCCAATTCCAAGAATTGTGGGTGGGCAAGGCTTAGCGCCTGCCTCGATTACTGAATCAATTATGAATTTCTTCATTCCGTTCAATCCTTGTCCAGGAGTTAGCATTCCTAGCTTACATACATTCTCTGATCCTCCCCCTTTTGGCAATGCAGTGATTTCTAGATCTGTTCCCTCAACTACCTTCCAATTAATCCAGGGAATGTAAAGACCAGTGTTATCTCCTGGGTTCTTATGCAGAATAGGATCTACGGTATTAGGTCGTAGTGGAATTTCCTGCGTTGCTCTCTTAACTGCTTGGTCGATGATAAGTGGAAGTTGGTGAAGTAGTGGGAATTTCGAACCGACCGTTAAATAGAATATCTGGATCCCTGTATCTTGGCACATTGGAATTGCGTTATTCCTTGCAAGACTTATATTATCTAAAATGGCTCTTAGTTGGCTCTTAGCGGTGCTGTTGGTCTCTTTTGCTAATGCTCGTTCAAGACCTTCAGAAACATCAGAAGGTAAATCGGTTACAGCCAGCCGAAGAAGGGTCACGATGGCGTCTTCTAATTTAGAATCCTGCATTCTCAACAGCTCCTAATTCAGGAATACCTGAGAATGCAAACCTATGTTCCTATTCTTTTAGGTTGTGCAAGATTTGATCCCAGCAGAATTTGTCGCAGAACCCCTTGCAAGATTTCGAGGGTGAATGAACCTTGTGTGGCTACCGTTTCAAAAATCTGGGATGTGCCGTTAAGTCCAAGCGTATTGATGAGTTCAAATCGGCTAATCATAGGCCAAATATCCCGCTTATTTAAGGCAAAGATTACTGGGATTTCATCCCCCAGCCGATCTCCAAAGAAACCCTTGAGTTCTTCCCAACATCGTTGGTTTTCCTTTACTAAATTTGGATTAGAATCCGCTACAAAGACGATTCCATCAGTTCCTGCAAGAACGGTCGAGCGCGTTTCTGCATAATAATCTTGACCAGTTGCTGACCAAATATGAATCTGAATAACCCATTCACCATGTGAAAGCTCAATGGGTCCATAATCAAAGAACAGGGTTCTACCAGAAGTTGTCTCGATGGATTCTAGCCGAGATAAGATATTAAGACGGGAAAAAAGGGCACGAATACTTTCTGTTTTTCCACTCATGGCAGGGCCGTAATAGACGATTTTTGTTTGAATGACTCGTTGGCTCCAATCAATTAGCACTCTTTTTCCTCCAGATTAGATTGTCCAGAATCCCTCTAGTCGATCTCCAAACGCTTGTCCTGTCCCGTCTTGTACAGAGGTCTGGAAATCTTCGCCCCATTCAGCTATAATGAACTCCATCAGGCGGTTTATAGTCGCTCCTTTGTAATCCACTGCCTGCTGAAGCATCTTATCAGATATTACTGACTTTACTCCAACTCCTTGTAATAACCGAAGTCGTAACAGAATAATCATGACTCTCCAGGCCGCCTCTACAAACGCCTGGATGTGTTCACGGTAAAGGCTTTGTCGGATACGCTCTTCCTCTTGGTTGAGATCAACCAGGCTCTTTTCAAGCCGCTCACTTACTTTGCCTTGTGCAGCCCTTTTTAGGATTCTAGTTATTCTTTCAATCTTGGTGCGTGTTTCGGAAGTAACCTTTTCTAGCAATTTGTGTTCAAAATTCGTTTCAGAAAACGTGCTCGAATCTCCATTAGATTCGATTTTAAGTTTACCTTCACTGAACCGCAGAGTCAATGGAAGAACAGAAGACTTGGCTAACGTCTGCTTGATGTCTTCTAGATGAACCTGATCGGTTGCTATTACCCATCCTTTATAATCTGTAATCTGGTTTGAGACAAGTTGCGCCGAAGATGATGGGGCACGATAAATCATTCGCTCTCCGTTATAGTCACCCTTTTCATGGTGAACCATCTGCTCATGTTCTGAATAGGATACAAAATCTGATCCGAAAACCATCTCGCGACGATGTGGCACAAGCTGAACCAACGACTCAGCAACCGAATCTACAGATTCGGACAACTCACCATAGATGATTATTGGGTGTCGATCTAATATTGTACGTAATACGATAGCCAGTTGTTTTCTTCCAAGGGTAAATAGCCCATTGTCCAGAAATGTGCTCATCGTGCAATTGCCTCCAAAAAACCATCCACATCTATAGTCGGTTTCTGTGCTGGGGGTGCTTGTTGTAGCACCAATTCAATCTCAGCTATGAAATTTGGAATAATCAATCTCAGCAGACCAAGACGGGTCGAATCCTTCTGAATTAAGGTACTAAAAAGGCCTCCCGCTAGCCGGTAGATGAAGTGTTGCCTCGAACCACAATCGCATAGAACCTGAAGAATCTTTGTTCGTTTGATTAATTGGGCGACTTTTCGAGACGTATCAAATAGAGTATAGGTTAGCGTGGAATCACGAATACGCTTTCCCTCGTTGAATCGCTGTGTCGGAATTAAATAGCCTCCTTCAAGACAAACTTCACCTGTTTGAGCAGAAGGCAATGCCTGAAGAAAATCAGTGACAATCGCCGTTATTTGTTGAGCGGCGTTTTCGGTAATTGTCATATTCAAAGTACCTGTTGACCAATTCTGCTGTGGTCCATCTCGAACACTAAACGCATTACAGATTTGAGTACGTTCTGCTTTCTCAAAGGATCGCAATGGCGGAATAAACTGCTCATTCCATAGAACCTCGTCTAAATGAGAAATAACCCGCTCTAATTGCAAAAATAGGGCTCCTAAATTACTTTGGCTTTGGGTCGTTACTGTAACGAAATAGTTGGCAGCTCGAGGAAGCGTGGCTAATAAGAATTTACTGCGTTCTCCTTCAATAAGCACATATGATAAATCGTCATGGAGCCTTTGTGCCACCGATAAGATTGCAGCAGCTGAAGATGATAAACCAAAAATCTCATTCTCTGATAACCAAACCCCACTACTAGAAATGGGGTAGCCATCTCTTTGAACTAATACCGAGTTCTCTACACCAGGAACCGATTTGATATTCTGTAAATGCACATTGAACTGGTCTAACATCCTATAGGACATTCTCTATATGCTCCATAATTTGAACAAGTTTGCTCTATAAAAACCAACAAAACTTTGGAAAACGAAAATGGTGCGGGGGGTGGGATTCGAACCCACGAAGGTCTACACCACAGGAGCCTCAGTCCTGCCCCTATAATCAAAACAGGTTAATCCTGTTTTTTAGACCATGCTCGGGTACCCCCGCAAAGGGGATACCCTTCTCGTCTTCTCAACGCTTTTAAAATTTTTCTTGATAAAGGGCTGACCCATTTGGCGCCAATCACTCAAACAAACATTATACTCAAGTGAAGCACATTATTCCTCTCTTCTTACGATTGGAAAATCTAAATTCTCCGATTTTTAGGCTCGCATGAGAGGTAATACTACACTTTTTCAGCCTGTTTAACAAATAGAACCAAGAGCGCCCGAAGTTTCACGCGTTTTAGCCTCTCCCGTCTTATCTTTTTAGGGCTAGGTAATACCCTGATAATACTAGAACCTTTTCAGGATAATATCTAGGAGTGACCCTGATTGCAATGAAACTAATCACTGTTAATCTACCAGAAGCTTATGTCAATGGGATTGAACGGCTGATTCTCGAAAAACTGTATCCCAATCGAAGTGAAGCTATTCGAATAGCCGTAAGGGACTTGTTGAAAAAAGAACTATGGGAGCCGAACATTCCACAACCGAAAGCCAGGTGAATGAAAAAATGGAAAGCGGAATATCGAAGCTAGTTCGTGATGCAACTCAACGCCCAACTAAGACGGTTGCCCGGTATTCACAACCAGGGGCAAGAATTATGGTTGCTGGCATTGGTGGAGGAGGAAATAATACGATTAACAGGTTAGTACAAATCGGTATTCAAGGTGCAGAATGTATCGCAGTTAATACCGATCAACAACATCTCGATCATGTACAAGCCCATAAAAAAATACTCATTGGAAAAACAATCACGAGGGGGCTTGGTACAGGGGGATTTCCCGAATTAGGAGCGGCCGCTGCAGAAGAATCACGTCAAGATCTAACGAATCTTTTACGAGGAGTTGATTTGCTATTTATTGCTGCAGGGCTAGGAGGGGGCACCGGAACAGGTGCAGCTCCTGTTATCGCTGAAATTGCGAAGCAGAATGGGGCAATTGTAGTGTGTACTGTGACTACACCATTCACCATTGAAGGCGCGAGAATTGACAAGGCTCATCGGGGTCTCCAACGTTTACGGAGATACGCAGACACAGTTATCGTTATTGATAATAATAAACTACTTGAAATTGCACGAGATTTACCAATAGATGAGGCTTTTAGTGTTGCCGATGAAATTCTTGCAAGTATGGTGAAAGGAGTTACCGAAACCATTAGCTTACCTAGCTTGATTAACCTAGACTTTGCAGACGTTCGAAGTGTATTAGCTGGAGGCGGGGTTGCATTAGTTGGGTTAGGAGAAGCCACGCAATCTGATACTAAGGACTCCGATCGTATTTCAGAGGCTGTGAAGAATTCTCTCCACTCTCCATTACTTGGTGATTTAAGCGTAAAAGGTGCTACTGGAGCGCTGATTCATGTTATCGGTGGTCCCGATCTCAGCCTTGAAGAAGCGACTCGTGTTGCCGATGTGGTCACTCGCCAAATGAGACACGACGCAAGGATTATTTGGGGTGCACGAATCATACCAGATTTCGCTGGTTATGTCCGTGTTCTTCTTATTGTTACCGGGTTAGAGGGAAATTCGGCAGTCTTACCAGGGTTCCGAGGAAACATCGAGATTTTTGAGGATGTTGATTGGAACTCTCTTCAACTTTATCGCTTAGATTCAGCGGTAAGTGATGCTACACAGGAAGAAGAGGAACTCATAGGTGCTACGCCTGTATTTCGTTCCTTTGATTCAGTCAAAGCCACCCAAACTCAAGCAGACGCTTCAATCACTCACACCGATAACGGAAACATTGACGAGGAACCTTCAATCTCCCTCATTAGTACAAGTGTTTCAGGAACTCAGCCTTTACAGGGGCTTGGACTGAAAAAGATCGAATCGACTTCCTAATGTTAGTATTTGACATTCAGGTCCTGTCGCACCGTGGGTTATCCACCAATCCAACCAAGAAATGCTTGTCTTAATTGATCAAGTTGTATAATGATAGACTGAAAAAGACCCTGGGACCATCCCATTACATCTAAAATTACGGTAATCAAGATTGTAATGGTCAATATGGCTAATCCTAACAGAAGGCCCTGTTCGATAAGTGGTGATCCTCTTTTATTCCGAAGAAATTCTTTGATTAGTTTTAGCCTAGTCATGTCATAGTCACATGAAAGAGTCTCCTCATAGGATATTTAAGCCCCCCAATTACATGAGCACTGTCAATAAATGAGATATGAGTATGAAAGTAGCCCCAAAGGCAACTAGATTGATGAAAAGAGTTCTAATGGGGCCATCAACCGTCTTGTTTAGACGATAGCCAGTAATAAGGATAGTAGAAACCGAAGCTACAACAACATAAACTGAAGACGTTGAGGAGAAACCAACAGTACTAGTCCATCCACTCTGATAGAAAGCGAGTGAAAGTAAAGGCGCAATAGCCGCAATCATACCAATAACAACAGCAGAGACAAATGAAAGGGCAAATACTTTCACTCTTTGGCCTCTGACTAAGTTCTGTCGGTTCTTTGTCATTGCATGATTCTTTCTAACTTGCTTTAGAACTTGCAACATTCTATTTCCACCCAATACCGAGCCTTTTTCGATGAACCGTACAAATAATTCCAACAGGCGAGAATAACGGCTGCTGCCATATGCGATAACTAAATCCGACCAGGCACCATGAAAGGTTTTCACTCCATTAGTCACGTCGTTTATCGCCACAAGAAGGTTTTCAGGTGTTTGCTTTCCAAAGTAGAGAAAAGTTCTGACCAAAGCATATTCCGGACTAATTCCTGAGGCTAGTTCAGTTGAAAGATGAGTGAGAAAATCAAGAAATTGGTCAAATTCAGTTCCTTCTAGCGGCATACCATTCACTCCCCCAACAATATCATTTCCTCTGGCAAGAGAGCTGACACTATGATCTTAGCAATCACTAGTTGAAAAATTGGTAAAAGGAGAATAAGAGGGTGATTTGCCAAGCCACGTATTGCCACACCCAAAATGAAGATAATTGGTACAAACACCAAAACACCTGCAATTACCATCATCCGGCTCTCCCATTGTAATGTACGTCTCTCATACTTCCTTTGCAGATCTTCATGAGCATCTAGAATTACTGCTTCAAGATTTGTAGAGGAAGCTTCTACAAACTGGATAAACGTGAGTAGCCCCCTTCGAAGAACTACCGAAGGCTGGCTGTTAGCGTATCCCCTCAGCAACTGTTCAGGAGCTGTTCCGCAATTCAGGGGTGATAACATATCAGAAAAAGCTGAGGAAACAACTCCATAGCCTCCCTTAGAGACATACTCTATTGCTTCAAAAACAGATCCCGTAGTAAGAAAAATCGTAGATAATTCCTCAAGAATATGTGGCGTCGCTTTTTCAATTTGCACTAATTGCCTATGGTACTTGGATATCGCACCGTTCAAAGTAAATAGACAGCTCATTAGAGCAATTGTAATTCCTAACATTATTGCGCTTGGTAAAGGTAGAACCAAATTTAGGAGACAGCTAGATCCAATCAACACTACAAAACCAATAATCACTAATCCGCTTAGGACTTGGCTAGGCTTGATAGAGCGCCGGTAAAGATACTCTATCGCTTCTCCAAACTCAGAAGGCATTAATCGTGTGAAGAAGCGCTTCTTCCCTGGCACATATTCGCCAATATTAGCTAGAAAATTGATATAATCGACGGTTGTCGCCTCCCCTTTTCTCTCGCCCCTTTGTTTTTACTTGAGTGATTTCGGGGCTAATTAGATCCTTTCGTGCATACACCTCATCAAATGCTGCAACAATTTTGCCCGGATTATATTCCTGATTTGAGACTAGGGTTGTTAATGTATCCCGAAATATTTGTAGCTGCTTTCGGATAACGAGTGGCGTTATCTGCTGATACCTACAAGTCCTGGCAACGAGCGAAGTAAATAGGTCAGATACGTTCTGTTCAAGCTGACTTGAAGATTTGCTCCATTCAAAGATTGGAGTTAATATCGCTTTTTCCGATTCAAACCGAACGTCACAAATCTGGGAAACCTTTCGGATTATCCGGCCCTGAACTACCTCCCTTACCATGTGGACTAGCAAACCAAGAGACTGAAAACACACCTCAGGTATGTCGTGATGGATCTTCCAACGTAGTAGCAATTCTTCATTTGAGTTCGCATGACATGTCTGGATTCCCTTAATACCTGCGCTGATGGCGTGAAACATTGCAGCACTATGCTCTGCTGTTTGGATTTCACCTAGAAAAACCCAATCAGGAGATCGATGCAACAACCGAATAATTTCATTCGATTTAGTTGATTGAGTTTTTCCATATGAATCGAAGGGGTCAACTCGAAATGTAACCTTATGCCTATCTCCTTCATCTAATGAGATACTTTCCAGAGCATCCTCAATCGCGATCTTTCTCCAACTTGGAGGTGCCAGGAGGTTAATTGCATTAGCTAGAGTCGTTTTTCCTGTTGAAGGTTCACCACTTATTGTTATGTTTATTCGAAGCGTCATACACAGAATCAGAAATGCCGCAGCTGAAAGTGAAATGGTCTTATTAGCGATAAGTTCAGGTATAGTCAGAGTTCGAATTCGGATTTTTCTGATATTGAGATGTGGGCCGTCATAAGCAAGAGGTGGGATGTCAATGGCGGCACGAACATGAAATAAAGCTGTCTTTAGTTCCGTCTTAAGAGAGGGGTTCTGTTCATCAAGTGGTCTTCGGCTTTCCAGGCGAAGACGCGTAATGATATGTGATAGTTCTGACTCAGAAGGTGACAGGTTGGTCTTGCATCGACCCCATACAGCATGGTCAAGATAGTATGGGGTTCCTGGTTTATCCAAGTAAATCTCCTGTACATCGTCATCTAAGAGTAAAGGCATGGTCTTTGTTAAATTAAGAGTCTGTGCGGTAGCGTATACTGCCAGATTGTCTCGTTCGACATTGGATAACTCTTTGAAATGTGAGGCGAGATATTGCTTGAAGTCACCAATTTTTTGGTTTATCAAGGCATCAAGGGTTTGAAGTTTAACTTCATCATTGAGAAAATTTTGTTGCTGTAAAAACAGGGTTTGTAGGACTCTAGGTGAAAGGCTCTCGTTTAGAGAAACGATTGCCTGGTAATATTTTTCTAATGGTTTATTTGAAGATTCGAGCACTCGTATTGTGAATGGGTTCAAATCATATGTATCAAGAAGGTGATATGGCCCTTCAACTGGTATTGGACTGAAGGAGGTTTTCTCAGCTTTTTGAATTTTTAGATATGCTTCGAGTAAGGTCTTCGAATTAGCTGGCCCATCCTCACCTAAGTGGCTTCTAATGATTGACACCAATCTTGTTTTATTCAATGAGGAGAGGAACTCACGTATTGTACGGTTTCGAGTCGGCTCAGAAGTTGCTTCTAATATTCTGTAAGCTGTGATAGGATCAGTATATAGCTTCCTTTCAATCTCGGGATATTCTCGATTGATTTCTGAAATATTCGCCTCGAATTTCATAAGAGTCAAAACATACTCTTTCAGAATATCCACTGATGATCGAGGTAGCAAGATAGAGTGGGTACGGGTTATGAATTTACAGGAGAATGTGCCCTCAACAAAAGGTAAAATCTTGAGAAATTGTTGTTGGCAAAAAGGGCTGGAGGAAATTTCACATTTGTCTGCTGCTTGATGGGAACAAATATCACAACTAAACAGTAGACATTTCGATGAATCTTGATCCTCAATCACTTGGAAAAGGCAAACCATACTAACCGTAAACTTAGTTCAGAGATTCCTATTTAAAGCAAGAAAAAAAATCTGATATAGGACTTTAAATTTCTTTTACTAAGAATAAGCTCTGGGCTTGCCTTGAATCAGAGTTTAGAGAAAATCGTAATAATCGGGCTTAACCTTACACTTCTTATCACAATAGGTGTACCTTTACTCTTTTCAACTACCCAAGTACTCACCCAATCTGAAGAAATAATAGCATTCCAAGATTTCGTGCAAGAAGTTGACCAATCGATCATTACAGCAGATCAAGAACGCGTATTTCTTACTAGACTCCTTTTTATTCCTAACAACGTGACAATTGAACCCGTGAATAATCAATTAATATTCAAAATATATCTAGACGATTGGCACATCGTTATCCGAACCTACAGATGTCAAATACAAGTGCTGGGGCTGCTTCATTCAGGAGGCCATCAACTTTCAGTTAATGCAACGGAATCGCTTATTCTCGTAAACTTTCAACCACTCTAGAAGGGAGAATTGTGATTATCTATCAAATACTAAGAATCGCACTCTGCTCTTGGCTTCTTCTGTTAATTGTTCAATCTGTGAGCAATGACCTTTCCTGTCTTGTCTTAATTTCTGGTGTAATAATAACGTCAATGCCCTTTGTGCTGTTTCTTTCATGGCTTGTTGGACCAGCGATTTTTCGTTCTACGTTGCTCTTCACGATGTTTACACTAATCGTAATTGTACTCCACGTAGTTCAATTAGCGATGTGGTAGCATTTTGAGAATATGCGGTTTTAGCAATTTTGCGTAGTGATCTCGCACACTGTATTCTGCAGCATTCGTTGCCTTGGAAATCAGCCGTTGAGTAAGGGCTGGTCGACGTTTTCCTAACTTTGCAATCAGAAAATCTGAACTGTAGACGACTGCAACGGCAAAGATGAACGGATTTCTTCCTCCTCGTTCGGAAACGCCAATTCTACTGAACAACTGATTCGAATACTTAACTAAATCTACCTGGTAAGCTTGAACTGAAAGACCTGCACGACGCAGTCTCAGGCGTATTGTAGGATGGTTGACGGTCTGTGACACGATACGCTGCAAGTAATCTTCACTTTTTCTCTTGATAGGTGCAAGTGGTATCTTCTTCTTGACCTCCAGGGCTTGACGGATAATCGAGCGGCTCGTTACTCGATGCCCAAGCTTCTGAAAGGCTTCTGCGATTTCCTGAAGCGTAATGGGGGCGTTTTCCTTGGATTCTCGGACGGCCAGCATTAACCCATAAGCCATGAGAGTGAGATGGCTTGTGATGTCGCTATTCTCGAGCTTCTTGTCCATCTTTTGATAATAATAAGCGGCTTTGTCCTTGATGCTATCTGTCAATGAAAGTAAATCGGCTACTCGGTTGAGGGATCTTAGTGCTCGATATGTTGTTTCCCGTTTAGCGATACGCAGACGTAGATTATAATCATACTTGAGTCTTCGAAACAGTTGCTGCCTTCTTGGGGCTAAAGGTCTACCCGCTTGGTCGTAGAAGAAGCGACTGGCTTGGTAGTCAATGAAACTTCCCAGTCCACCTACCATGGCCGATCTTTTTCCCAATGCAACATACGCTTTAGACTGCGAGGAAGAACAATCCTCATCTCTATGCATCTGGTAAGGTGAACTCACTATCTGCCGTGCCAACACTAGACCGCAGGCGGCGCAAACGTATTCTCCGTTCGTAAGCACAGTGTATCCCGAACATTCATTGCATTGCAGGTTCTCCATCTAATTATCACTTCGAGTGATTCTGCTCTCTCAAAGTAGTACAACTCTTAACCAAAATTTCGGGGAAACACGGTGCGTTCTAAAGGCGACAAAATTCGTGCACACCGACCGATTCGTAGGCTTCAACGAATAGTATAATCAGAGAGACACCTAGCTGAAACTACTCGAACTAATCAAAGCTGATGTGACTTACACTTTTCGTTGGTGCCAACACCGAAAAAACCTAAATCAAATACTGCCAAATGCGACTTAACAACATATAAAAACGGATGGATAATCACTACTCAGAACCAGAATATCTGGAGGACCCATTATGTCACAAAGTACAGGGGCTCGACACTTTTTCAAAGAATTAGCCTCTTTGATAGGAGCCACCGTTGTAGTTAGTACCAATACTGGTAAATCTCTCACAGGAAAGATGCAAGGGTATGATCCCGCCACATTAAGTGTGATATTAGGAGAAGCTCGAGATACAAAAGGAAATCTCTTTCACCGTATTCTAATTACTGGGCATACAATACTTGAGCTGGTAAAAACTGAGGATCCTTTTGATTTGAAAGGGTTAGCTGAGCAGTTTGAAGCCCTATTTCCTCCAGGAGAGGTGCGATTTCTTGAAGACGCCCGAGTCATTGTTGTCCTTAACAAGGTTCGCGTTACCGAGCAAGGCGTAGAAGGCACAGGACCACTCGCTGACAGAATTAGAAAGGTATACACAAGATTTGTTGAAGAACAGGAAGCTAAAGAACAAGGTGCTACCTAAGAAGTCACGTTCGCAATGATTGAAATCCTACACAAAGATTTGCTTGCCCGAATTGCGAGGTTTGACACTAAAAGTGGAGTAGTCCATACACCCACCTTCATTCCTGTAGTTCACCCTACAAGAGAGCTAATACCACCGCGAAAAATGTTTCAAGAATTCAACTGCCAAGTAATCATCACCAACGCATATCTTCTCTCAAAGGCCAAGTGCGAAGGGAAAGTCCATGACATCCTCGATTTTCCAGGTTCCATCATGACTGACTCAGGAGCTTACCAACTACTTACCTATGGAGATGTTCAAATTACTCCTAACCAAATAATTCGCTTTCAAGAGGAAATTGAAACCGATATTGCAGTCATTTTAGATATCCCAACAGGGGGGAATGCAACTTACAGCGAAGCGGAATTCACTGTAGAAGAAACCCTCAAGCGTGCAAATGATCTGTTTCTAAAAAGATCAAAATCAAAAATCCTATGGGTTGGTCCAATACAGGGAGGCACTTATCCTAACTTAGTCGAAAAATCCGCACGCATAATTAGTCAACTTGGCTTCTCGATATATGCTATTGGGAGTCCCACTCAACTAATGGAACAATATCAGTTCAATAAGTTAGTTGAATTAGTGCTAACTGCGAAAAGACATTTACCATCTAACAAACCGGTTCACCTCTTTGGGGCAGGGCATCCTTTGATTTTCCCCCTCATCGTGGCCTTGGGATGTGACATGTTTGACTCTGCTGCTTATGCGTTATTCGCTCGACATGATCGCATTCTATCACCTGAAGGCACTTACCGACTAGCAGATATTCAAGATGGCTTCTGCAACTGTGCCACCTGTTCCAGATACACGGTTTCTGAAATGAAAAAATTAGAGAAGAACATGCGTGTTCAAGTACTAGCTGAACATAATCTGCGTGTCTGCCAAGATGAGATTTCTCGGATTAAACTAGCAATTCGGGAAGGCCGTCTCTGGCGAATGGTTGAAAGTCGGCTCGCAAGCCATCCAGCCTTAGTTGACGCAATGTATAGCTTACAATCATATCAACCCTTTTTCGAAAAATTCTCACCTGTCACAAAAAAACGGGCACTCTACATCACTAGCCCTTGGTCTCTTTACCAACCTGAAGTTTACAGACACAAGAAACGAATGGAGCGGTTTTCGCCTCCTGAACCTGAACGAACCATGCTTCTGCTTTTTTCTGCTCCTCAGAACGGTCCCTATCATTTAGCCAAAGAATATATTCGCTTCCAAAGCCAATATCACGCCCTTGTAACAGAGTCCTCAGAACCTTTTGATACAGTTTTTGTCTCGTCCATCTTCGGTTTAGTTCCGACTGAAATAACCAATCTTTATCCCCTTGCACAAAACTTGGTTCCGCAATCCGATTTGTTCGCAATCGACTCGGCGATTATTGAGCAATTAGGGGATTATCTAGCCAGACTGCAACGATACACTAGGATAATCGGAATATTCGGGAAATCGAACAAATGGCAGTCATTCACTCGAAAATGTAGACGATTGCTATCAAAGCTAGGGCGAGACTTTAGGTTATTTACTACCGATTTCAGTAAGGCGTCTTTGAAATCAATAATCTCGCAGTCTTTCCTCGAAC
>JAEOUH010000022.1 GCA_016839365.1 Candidatus Hermodarchaeota archaeon
AAATGGTGATGACGTGTATAAGAAGGAATTTCGGGCTAATTGGTATCCTATGGTTGGTATTATCAGATTCATTGTAAGATACCTTAGGAGCAGGATAGGAATAGATCTTTACGGAGTCAAAAAGACATCAAAAGAATAACATATTGAGATGATTCAAAATGAAAAAGTGGAATGAAATATACAAGAAAGAGCTTCGGGGAATTTGGTATCCCATGTTAGGAGTAATTAGATTCACGGCGAGATATTTGAAGAGAAAAATTGGAATAGATCTCTATGAAACAAAGAAAGAATCTAAGAGAATCATTGACTTAGGATGTGGGAATGGAAATCATGTTGTTTTCTTTGCAGAACAAGGTTTTGATGTTAGTGGTTTAGACCTGTCTGAAGAAGCAATAGAAATTGCAGAGGCATGGTTGAATAAGAGAAATCTGAAAGCGGATTTGAGAGTTGGAGATATAGAAAAATTACCTTACCCAGACCAGTCTTTTGATGTTGTCACATCACATGGTGTTCTTGATCATATTCCCTTTGAAAAGGCTAAAAAAGCCATGGAAGAAATTAAGAGGATTCTTGTACCTGAAGGATATGTTTGCATATCGTTGAGGTCAACAGAGGATTGTGAATTTGGAAGAGGAAAGAAAGTAGCCCAAAATACATTTGTTTTAGAAGAAGGATATGAGAAAGGAGTAATACAACATTACTTTGATTTCCAGGAGATAAAAGAACTCTTCAAGGATTTCAAAATTTTTGATTTAGAATTACACGAGGAAAAATTCCCAAGCATTTTTACTGTTGATAAATCCTTTATTCAGAGCTCTGGAAAGACCAAAGAATACATTGATGTATTCAAACCAGTTGAACTTAAACTAAAGTATTCCAGATGGTGGATATCAGCTGAGAAGGTGTGAGCAGGAACTACTCGTTAACACTAGCTGGGAAGGGATTTAAAAGATGAAGAATGTTATCGTCGTTTCAGCCCATCCAGATGATGAAACATATGCTGTAGGAGGAACAATTGCCAAACTAACCTCGAATGGAGTTAATATTGAATTAGTGATCTATACGAAAGCATTTCCTCCCGAGTGGGACGAAAAGGAGATAGAAATACGAAAAAACGAGGCTCTAGCCGCTGCAAAAGTCCTTGGGATCAGTGAAGTTCATTTTCTTGGATATCTAACAACCAAATTGGATATAACGCCTCTCAGAGACTTGATTAATGATTTGGATTCGATTCTTAAAACGAGGAAGGCTGATACGCTTTTTTTGCCATTTGCTGGTGATATGCATCAAGACCATAGACGTTTATTTGAAGTGGGAGTAAGTGTTGCCAAACCTACCCCAGATCAAGCCCTGAAAAGAGTATTTACTTATGAGACATTATCATCAACCGAATTTGGGAGCCCTTTTTTCGAGAAGCCATTTATTCCTAATTACTATGTAAATATTAGGGATTATTTGGATGACAAAATCAAAGCAGTCTCCTGTTACAAATTAGAATTAAGGGAATATCCTCATCCTCGCTCAATCGAAGGGGTAAAAATCAAAGCAAAAGCACGAGGGATGGAGGTAGGACTTGAAGTTGCTGAAGCCTTCAAGATATTGAGGTGGGTAGTCGATTGAAAGGACTACGCTGCAACAGGATCAATAGCAGAGAAAGGAATGGCCAAGATAGTGTTTAGAATAATGAGATGGAAGGTATTTTCCATGTCAAAAGATCGTTTCAAAGATTGGGAATATCCTGAATTCGATGAGAGGGGTCTTACTAAGTGGAATTGGATGTGTCAATATCCCGAGAACCTTGAACTTGGAAAAAATACTGACATAGGTGCTTTTACCTACATCAATGCGAGATTCACGGTACAGATTGGAGAAGGGGCAGAAGTGGGATCTCATTGCTCCATCTATTCGCATTCAACAATTGACGATAAGAGAGGCAAGGTTGTCATAGAACGAAATGTGAAAATCGGAACTCACTCAGTGGTTATGCCGGGTGTTACTATAGGAGAAAACACCATCGTTGGTGCGTTCAGTTATGTGACCGAAAGTCTGCCTAGGAATGTGATCGCCTTTGGTATTCCTGCAAAGGTAATTAGACACCTAGATGAATCAGAGAACAAGGGGGTGTGAAGCGTTATGGAGATTCCACTTTTTAAGATACATTGGAGTGAGGAGGATATCAAACGAGTTGAAAAGGTAATTCGATCAGGCAAGCATTGGTGTATTGGTCCTGAGATTGAAGAGTTCGAAGAAAAAATTGCGCGTTATTTGGGCTTGAAAGAATGTGTTGTTCTTAATTCAGGAGGAGCGGCATTATTAGCGCTTATGGAATCATATGGTTTCTCGAAGGGTGATGAAGTCATCATCCCCTCTTTCACATTTATTGCTACAGCGTATGCTCCTCTATACGTTGGAGCCAAGCCAGTTTTTGCTGATGTGGAGGAATTGACCTATGGGTTAGATGTATCAGATGTAAAGCAAAGAATCACGGCTAATACGAAAGCGATTATACCGATTCATTATGGTGGAATGCCGTGTGAAATTGATGCCCTTCAAGAATTAGCAACGGATAATGATCTAATTCTAATCGAAGATGCAGCTGAATCATTTGGAGCAAAGCTTGGAACGAGGTTTACAGGAACATTTGGTGATTCAACAATATTCAGTTTTTGCCAGAATAAGGTGTTTACGACAAGTGAAGGCGGCGCTGTTGTTACCGATAATGGTGACCTAGCGAATAAAATCAAGTTATTCAGGTCTTATGGTCGAGTTATTAGTGGAGATTATTTTTCGGGGAATGGGGAGCTGGATTACGTGGAGACGGGGTACAATCTTCGAATGTCTACGATTCTTGCAGCCCTGGGTGCCTCTCAGATGGATAGAGTGGGAGAGTTGATTTCAATGCGAAGGAAAAACGCGCACTATCTGAACCAACGACTAAGCGAGATTGAAGGAGTCATTCCCCCGACTCCTCCAAGCGAGGAGTACTATTCTGTGTATCAGATGTATACAATTAGAATCAAGGAGGGAAAGAAGAAACGAGACAAACTAATTCAACATCTAAAGAGGAGGGGGATAAGTTCTAAGGTTTATTTCGAACCAGCACACAAGTATTCAGTACTAGAGAAGCTTGGTTTGGGAGATATCAGGTTACCTGTAACCGAGCGTCTTACATCCGAAGTCTTAACTTTGCCAATGTATCCTCATATGACTCAAGAGGAGCTTGATTATGTTTCAGAGGCAGTAAGCGAATTCTTTTGAGTTAGACTGTTCAAGATTGAAAACAAGATGATTTTAGTTAGTTGATGACTAAGCTTTTGTGATTATAGTGTAGAGTTTCTGTGAGGAAGTTGGTCCGTGTCCGCTGAACCTGATGCTAATTCGCTGTTTAAAGTTGGTCGAGAGTACTATTCGAAGAGGGCCTTCAAGGAAGCCCTGAAAGTTTGGAAAGCAGCTCTTGAGCAATACCAGAAAGAGGGGAAAAATCGGGAAAGTGGTATCGTAGGTGCAGAGATTGGGAAAGCCCTGTTAGCGCTAGGGCAAAAGAAGGAAGCTTTGGTAAGCTGTACGCAGGCTGTCCGTATTCTTCGTGAGCAAAATGATCCCAAGGCTTTGCGTGCAGCGCTTATAATCATGGGTCATGTAATGGATGAGCTTGGATATATTGAGGAAGCGAATCGTGCCTTTATTCAAGCTATTGAAATACCTGAGGGTGTTGAAGACACCCGTTCCCAAATTATTCTCTTAAAAAGGATAGGCAAAAGCCTAGCACGAGTAGGAAATTATCGCGATAGCGCCACTCGGTTTGAAGAAGCCATAAGGTTATCTTCAAAGGTGGAGGATGTCGAACTGCGTGGAGAAACTCTTGCGGACTATGCCCGAATTTTACAGTACCTTGATGAGCATGACAAGGCGGAAGAAATTCTTATCCAGCTCATTCACCTTTGGGATGCTTCGGGAAAACCAGTATTGAGTGCCTATGCAAATTTAGGTTTAGCCAGTTCTTATTTGTCAGAAGGATACATGGATAAGGCTCATGCGATAATTCAACGAGCCCAATCTGTTTTCACGAGTTCCTCTGATCAAACCGGAATGGCCCTCTGTGAATATCATCAAGCACGCCTTCTTCTTCAGAGTGGTAAGCAAGAGGAGGCATTAGCCCATGGTGAGAAGGCGTTGAAACACTTTGAAAAGGAGAAAAACTATCTAGCTTATGCGGAAACGGCCATTGTTATTGCGCAGGTTTTAGGTCGTCTGGTTCAAGATGTAAGAGCTCTGCGGCTTTTTGATAAAGCAATCGAATTCTTTGCCCATTTAAGAGAAGTGGCACGTGAAAAACAAACCCATGTGCTGAAAGGAAAAGCGCTACTACGAATTGGTCAGCGAAACCAAGCAGAACAGGAATTTACCGTAGCCATCCGTTATTATCAAGAACATGGACTCAAGGACCGTGAGGCGCTAGTTTATCTTGAGGTTGGAGAGATGTTTTTCGAACTCTCCCAATTTGCGGAAGCGTTAGCACAAACTAAATTGGCATTACACCTCCTTCAAACCTTAGATGAGGAAAAGCTCGAAATTCGTGGTTTTAGACTCTTACAAAACGCAACTACAAATATTAATCAAATCGAAGAGGAACTTCCCTCTTTCAAGGAAGGGGTCAAAAGAGCTAATGCCCAAAGAAAAACTGTACTTGCTTCCACTCTTCAATTAATTATCGCGCAACTTTCTGTGGATATTCAGTCGCCTGAGCAGTTACAAAGCGTCTTCGAAAAAGCCATTCATAATGAGCAATTACCTACTGAGTTACGGGCTGAAGCTGCTATAAGTCTTGGTTTAGCATTGATGAAAACCGCACAGTATTCAGAAGCAGCTCAATATCTCAGCCAAGCCATTAGAGATTTTGGTAAAAGCCCAGGATTCGATCAGTGTAAGACGTATCTGCAATTAGCTGAAGCATATAAAGAACTGGGTAAACCAAGCCTGCAAAAGGAGGCACTACAGGGAGCCATTGAAACTCTTGATCCCCAAGGAGATAGTAAAACCAAGGCTAAGCTATTTTATGAACTCGCACCTTTGATCGAAGGTGAGGATATTGTAAAGGCTTTGGAATATTACGAAAGAGCCAGTGAGATTTTTAGAGAGGAGGAATTTCCACAGGAATATTATCAGACCCTCCTCAAGCAGGCTATCCTTCGTAGCGAATCCTCGGATTTTGAGTCAGCTCGCCAGACAATATCAAAGGCAATAACCTTGGGAAAGGAATTGGATATTCCCCTTGACTTTGGAACAGACAAGTTACCTCTTCCATGGGAACATGTCAACGTTGCCCTAGTAGAAGCCATTTACATTGGGGCGCAGCAGTATGCCAAACATCAAGAGCGGAATATTATCGACCATATCATTGATTGGTCAAGTCCAAAGAAAGTTGCATACATCCATCCTTTCTTAACAGATAACCTTGGCTACCAACGCTGTAGTGAGCTTTCAAAATTACTTATCGAAGAAACCAAGCTTCTAAAACGCGCAAGTGATATTCGACGAGAACTTAGGCAGCTCTTACCTAAGGGAATCCCTGAGGGAGAATATCGATCTCGCCGAAACACCCTCCGTAGTGAATTATCTGAAATACTTGAACAGATTGAGGTAAACCGTAACGTAATTGCAGCTGCCTGCCCTGATCCGGGAAGAGGTATGATCCCTCAGGATTACAAAATGCTCCAGAAATTATCTGCTCTCATGCCTCCAGACCGTCGTTGGCTCATCATCAATTTTGATCTACTATTAGAGAAACAAAAGTTGTTTGTGACAACCTTAGACCACGTCGGCCGCCATAATTTCCACACCATTCCAATTTCTGCCGACCTGCCATCTGTAATTCAATCATTGCGGACCATGAAGACTTCAAAGGAGTTCCCTTCGATGGCTGACCTAAAGGATATAGCATCCTTTCTTTATCGAAGTTTAATCCCAACTCGCCTTGAACGAGAACTCGAGAATAATAAATACGGCTTTCTTCAGTTTGTCACAGATGGATTTCTCAACAATGTTCCGTTTGAACTCATCTTCGATGGCAAGGAATATTGGGGGTTGAAGTATCCCATGGCTTGGGTGCCTGATTTCCAATTCTTTGAAAGCACACTCAAGACCAAAGCCTTAGCCCAAGCCAGCTCCACATCGGTCTTGTTAGGTGTCAACGTTGATCCTGAACAACAGCCTTCCCGAAGAGAATTTGCAGAAGAAATTGCGAACTCATTTCTTACAGCCGTTCCAACAAGGCAGGGAGTTTCAGAACCTGTTGTGCTTTTTGGTCGTGATTTTAATCGTCGTCTGCTAAAAGCAAACACCGATTCGCCTCGTTCTCTTCTCTACTTTTCAACGCCTACAACCCTTCACCCCCGAAAGGGAGAAATCGCGCTCCAACACCCTGACACCCTAAGGGTCATTGAAATTGGGGTAACGAACTATTTCACAGGCGCACCAATTCTTATCCTGGATGACTGTTTCCGACCTGAGCCAAGAGAGGATGGATTGGAACTCGCAGGATTTCTTCGTCACTTAGTGACAGCTGGAACACCTTCTATTGTCTTCACTCGATGGCGTCCCGAGGAACAGCTTCAAGCAGTATTTACCCAGGGAATCGTTCGACAACTGTTTGAAGGAGACCCCATTTCCGTTGCACTTATGCACACTCGGCGACGATTAGCTAGTCGAGGACCATCCCCTCATAGCTGGCTATGTTATAGCCTTTGTGGAAATCCTTTCCCGACCCTCTTCTAACTAGCCTAACTAATCATATGAAAAAAGCATCAAGTAGAATGATAAGACAATCATAGGTAGCATGTGCAGCTATTGGTCCAGCCAACCGTCGACCACGCCACAGGAAAAGTAAACCCAGAAAAATGCCACCAATGGTGTGAATAACGCCAATTAGTGGATTCATATGCGCAAAACCGAAAATGATTGAGGAAACAATTAGCCCACCGATTCGTCCATAATGGACATCTAACGAATTTTGGATAAATCCGCGGAAAAAGAACTCTTCCGCAGGCGCAATGACCAGAATCACTGAAAGGCATAGCACGCCAACCCAAAATAGGTCAGTAGGAGTAGGTATGGAAGGAGGTGGTCCTCCAGGAGCTAAAAGCTCAAAGAGATCTAGTGCAAGGATAACTGGTACAATTACAGCCCCAACTACAATACCTAAGAACAAATCCTTCGCTAGTGTCAGACCTCCACCTGTAGTTACTCCCAGTTTTTCTGGCTTTACCTTGAGACTGGTAACGTAGGCCCAGGGTATTAAGATGAAGACGAGTTCGGTAAGGATTAGTAAAATCATGAAGGCTGGGTCAAAAGCAATGATAGTGATTGCAAGGAGCGGAATTCCCCAGAAGAAGATGTAGTAGAACATGATTGCTATCGTAAGGAGGAGGAACACGCCATAGGTAATGCTGGTAATGATGTAGGTAGATATCGGTGTCCAAGGCCATAGTGGAGCTTGGATTTCCTTGATCGACCAGACAATTTCGGCGCCGCATATTTCACAATACTTGGTCGGTGAGGTAATAGGGGTTGTGCAGTATGGACAGAAGCGTGTGGGATACTGCTTCTCATTCATTCATACTCCCTCCTTTGTATTGTGGATCCATGAGTTCATGGCAATTAGGACAGGTCCACTCGAGTTGTGGGGGAGAGATTCCTGGTTCCGAGGAAGCGATGATAGTTTCTAATCGTTTTGTTCGACATGATCCCCAACGATGCATTGAGGTTTTACAGTGGTTACATTCGATGTAAGCCCCCCATCGGATTTGCTTGCCACAAACAACGCACCATCGCCTACTAGGAGAAATTGCCAATGCAGTTGCTATAGCAAAAATTCCTGGCGGAAGTGATATTATCCCAACTATAACAAGTCCTACTCTAATTACAACAAGGCTCTTTTGTTGACGAAGAAAGAAGGCACACAGAACCAAGATAACAATTGTTAAACTCTGTATCGTAGCAATCAGTTGGGGTACTCCATAGTAAAAAGAGGAGGCGAAAATGAGAAAAGCGACAGCGAAGACCGCCGAAAATATAATCTGAGCGCCGATTAAAACATAGGCTAGTCTGGATATGTAAATTGGTTGAGTAGGTGGCACCTCCGACTTCTGAGGCGAAACGAGAAGGCTCAGTTCAAATCCACAGGCTGGACAATGTGTAACCGATTCTGTGGGCAAATCGAGTAGCGATTCACCACATAGAGGACAGCATTTAAGTGTCGTTTTTTGTAAATCCGCTTTGGACTGCGTTAGATCCCCCATACTCCCCCATTTTATCTTGACCTCAGGAAAAGGCTTTGGGTTATCCACTAACGGTGTTGGAGTAAAAATCCATCGTAACCCGACAGCTTATAGGGGTGAGAAAAATATGCTTGTGCAAGGTGGATTCTGGCTATGGTTGTTATTGATCGTGAGACACTATTGCAGTTAATTGCTGAAAAGCAGCTTGTCACGAATATGATTGATCCAGAGATTCAGGTTTCTCCTAACGGAGTCGAATTAACACTTCATGAAATCTTCAAGTTTAGAGGACCAGGGATCATTGATTTCTCGAATAGAGACCGCCAAATCCCAGAATATGAGAAGCTAGAGTTGAGGGGAGAAAAGTATGAAGTTGACCCGGGAACCTATATCGTCACCTACAATGAAACAGTGTCCATTCCAACTGATATGATTGCAATTGGCCGACCACGCTCATCATTACTTCGCTCTGGTGTTACTGTTGAATCGGCAGTCTGGGATGCTGGTTATGAGGGTCGATCTCGGGGGCTAATGACCGTGTATAATCCACATGGCTTTACTCTGAAACCGAATGCGCGGTTATTACATCTTGTTTTTTTCAAATTGCACCAAGAAACCCAATCCTATGCTGGGGTGTATCAAGGAGAGAGCTAGGTGCCACTGCTAAAAGCCAATGTTCTGGTTACAGGACTCCCTGGATGTGGAAAAAGCACCCTCGTCAACCGTCTTGTTGAAAAGGCTCGGACCAAAGGGATCATAGTCGGGGGAATCAGTACCCCTGAATTTCGACTATCTACAGGAAGGCGGGGAGGCTTTCTGATTCAAGATATAGCCACCGGGGAGAAGCAAATTATGGCTTCTGTGGACCGGTCTAGCCCTGTTTCGGTTGGTCGCTATGGCGTGAACCTTCAAGCGATACAGGAAGTGGGAGTAAAAGCAATCAATTCTGCAATTACAGAGGCGGATTTGGTTGTCGTTGATGAGATAGGGAAAATGGAACTAGCTGTTTCTGAATTCAAAACAAGCGTTGCGGGGGCGTTGAACTCCACGAAACCGGTTCTGGGGACAGTAGGGATGCGACTGAAAACCGCCTTTGTTACCGAGATCAAGAACCGGTCAGATGTTACTTTATTTGTCTTAACTCCCGAAACTCGTTCCCAAGTCTATCAAAACGTTGTGAACTTGATTGGATTATAAAGAATGAGAGGGACCAAAGCTAACGTGCTTTGGTCGGATGATAGACGAGATAGAAGGAGGTCAGTAGGATGGTAGTTGCGACGACTAATGCCATGATAGCATTGAATAGAATCTCGATCATTGCAGAATTGATGAGATAGACTTGGATATAGATGGCTGTATTCGGTAGTATCATTAGCAAGAGGAGGAAACTCAAGAGCAGTGGTAGGCGGCGCATTCGGAAATGTGGTTGTCGTTTCTGAGTTTCCACGTAGATGAGGAGAATACTACAGACGAGGACAAACCCAAGGGCAGAAAGCAGCAGAGGTAGCAGGGTGAAGATATCAACTAGTCGGATGAAAGGAACAAGAACCCAGGCCATTTGATACCCACCAAATGATAGGCCAAAAATCGCTGTAAACTTGAGGAAAATCGGACCGATAGTATCAGAGTTTACTCCATGATCACCAGGAACGACTTCGCGTCTGATGAGGAGTGCCTCAACGATTATAATTACGCCCATTATCGAGAAGAAAATTGCACGGGACCAAATTGTCCCAAAAATTGAGCTGCCGGTGCCAGAGAATGGTGGAATTAATATGAATATAACACCAATTATTAATGAAAGGAAGCCGACACCAAATAGAAACGCCCAGCCTACATAATCGCGACCAGGTTTGTACACTTCATCAAAGATTAGAATTCCTGTGCCAATAATTATTGCCAAAAAGATTGCATAGAGCATAAATTCAGGCGGAATAAGCCATCCGTAGAAGTATCGATACAGGCGATACCCAGCGTAGATGAAGAAGATGAGGGCGGTTAGTTGGAGTAGCCGTGAAAACAGATTTGAATGCTTTGCCAATATATTACACCACGCAAGGGGAATATTTGTTAGGGCGTCCTTAGGCTAACTGTTTAGGACGAGACCGAGCCCTTCCATTACTTTCAGATATCTCATATTATAATCTTAGTGGCACACTCCTCACGAACCCATTTTTGGAACCCAATCCGCAAGAATCTCAAATTCGAAGGCAAGAGAGGGAGCCTCAATGCCAAAATTCGCTAACACGAGAGGATGGACTTCTCCAAGCACTCCAAGTTGTTGGGCCCCGATCTGAATGTTCGCAACACGGCCATTAATAAACGAGGGATCCGACGCTTTTGTGACTTTTCCTTTCAATCCAAGGTTGCTGAGGAGAGTGAACAATTCGGCTTTCAAAGCCGTGATATCTACCCGTGAATTCACGGTAACTGCGGCAAGATGCAGTACAGTGTCAGTGCAGGTTTCAGCATTTGGATTAATTGTCACAACAGGACCCACTTCAAAGATTCGATGTGGGAGTTCCTGAGCTGTATTCAGGCTTAAGAACTCAAGTAGCCCGGGTAAGAGACTATTCCTAGCGACGTGGTATTCCATTGATTTTGGATTGGCGATTTCAACCACAGTTTTTATCTTTTGATTCATTTTTTCAAACAGGGTACGCGTATTTGTGAGAACGTAGTTGGCTACTTCTTGGTAACCAAGCCCAACCATGAGATCCCGGATGGTTCTTAACATCATGGTCATTGGAAGTTCTTGGCCCACTGTCATGGTTTTGGGGAGTTCTGGTTCGATTTGATTATACCCATAGCCAATCGCGACATCCTCGATGATGTCAACATCGTGAAGGATATCGACTCGGAACGAAGGGATTCCGACTTGAATCACTTTTTGAGTAGCCTTAGCGTCCATTCGCATTCGCTTGAGAGCTCGAGTCACTGCAGGAGCTCCAAAATCATAACCAATAGTTGCGTTAACTAAATCTAAGGAAACCTCTCGTTTAGTTAACGAGAGATTTGGCAATTGTTCCTGATGATCGGGGTATACGATATCTACAGCTTCAAGAGAGCCTCCTCTCTCAGCCAATGCGGTGATGACGATGTTAAGAGATTGCAGCGTAGTCTGTTTATGGGTGCCAGTAACCTCAACAAAGACATCCTTTGTGTTGACCAAAAGCCGCCCCAGATCATTACTGTTGATTATTGGTGGTAAACTCAAAACCTTATCTTTGGCGTCCACAAGAAGGGGGTATCGTGGAAATGGTTTGATTATGTCTCCAAATTCCTGTCCCTTCGGGTGGTCTCGAAGTATCTGTTTGGCAGTCAGCTCTTCATGGAACTCTAATGGAACAAACTTGATGGCATCAGGTGGCGCAGTATGGTAATACACTGGAGGGGTAATAAGGTCCAAGACATATAATCCAACGCTCGTGCGTTTTCGATTTCGACCAAAGGTTCCTGTCAATCGTTCCTGTAATTGCATGAATTCGGCAATGAGATTATCATCTAATGCTAAGCCCTTTACAATTCCACAAGCTAGGTAGGGTCGCACCTTGGCAACGGACCGATCAACAATAGCCTGCCACTTTGACTGTTTTACGGGATATTTCGGTGCACCCGTTTCGATTTCTAAGAATCCTCGTAATGCCCGTGCAATACCTTCAGTAGAGAGCATATCGACACGGTCTGGATTTACTTCAATGGTGGCCACTCCATCAGCTATCCGGTCGATTTCGCATTTAATTAGAAACAAGTTCTCTTCAAGTTCTTCCAATGAAAGATTTCGACCAATTAACTGTAAAAGATCCGAAATACGTACATCTACGTTCACAAGGTTCACCTCATCAAAATCTCAAAGATACGCTTCGTAACCAGCCAAGATCCCGTGTAACAAGTTCGCGAATATCATTAATGCCCAACGCTGCCATTGCCAGTCGGTCAATGCCAATACCCCAGGCAAGGACAGGAAAATCAACACCAAGTGGCAGGGTGACTTCAGGTCGGAAAATTCCTCCCGGTAAGGCTTCCTTCCACCCTAGCCCTGGAATGTGTATGAACCCCTCAATGGATGGCTCTGTGAAAGGAAAGAATCCTGGTTTAAATTTGAGTTTCTTTATTCCCACGCTCTCGGCAATAGCGCGAAGGTACCCCATTAAATCTCGAAGTGTAAGTCCTTCACCTCCGATAATACCTTCACATTGAAGAAATTCAGCCGAATGCGTTGCATCAAATTTCTCTGGACGGAAATTCCGGTCGATACTAAACATCCGCAATGGTGCTTGTGGGTGCTCTGTGAGGAATCGAACAGAAACCGCGGTGGTTTGACTGCGCATGACGAGTTGGCGGGCAACATCAAAGCTATACTTGTACTGCCATCCTGTTGAACCAGTTTTCCATCCGTTTTCGTGGGTTTTCGCGACTTGTTCAGCGATGGTTCTGTTTAAGAGCGTCCCGGGGCCCTTTGGGATCTTTATCTGATACGAATCGTGAACCTCGCGAGCCACGTGGTCTTGTGGCATGAAGAGGGCATCATTGTTCCAAAACTCCAATTCAACCAGTGGTCCGGTGGCTTCTTGAAAACCTAACCCAACAAGGATTCGTCGAACACGATCGATGAATTCAACGTATGGATGTTTCTTACCTGGATAAAGAGGAGGGGCGGGTGCCTGAAGATTGTAGGGAAGGAACTCACGGTTCTTCCATTGCATAGATTTCAAAATTCTAGGAGTCAAATCTTGAATCATATCTTTTTGTTGTCGTGATGCTTCCAGCGCCTTGATTCCCTTTGGAGTGATTGTTATAGTAACCTTCCTTCGGGATATTAGCTGGGCAAGTTGTCGTTTCTCAAAATACTGTTGGATACTTTTCCATGTCTTGGGATCAAAGTCAAGAGTGTCGAGAGATAATTCACCTGTTCTCCTGGCAGTATTCAATGCGAGCTGCAGTGGATGTTGGGATATTGCATTCACTGCAGTAGAAGAGAGCCGCAGCCAGGATTCTTCGCCACGCTTTGTAACGGAAATCCATCCATTGCGGCGTGCCCATCCAATTGCCAGTTGGTGCTCAGTAGTATCCAGAATTTTGTTATCTTCCAGAGAGGACACGGAGGCTTCTCCACCCAGTTGTGCCAGTATTTCCACCAATCGAATTTCGGGAAGGCCTTTTTCAGCAAAACGCTGTCCTTCCAGAGTCAGTTGATATGATTGGATTGTCGAAGACTCATGGTCTTCAATGAGTTTCTGGTTGCGAAGACTTTCAACCAGGCTCTGAATGGTGTCTTCTTTTAATGATAGTGCAGTGGATATCTCTTCAAGGGATAAGGGGCGGCCCGTGGATTGCAGGTAGTCAAGGACCCGTTGAGCTTTTTCAGATAATCTGTACTTCATTTGTCCTCCGTCCATTGATACTAATACTGAGCTTCAGGAGCTGATACAAAATAAAACTAGGGGAGCAGTAAGAACAATGCTTGTTCAAGATAATTGAAATTCCAAGGCATCAGCCCATCCTTGTTTTCAATGGAGCATCATTACCTGATACAATATTTAAAGTGTCCGATTAAATCCGAGTGGATTTAAGTCGCATTTAGGCGGGTAGGGCTTTCAGAATTTTCCCGTAAGGGATTTCGTAGCGATTTCCTCGTGCTCGATAAAAAACCGTGGGGTATGGGGCTTTTGTGAATGCCTTACGATGTTTAGTGTCCACCAGCAATATCATCTGTTTCAGACCGTTTTGTTTCAAAAAGGCTAATTGAGCGTGCTTCTTTTGGGTATATTCCTCTCGCCAGTATCCAATTATTTCGACAAGGACACGAAAGTCATTTTTAATGAGAGCAAAATCCGGAATAATCAAATGCGACCCGAATGTGAATGCTTCGGGTTCCCGGATGATATCCCAACCGCGGAATTTATTATTATGCCAGCTCCAGAAGAACTGCTTCTCTATCTTGGAATCCAGAAAGGCCTCTGAAGGCCGGGTCGAAGGGGACGGAAGAAGTGGAGGAAGCGATTCAGAGTCTAGCTCGACAACATACTTACGGTTTCGCAGAATCACATCTATGGAGAGGTTCTCCAATCGAATGTCGAGATTCGACGCATCTCGAAGAAGACCGCTGATTACTTGAGCGATATTCCAACCAAAGGAGGAAGCCCGCCCAAAAAAGACACGGGGCCCAGCGATTGTTACACGAAGACCCGCATCAGCGGATTCGAGATCGACCAAGACGCCATATCGTTTAGTATATTTAAGCAATACCCGAGCTGTGGACCCAAGGCTTGTTCCACTAACAAGCAGTGTCACCGAATCAGAATTATAAAACAACGTTTCTAAAATTTCGTAGTTATAACCTTTGATCGCAGTTTCTGCCGTGGGCATTGAATTGCGGCGGTAAAGAAGCATCTCATCTTCACGATGGACCGTGAGTAACTGGTTGACGATTTCGAAGTCCAAGCGTAAAATCTGACCGGCTTTGTTGAGTGCTTCAGTGCGTTTCGATCGTGGAAAAAATCCACCATATGCATCTTGGATGTATCGCCAAAACCATAGACGAAAATCTTCAAGAGAATCTATGCCTTGACGTCGGAGCTCAGTCAGTTGTGCATCATCGAGTAAATCGGTGAGAAGACGAGGCATAAATGAATAATTTCGGCTAAAAAGGGTAGCAAAGAGCGCTTTTACTACTCGATTGTCAGGTGCCCAAGTTAATGGAATATCCAAGTCAATTTCGCCTTTAGACTCACCGAGATGAGCTTCAAGATATTCGATTAAGCGTTGTGGGAGCGCTTGATCTTTAGGATGATTCAGGAAATAGGGAATGAGGTTTAGCCCTCGGATTTGGTATTTGAGGTATTGCAATCGCAGCACCATGAGTAGTTTCCCTATTCATAATGTTAGTAGATACCATCTTCGAGAAGTGTGCCCAACTCAAGGAGACGCAAACCTTGGCCCCCACGAATATAGATACGGCTACTACCAGTAGGATCAGAGTGGATTAACGCAAAGATTCGATATCGATCTTTGAGGCTCGGAGGAGGATCAGTTACGCGGAATTGCCCTTTCCCAAGCTTAACTTGTTCGCCTCCTTTGGCTTTTTCTTCTTGTAAGACTCCTTGAATGAGGAGCGCTATATTCCAGGTGAGTTTTCGACTCCGACAGATCAGGATGCTACCCTGTAGCAGTACAGTGTCTACACGGTCGATGACCGTCAACCAGTCCTGTAAATCCGGGTGTAGCTTGTCAGAGTTGAGGCTTTTTTCTGTGAAATATTCTGAAGGAGCTTCAGTGATTTCAACTAGTTCTTCTCTTAAAACCTCAACAGCAGTTGAATCTAAATTATGTTCCTGCAGCCAATTGAGCAGGTTCGTTGTAATTTGCTGAAATTCTTCATTCCTTTGGCAGCCTTCCGCATAATATACCAGAATCATTCGTTGAAGCACGGGATCAAGTAACTGATGCAAATCAAAATATTGAATAATGTGGATAACTTGATTGAGCAACTTCCAAGCTTCTTCAAAGCGTCTGAGTGCGAAGTAAATTGAAGATAAATCAAGGAGAAACCTGATCACTTCTTCTGGATCCGTAATCGAAGGAAATTCTGTCGATGTGATTTCTCCCCGAATAACTAGAAGTGCAAGATATAATGCCTGAGCAGTGGCTTGTTCGTTATTGAAGTCCCATTCTTGAACTTTCCGAGTGAAGATGGTAAAATACATTGTAGCGGATTCAAAATCCTCTAACAACAAGTTGATTGTGATACGGAGAATATGAGTCATCACCATTAACCGGCGATAGATGGATGTAGTGGGACGGACGTTCAGGAGAGTTCGGTTGCTCTCCTCAATGGCTTGTTTAGCTTTCTCTAAATCGCCACGTTCACCCAGATACAGATAACACAGCGCAGTCAGATAGTTGAGGAGAACCAGATCGGGTGTGATTTGTCGGATTAGCCGACGATGAGCCGTAGCTGAGAGTTCCCATGAAAGTAGAACAAGATGGTTATACAATTCCTCGCGTGCTTCGTCAATTTCGATAACTGCATTACGATAGTTTTGTTCCTGGATTTTATTCACGTAGTTGGCATAATTGCGTCGTAGTTCTTGAAGGAAGTTCAAAAGACCTAAGGCTTCTTGGTCGGTCATCCCCACCAGGTCTTCTTCAGCAATGAGAGGCCCTCGCAGGGATCGGACCACATGAAAGGCTTGATTTTCGATAAGTTTGATGCGTGAGGTGGGATCATACACACTTTGTCGTGTGATACTGTATTTTATCTCGGTATGCAAAACGCGTTCACGAAGTTCTTCTAGAAATTCTGTATCCTGAGGATTGTCATAACTACGTTCGAGAAGGTGCAACAGAAAGGCACTTCCCATCAAACCCTCTATTTCCGGTTCAAGGTTCCGAAGGGATTGGAGTAGTTGGAAGTCAGAACTGATAAGTCGCTTTTCGTTCATTTTTTTCAGTAAAATAAGCAGTGACAGATCCGGTGCCTGGGGAACGCGCTCAACAACTTCTTTGGCTTTGTTAATGTAGGAGTCCAATTCCTTCTGAGTGATGTCAATCACTTCAACAACATTCAAAACATGTCGCCGGAGTGGTCCACGTAACTCTTTCATAACCTGAGGTGAAGAGAAGAGCTTAAACGAAACCCGTTCCGTAATCTCCTTGAAGCGATTCAGTGCTTGGGGTTTCTGAGCGAATGCAAGGATAAAGAAGTTCGCATCAACCGCCACTCGTGAATATGATTTCAACTTCTTTTCTTTGTTGGGAACAGTTTTTCGTTTTTTTGTTTTGCCTGTAGATGGGCGAGGCGACGGATTTTTTGGCACGGTCAGAACTCCTTGAATTCTTGTATATTATACCATTTCCTACCTGAAAAGATAAATAGGCAGTTTTCTGTGTCTAGTTCACCAAATAAAAACGGTGTTGTTCATGGCACGTCCTTCCCTTCTTGGCGGTATTATGATTGGTGCGGCAGCATGGCTCCAAGTGTTTGTCATTTTCTTTTTAACCCCTGTAACATGGCAGCTAGCCGTGATACCCGGTCTTTTCTTCCTTTCCGGATTGTTTCTGGCAGGAACAATGAGTGAGGAATCCCATTATGCAGAATTGGCAATTGGTGGGATTCTAATCGCAGTCGCCGTTGGATTTGTTGGATGGTTTTACCTAACCAGTTCGGGGACACTCTTAGTTCCAGCTCTTATTTCACTAGGTGCTGGCATTCTAATCTTAGTGGGTCTTGTCTTCATCATGGGTGGACAAAGCAAAGGTTACTAGGAAGACGAGAAATGCCAGATTAATCTGGTTCCTCCTCTTCAAACTGTCTTCGACGTGAGTGACCATCTTCTAAAGTTGCCTCAGTGACCAGTTCATATAGAATTGCCTGTTCTTTTTGCGGTCGCAGAAGCCGCCCCAAACGCTGAATGAATTCACGCTTGCTCCCAGTTCCAGAGATAATGATACCAACAGATGCGTCAGGAACATCTACCCCCTCATCTAGAACTTGGCCTGTTACAATTTTTGTCAATAAGCCTGATTTAAAATGCCGGAGAATTCTGTCCCGTTCTGGGACTTTAGTTTTATGCGTAATTAGTGGGATCCCGAATAGGTCCGAAAGATGCTCGACGACCTTGGTATATCGAGAAAAAACAATGACCTTTTCATCAATATGCTGCTGGAGTAGTGCTTCCACATGATCGATTTTTTCAGAAGCTTCAAGAGCTACCCGTCGAGCCTTTTCTAGATTGGACAACGCTTCTCGCGCATCTGGATCAAACACAGTACGCTTTACAATAGTATCAAATTCCCAGCCAGGTTCAATATCATCGAGTATTCGTGTATAGTTGCGAAAGATACGCATGTGGGAGTCATAGCGGGCTTTCTCTTCGGGTTTCAGCGTAGTTTCGATTCGACGGATTTCATACGGGGCTAAGAAGCCTCTTTTTTCAAGCAGTTTAGGAGCGATTCGGTACACAGTCGGTCCTACGAGGCGATCAAGATCCTGATGCAGTTCATCAAATCGTTCTGGAGTGGCAGTTAAGCCTAATCTATGTGGTGCCAAAGAGAGTTCAGCTGATAACCGATAGGTCGGACTGGGAAGATGATGAACTTCATCGAATATAAGGAACCCAAAGACAGTGACATGATGATTAGCTAATAGTGAGGCAGAATCGTAGGTTGCAACCGTAATGGGCTGTAGCTTTTTCGTCCCTCCACCTAGCACTCCAACCACAGGTACATGTAAAAGCACTTCAAGCGCTTCGCGCCATTGGCTCAACAGATCAAGGGTAGGAACGACGATTAGAGTGGTTTCAGCGAGCCGTCGGATTGCCTCCAAGGCAACAATGGTTTTGCCTCCCCCTGTTGGTAAGACCACAACACCTCGCTTCTTAGCCCCCTGCCACCGATGTAGTGCATCTTCCTGATATTCGCGAAGAACCATATCTAGCTGAAGTTGATTTGCATATTCACTAGGTAATTTAAAATTAAGAGAGAAATGTGTGATGACTGGGTACCGCTTTTTTTCTAAGAACTCCAAGATTGTGTAATAGTCCATTATACGTGCATGAAATTGTTTTTCCTTGGCATTATATGTGAGAATAGATTTGATTTCTTCTAGCTCTAAAAAACCAATAGGTTTCAGAATCAAATCACTTTTCCGGAGCTTGAGTTCCGCAAATTTCCCCACACCTTTCTCTTTCAATATGGCTTTCTGAAAGCCAGGAGAAAGCTGATAATCAACTGCAAAAAATAGTTGTCTGAGTGCGTTTAGCTCAAGCTGTGATGCTTTCGAAAATTTTAGTTTGAATTGCATAGGCTCTTGGGTATTATCAGGATTTATCCGTTCTGCAATCTGGGTGAACCGCTTTAGGGTTTCTTCGTCGGCTTCTAAGACTTCGAAATATGGTGAACTCTTTCGAATTATCCGTGATATGACCGACAACCTCCTATCAGACAACCATTTGCGCGGTAGTTTCATGCGTCTTTCTACTGAATAGGCTTAAAGTGAATCGGCAGGTATCAATGATTAGGAAAGAAAAGCGTTAAATGTCCTAGTTCCTAGCGAATCTTAGGCTTGATTTTGGGAGGCTAATCTCGTGTCGTTAGACAAAGAACTCCGCGAAATAGGAATTCGAACCAGCGAAGCAAAACAGCTGGAGGAGGAAGGAAAAATACAGGAGGCCGTGGAGCTTCTGATGCAACTGTCCCAAGAACTCCGAGCACTCGCTGAACGAGCTAATACTTCCTCCCTTCGAGGGGTTCTCATGCAACGGAGCCTTGAATACGCCAATAACGCCACTCAACTGAAACGTCAATACCTAGCTGAAGAGGCTTCTGAGACGGCAGCAGACCAAGAGGGAGTAGCAGAGGTTCAAATTCTTCGGGGTCCGCATATTGCTGCACAACTTCTGAAAATGTTGCAATCAGCTCAGTATAGAGTCCTCATCGCGACGCACGAGGTGCATGGTGTTGATTTAGTTGATCCTGAAGCTCAAAAACCAGCAATTAATCTGCTGACAATTTTGCAGGAACTGCATGAGGCTGGAGTGAGAATACGGATTCTGACAACACCACCTGCTCATATTGAAGGAGTGGACCGGTGGAAGCAGGCAGATGCGCTGCGAACTCTAGCAAATAGCGGAGTGGAATTCAAACTCTGTTCACACCTTCATTTCAATGGCATTCTTGTCGATGACTCAGGGATATGGCGGGGAACCGCAGCCCTTACTGAAAAAGGCTTAGCTGGATTGGATGATGTAGCTGAATATTCGACCGCCCATTGGCTGAAGGCAGTCTACCTCGATTTATTCCGTGCTCGTTGGGAGCAGAGCGATTATTCTTGTTCTCATTGTTATGAGAAAACGTGCCTATCGAAATTCAAAGCCGAAGATCCACGTCGAAGCTATGAGGATAAATCCTCATAATCAGGAAAAGGAGACTCGAGAGTCGGTTCACTAGCATCATAGGCAGACACAATCTTCAGATAGCCGCGACGTTGAGCATGCCGTACGATTTCTTCAACCTCTTGTGTAGGAAGGTCGAGAGCCTCGGCAATGTCAGTGTTTCGATGTTTGCCATCGGATAGTATAATAACGAGTAACGAACTCATACCAAACCGTCGGAGAAGATCTTGCCGGATTGTTGAATCTTTATGGAGTAGCCGGGGAATCGCAGTGATTCGAACAGGAACAGGTTCTTTCTGTGGAGCGAATCCAACTAGTTTATCAACCTCTAATTCGAAGTGTCGAAGTAACTCGCGGGCACGGGGGCTGGTTCGGAGCAATGTGCTGAGCAGGATGATCTCATCTTTGAAGATTTTGAAGAAGGAATCACGGAGTGATTCAAGTAATTTCTCTGTAGTTGCGTCCTTTTTGACACAGACTAAAAACACAATTCCCTGGTCAACGATGTAACTAAACGAAAGGTCTTCGAAGGTGATATCCTGCAATTGGCGTCCCATCATCTCACTTTGGAAGTGGACCAGGGATGAGAAGAAGCTGCTAAATAAGGTAGGATCAAATTCGAGAGGAGAGTATGCCTTATGGTAAAGGGGAATGCCGCTAGTATCAATTACCCATACAGCGTGAACTACCATCTAAGGCACCTGGATATCCGAGCTGGTTACTAGAACGGATTCATCTCTTTAAGCTTGCCTCGACGTTAAATTCCCCCGAATAAAGATTTTCCTTATGGCATTTCACGGGTGAATACGACTAGGCGTGCGCGGGAATAGACAGGCTTCACGAATATGCTTTAACTTCAACAACCACACCAAAAATCGCTCCAACCCCATCCCAAAGCCAGAATGAGGTGGAAGCCCAAATTTCCGAAGCTCAAGATACCAATCATATGCAGATGGATCAAGTTTCTCATCTTTAATCCGCTTAAGCAACAAATCCAAATCATGGATTCGTTGGCCACCACTGGTCAACTCTCCAAACCCCTCGGGTGCAATCAAATCACTGCTGAGCGTTATCTCAGGGCGGTCAGGATCTGGCATATGATAAAATGAGCGCGCCGATGTGGGATACCCCGTGATGAAGAAAGGCGCCTTGAACTGTTTTGACACAGCACGTTCTGCCTCTGTGCCTAAATCTTCTCCCCAAGGCACCTTGAATCCTTGTTTTTCCGCTATGGTAATCGCTTCATCGTAGGAAACCCGCTTGAAGGGTAATTTGGGTATCCGCACTTTCACCTTCAGAATATCCAGTTGAGGTTGAAAGTGCTCTGTAATGTAAGACACTAAAGCGTGAACTAGGCGTTCTTCGACGCCCATAATGTCCTCATGGGTACCAAAGAGAATCTCAGCTTCCAAATGCCAATATTCGGTTAAATGCCGTCGGGTTCGATGTTTTTCCGCGCGAAAACTCGGAGAAAGCAGATATACCTTCTCCAATCCACAAATCGCCGCCTCTTCATACAATTGTGCGCTCTGGCTCAGATAAGCCGTTGTACCAAAATACTTGAACGGAAACAGTGTTGCACCACCTTCAACACTGGCACCCACCATCACTGGTGGAAAGATTTCAGTAAACCCTTCGCCATCAAAGAACTGATGCGCCGCACGACTCATCCCCGCCTTAATCTGCATAATCGACGTTTGGCTAGGACTCCGCAAGTACAGATGCCGCTTATCATACAGGAAAGCTTCACCTGCATCCTTTTCCAGTGGCCACTCCGGGTCAGCAAGATTCACCACCGTAAACTCCGTCACCTTTAACTCAATACCAGTAGGCGCGCGCTTATCCACCGCAATCGTCCCTGTCACAACAATTGACGACTCCAGCGTCACTGTCTGCATCGACTCAAAGGCATCCGGCGCCTGTTCACGGTGCCCTGCAGCCTGGATGACACCTGTTGAATCACGGACAATCACAAAGATCACACCGCCATGCTCACGTTTCCGATGCACCCACCCAGTCAGCGTCACAGATGCCCCCTCCATGGAGGTATCCAGCTCCGACACATAATGAGTTTTTCCAAACGTTTTCAGCACTTTATCCGTCACACTAAGTCCCACCAAACGCAGCAAACAACAACAGGAGAATAACGGTACTGGTTAAGAGGATTTTGCTACACGTCGACGAATATACCCAAGCATCTCTTTCGCAATATACTCAAACGCCGGCGTCACGTTCACATCATCCTTCGCGCTGGTTTCAAAATACGCCTTGAACCCATTCGCCTTTGCAAACTGGATCACTTCCTTCTGATCCACCGCCCGATGCAAATCCGCCTTCATCCCAACCAATACGATCGGGATATTCTCCGTATTATCGCGCACCAAGCTCAACCACTCATCTAACTTTAGAAAAGTGCTAAACCGATTCAAATCAAAACACAACATCGCCCCACGCGCCCCAAAACAAAACTTCGGTAACAAAAACCGAAACCGCTTCTCCCCACCAAAATCCCAGATTTGGGCCTTGATTGGTGTGGGTCCGTGGCCATCGTTAATAACAATACGCTTGGCTGCGAAGGCAGTTCCGACAGTTAAAATGGAATCATGGTAGACGCCTTCGACGTAACGTCGTATCATGGTTGTTTTGCCGACGCCGCCTTCGCCGGCGACGACGAGTTTGAGCATGATGCCTTCGTCTTCCACGGTGTGCGCTTCCGCTTGGTCCGTTTGTTCACGTGTCAGTTAACGGTGAGGATAAAAAAACTGTTCGGTGGTAACCCGTTTGGGTCGGTTTTATCGAGGTTGATTCACAAGTTTTTTGGCTGTGTTTCTGCCTGTTTTAAGCTAGTTGGTGGTGTGATGGTGTTGCATATAGCTGTGGTGCCAGCACGGTGTACAGGGTGCCGAGTGTGTGAGCTGGTATGCAGTGACGCCCATGAGGGCCGATTTCAGCCGAGTAAGGCGCGAATTCAAGTAGTGTCCTTTGATGAAACGGTGCAGGATGTGCCAATTGTGTGTCAGCAGTGTGCAGAGGCGCCGTGTATGGAGGCGTGTCCCCAGGATGCGATTTCACGGCACCCGGAAACCACGGCAGTGGTGGTGGACCGTGAGCTGTGCATACAGTGTGGGGCTTGTGTCCGTGCCTGTGTGATTGGTGGCGAGGCGATTAATCCGGAAAACAAGTTGGCGATTCGCCTAGATGATGAGGCGGAGATGCCTTTGAAGTGTGACCTATGTGATGGTGAGCCGCAGTGTATCATGTATTGCCCAACGGAGGCGTTGGTGTTGACGGAGACATCATTTGAGGGGGAATTTTCTGTTGATGCGTTGATGAAGGCGCTGGATTATTTCTTGAAACAAGCAGAGTTGCCATTGCCAAAACAGGAGGGTGACTAGCGTGTATCAAGGGTATAGTGGTAAGATTCTTCGTATTAACTTGAATGATCAGGATGTCACATTGGAGGCAACATCACCGGAGATTGCGCGTCGTTTCATTGGGGGAACAGGTTATGCCAGCTACCTGTTGTACCATGAGCTAGCAAAGGGAGTTGAGCCCCTGGGGCCGGAAAACAAGCTGATCTTTTGCACAGGGCCAGTGACGGGAACACCCTGGCCAACTGCGGGTCGGATGGCAGTTGTGAGTAAATCGCCTTTGACCGGAATTTGGGCTGAAAGTCACGTGGGTGGGCATCTAGGCCCGGAGATTAAATTCGCCGGATATGATTTCATTATTATTGAGGGGCAGGCA
The DNA here is from genome assembly GCA_016839365.1 of Candidatus Hermodarchaeota archaeon. Classification (GTDB taxonomy): domain Archaea; phylum Asgardarchaeota; class Hermodarchaeia; order Hermodarchaeales; family Hermodarchaeaceae; genus Hermodarchaeum. Next base: position 23,918 of record JAEOUH010000022.1, read on the forward strand.
CGGGAGCCGACGGTCCTTTCGATTGTTGACGACAATACCGAGTTTCACTCAGGGTCACCGTATTGGGGGCAGAAAACTCTGAAAGCCTCCAAAAGGATTCGGCGGGATTTTAAGCAACCCCACGGTCATGTGGCGCTGATCGGACCGGCAGGCGAAAATGGAGTTCGGTTCTCCTCGATTATGATTGATGGAGCCCGCGCCGCCGGTAGAACGGGATTAGGCGCAGTTATGGGGAACAAAAAGCTGAAGGGTATACTGGTGCGGGGAACTGGTAATGTGACAGTTGCAGACCCCCAACAATTCCAAGCCCTATGGCGTGAAGGGCATGACCGAGTGCAAACCAATCCCCAAGCCCTGGAAATGCGTAAGTATGGCACAGCAATCCTTGTGGCTACAAAACAGAGTATCGGTGAACTGCCGACCTACAACCACCGCGAGGGAGTGTACGAAGGCTGGGATCGAATTTCCGCGGAAACCTTTCACGATCACCACTACCACACAACCCGGGCCTGTGGGACTTGTCGCCTAGCCTGCAAGAAGGCCTTCAAGGTGAAGCATGGCCCGCATAAGGGGCTCATCACTGAAGGACCTGAGTATGAGGGGATCATGGCGATGGGTAGTAATGTGGGAATCGATGATATTCCGACCATTCTTGTTACCCAGCATCTTTGCAATGAATATGGAATGGATGTCATTAGTGCAGGAGCGACTGCGGCATTTCTGATGGAATTAGCAGAACATGGGTTACTAACGGAAGATGAACTGGATATCCGATGGGGCAACACGAATGCGTTGATTGAGCTGATGCATCAGATTGCCCAGCGGAAAGGATTGGGTAATTTGGCAGCTGAAGGGAGTCATCGGATTGCGAAACAAAAGGGAGAATCAGCTGAACCCTATGACATGACAGTCAAGGGTATGGAGATTTCTGGTCAAGATGGCCGGGCCCACCGATCCATGGCATTAGGGCATGCGGTGGCAGCCCGGGGTGCCGATCATCTCCGCAATCTCGTCACAATGGACCAGCTAGCCTACAAGGATGTGGCAGCGGAACGATTTGGTGCCGATAAGCTCCCTGAAATCTGCGATCCGTATGTTGAAACCTATAAGGCACTGGCAACGGTTGTGACTGAAAAAGTGTATACCATTCGGGATAGTTTGATTGTGTGCTGGTATACGTGTTCGTGGCCGCCTATCTTCTGGGTCGAGGATTTCGCACCACTCCTCACTTCGGTGACAGGTGAATCTGCCTTTGATAGCGTTGATGAGTTAATGCACATCGGTACTCGGTTGGTCACCATGAAACGGGCATTCAACGCGCGCGAAGGGATTCGGCGAAAAGATGACCGGCTGCCTCGTCGATTCACCCATGAACCTTTCCCCAAAGGTCCTAGTAAAGGTCAGACGGTTAATCTTGAGCCAATGCTCGACGAGTATTATCATCTCTACGGTTGGGACGTCAAAACCGGAATACCAACAGAAGAAACCCTGCGAAAATTGGGGCTTGAAGAGCTTATTAAGGACCTTCATGTTAAGAGTTAGACATTAATCGTGTTCTCAGTTCTGACACGAAAAGTTTGTAGATAAGGCGAAGAGGGTTCCGTTTCATGCGATAGTAATCAGTTTTTCCTCGGGCAAGATCGAAGAGCAGTGCACCTGGCCAGCGCATAAACCGAGCCATTCGAAAACCACCATACTGGTGCGAGTGGACAAGTTTCGCGATGGTCCAGCTGAAGCGGAGTTCTTTGCCAAACCGTTGGGCAATTCTCGTTTGATAATCGAGGGTGGCTTCGGAGAGCGGTCTGTTGTATTTGATGATTTCAATCACTGCACGAGCACAGATTTGCCCCCCTTCAAGAGCATAACAGATTCCTTGCCCGCTGAAGGTATCAATGAATCCAGCTGCATCACCAACCAACAGAACCCGATTAGATGACAGAGGGAGGGGGGTTCTGAATACTGGAAGCTGATGTCCGCGAATATTTTGTAATCTGAGAGTAGGCATCTCAAATTGTTCGCAAAACATCCGTACTAACCCTCGAAGTAAATTAGGAAGATTGCCTAGTTCACCAGCCATTCCGCCAACGCCGAACGAAAGACTTTGTTTTCGTGGAAACATCCAGAAATATCCGTAGGGGATATTGAGAAGCCACAATACAATGTTGGAGGGGTCGGGGCCTTGATTCCACAGGGTTTCATGAATGGGCGTATCAACTTCGATGGCGACTCCAATTTCTCTTGCTGGCATCGTTTTTCGGACACCAATACTACGCCCAACGATTGATGTAGCCCCATCCGCCCCAATGACCAGGCGTCCTATAAACTGGCCTTTCTTTGTCTGGCACCTTACATGGTGTTGAGACTGTTCGAGGCCAATCAAAGCGCATTCATGTTCGAATTGGGCTCCCGCAAGGACTGCCTGTTTTGCTAGGTAATCATCAAATTTACTACGCTTGACAGTATACGCTAGGAGATGCTTCGAACGATACTCGAAGGGTTTCAGCTCAGGTCCCATGAATTGCAGCCCATGGATTTTCTGTTCAATGACGGCTTCAGGAACCTTTAAGCCGACCAGTTGGAGAGCCTTCAGTGAGCGAACAGAAACGGCCCCGCCACAGGGTTTGTCACGTGGAAACCGGGCTTTATCGACTAACAGGGTTTGGAGACCTGCTTTCGCGCAACTGTAAGCCGTCATAGAGCCCGCAGGTCCTGCACCAATGATTATTACATCGTAATGCTTCACGAAGAGCTCCCCGATGGTTGATTCTACCTGAGGTAATCGAAGCTCAACTGCATTGTCATCATATAGATTACCAGGGACTAAGGTTAAACTTTCCCACTATTTCTTCACTGGTGGAAGGACATTAGCATAGCCATTCATGACTTCGAGACCATTTTGGTTGGTCACTGTAAAACTGAGACGAAGGAGGTTCTTTTCAGGGACTTTTTCCGTCGCTTCAACTATAGCTGTGATTTCATCACCAGGAAAGACTGGTGCGGTGAAATTTACTTTCATATTGAAGGCAAGGGTGCCCAAACCCGGTAATTGCATGCCAATTATCCGGGCAACCAAAGCGCCTCCAACGGGACCGTGCGCGATACGACGACCGAAAATCGTTGTCGCTGCGTACTCATCATCCATGTGCAACGGATTATAATCACCGGACATTTTCGCGTACCATTCAATGTGCTCATCAGTGACTTTCATTGACCCTTCAGCTTTGTCGCCAATCCGGATTTCTTCCAGGCTCTTCCCTATTGCGAACTTTTGTTCAGGTTCTTTCACAGGTTGGGAGGCAATTGGGGTGCCTTCGAGTATTTGGGGAGTAAAACGAAACATCCGAGCAAATTTCAGCAGCAGGTCCATATCGTCCGTGTCGATGCTGACCTGTTTCACCATCAATGCTTGCATGGCATCAAGCTGTCCAAGGAGAATGTTTCGCCACGTCGCAGAATCGGTCTTAACCGTCATGGTTGGCTTTGAAATTTCCTTCTTTTCAATTCGACATTGTTGATTCTCAATGGATAGTAACCACGGATCCTCATCTGCGAAAAGGAATTGAATTTTTGCTGAGACCCCCATGGCCCGATCAGTACGAAAGCCGTTGGGTATCGCCATCATGAGTGTATTGAAATCAATCCTTTCAAGTTTTGAGATGACTGATTTTGAAATGTCTCCACGCTTTTGTTCGATATAGACTTCGCGTTGAATGAGAAACCGCATGATTTCCGACGTGCCCCCTCCGATAGTACCCAAGCGGGCATCGCGATAGTACTGCTCCAGGGGATAGTAATCTTTGACGTACCCGGCACCTCCACAGATTTGAATTGCTAAATCGCAGACTTGAACTGCAGCTTCAGTTGCATGAAGTTTTGCCATTGTGGCTTCCTTCGTGCAGGGAAGTCCTTTATCCACCATTCGGCCTGCAGAGATTGTCAAAAGTCGTGCTGTCCGCATCTGTAAGGCCATATCTGCGACCTTAAATGAAACGCCTTCAAAACGTGAAATCGGTTGATCAAATTGAATGCGTTGTTGTGAATACTCGACCGCGATTTCGAAGGGTTTTCGCATACAGCCAAGGGCCTCTGCGGCGATACCGACTCGCTCTGAATCTAATTCGTCCATGAGAATGAGAAACCCTTGGTTAAGTTTCCCTAGGAGGTTGTCTTTGGGAATCTTTATGTTGTCAAATTTGATGTGCGAAACATATACTCCATTTCGGCCCATGAGGGAGAAGTCTCGTTCAACGGAGAATCCTTTCCAACCGGTTTCGACGATGAAGGCGGACATCCCACTTTTACTGTCTACTGTTGGATCAGTTATGGCAAAGACGACTATCTGATCGGCGATACTTCCATTGGAAATATAGCGTTTTTCTCCATTCAGAATCCAGCATTGATCTTTTTCACTCCACTTGGCATTGGTTTCCATGCCTGCCGTATCGCTACCTACCGCGGGCTCGGTTATTGCCAGAGCCCCGATTTTCTCCCCTTTCGCTAGTGAAACGAGATACTTCCGTTTCTGCTCCTCCGAACCAAAGCGGAGGATCGGAATCGCACTAAGAGTGCAACTGGCACCAAACATCATCGTAGCTGATGGGGACACGGCAGACAGCTCTTCACCAGCAATCAATTGGTACATGAACGGTTTGTTGGATCCGCCATATTTCTCAGGAATCAATAGCCCAGCTAACCCAGCCTCTGCAAGAAGTTTGAAGAACTTTCTATAATCGTATTTTCGTTCCTCAATTTGCTCACGGATGGGTAGAATCTTGTGTTCGATAAAATCCCGAATTTGTTGACGAAATGCCAACTCATCAGTGGTATAGAGTAAGTGATCATCATTAATGACCGTCATTGAAATGGCTCCCTAATTTTCATCCAGCCTGATAGTATTGAGACTTTTAGGATTAATCTTGTTCGACTATTCGTAGTTGGAGTGAATTGAATAAGAATAAGTATTACAAACAGTTGCATTGACACCTGAATCTGCAAGTAAACATGTGTAGGCGTTGAAGGTTGCGTTTCTTTGGGCATCTCATCAAAGGTGAAATCACGACACCAGAGGAAAAACAGACCCGTAGCTTTCCGAATATGAATAAGGCGATTAGTGACCCACGAATTCTTTTTGCCATGGCTTTAGCCGGTCAAGATTCAGTTAGCCGTTTTGCAACCCGCTACTTCAGTGAACAGCTCCCTGAAAAGACACCAGAAATCCGATTACTCAAAGACTACATTCGGGTTCATGGCTATCCCAAGGCCTCAACCGATGAAATCCATGAGATCCAATTTGCCGAATACGCTGTTGGAGGTGTAAAAGAAACCACTATCGCCTGTGAGGAAGCCGCACGGATCCGCCATCTGATGCATCGCGAATTGAATGAGAGTGGTAACGGATTGACCCTTGAGGAACGAATGAAGAGCATTCTAACCTTACACAATATTATGTCGAAGCATTATGACACATTCAAGACTATAGGAGTCGCTGAAGGCACTCCAGTCAAACTCTTTGATTGGCAGACCACCAAGACCTTCGATACCCTTTGCCAAGAAAAAGCAGATTTCATTGCAGACCGGCTGGGACCAAAGGAGATACCCTGCTCGGTGGAAGGAGAAAGAACAATCCTCACACGTTATCCTTTCGGTGCTGTGGGCATTTTTCCACCCTATAACGCTGCCTTAGGCTTGGGATTTATGGCAATTCTGAGTTCTTATTATGCTGGAAACGCCAATGTGACGCGCACTCCAACTCGAATGCCGCTCACGAACATGGAACTCGCTTATGTTCTCCGGGATGCCATGGAAACTTTAGACTTCCCAACGAGTGCCTTCCAAGCAATAATTGGCCCTGCCCGTCCTATTGCCCAATACATGGTTAAAACAGCTCCGTTAAATGCAATTGTATATTACGGAGATTCACAGGTCGGTCTTGGATTAATGGCTCAGGCAATCCAACGGGGAATGCACTTTGTACCAGAGCTTGCAGGAAGCGGTGCCAGCCTCGTCTGGAAGGATGTCGACATTGAAAAAACCGCAGCTTTTGTATCTCGGGCACGGTTCTTTGGATCCGGGCAGATTTGCCTAGCAGCTAAGCGGTTGTTCCTCCATGAGGCTATTTATGATGAGTTCATTGAGGCATTGGTACAAGAAAGCGAGAAGCTGAAAGTAGGTTATCCTGCAGATCCATATACCGATTTGCCCATCGTGGGAAGCCGGGCCCTATATCAAATCATCGACATGACCCGCGAAGCTGTGAAGAAAGGCGCAAACCTGGAATGTGGTGGATACCGTATTGATGTTTACGGTGAGCGAGATGATGCAGGCCTATTTTACAAACCAACCGTGCTCCGAGATGTTCCCTTAGACTGCCAAATGTGGTATCAAGAAACCTTTGGACCCGTCCTACCCGTCATGAAGATTCGGAGCTTCGATCAAGCCATCGCACAAGCTAATAACACCCCTTATGGGATTCGCACTTCAGTCTATAGTGAGGATCCACATATTTGGCAACGATTCTTTGATGAAATTGAAGCCCCCGGAGTTGCAATTAACACTGACCATCTTCATTTCGATACATTCTTCCCACACCTTGGCGGGCTCAAAACGAGTGGCGTGTTTGGTGGCAAATATTTCTATGAAGCGCTGACTTATCTGAAGTATCGACACTTCCCTGCGTGACCTCTTATGTCGTATTATGTGAAAGGCTTTTAACCTAAAACGTTCTGCAAAGGCACAGAGCACAAGGTGCTGGGTAAGCATGTACGATGAAGAACTTACTAATTTAATGATTCCTGGACCGGTTCCCATTCATCCACGCGTCTACCGAGCTATGTCGCGGGTAATATTCGGTCATCGAACTCCTGAATATCAAAACCTCTACAAAGAAACCGTATCGCTGCTTCAGCGACTATTGCAAACCGAACAGGATGTTTTGGTCTTCGCGGGATCAGGTACAGCTGCAATGGAAGCTGCAATCGCAAATACCTTGGAACCCGGTGAAAGAGTCCTGAACCTAGTAAACGGCAATTTCAGCGAACGTTGGACCGAGTTGACCACTACCTTTGGTGGAACACCAGTCATTCAGGAGTATTCCTATGGGCAAGCAGTCGATCCTGAAAGGGTGCGCGAAGCCCTAGCCTCCGATGCCTCTATTCGTATTGTTACAATGTGTCATAACGAGACATCTACAGGCGTTTTGAATCCTGCAAAAGAAGTTGGACAAATCGTTCGTGATTATGACCGCCTTTTCCTTGTCGACGGAATTACCTCGGTGGGTGGAGATTATGTCTTTCCCGATAAATGGAATTTCGATATGTTGGTCACCGGCAGCCAGAAATGCCTTGGAGTCCCCCCTGGGCTATGCGCAATCTGGGTAGGCTCCCGCGCTTGGCAAAAAATCGAAAAACGAAAACAGCCAAGCCCAACCTTTTACCTGAATTTATTAAAAGCTAAGAAACGTTATGATGGGTTCGGTGACTCACCGTTCACGTCAGCAGTCAGCCTCATGTATGGCCTTCACGAATCGCTCAAGATTATGTTTGAAGAAGGCTACGAAAATCGAGTTGAGCGACATCATCGACTTGGACGAATCACCCGTGCCGGTTATTTGGGCAGCGGATTAGAGTTATTAGCGGATCCAGCTCATTATTCAAACACAGTCACCGCAGTGAAGTATCCTTCCGGAATCACTGACAAGGAATTCCGGGGTCAGCTTCAAAATCTAGGGATATTAGTTGCGGGTGGCCAGGGACCCGTGAAAGGTAAGATTTGGCGAACCAACCACATGAATATCTGCACGGAACGTGATGTACTTTCCACTTTAGCAATAATTGAGGTCGTGTTAAAGCGCTTGGGATACGAATTCCCCCTTGGATCCGGAGTCCTTGCAGCTCAAGAGCAGTTATTGAAAGAAAAAGTCTAGCACTCGACATTTCATGACGCGTCATCCTTATAGCCGGTGAGGAGAATCAATTAACGTCGTAGAAAATCAGTGAATTGACGTCCTACGTGAGAGACCGAATCAGGATTGAAGTGAAAAAAATGACCCCAAATGATGAGAACCCCCCAGCTTCATCAAAGAAGGAAGAAAGTGCTGCTCAATGTGCACCCCCTATTGAGATTTCGTCTGAGTTGTTAACGGCTTTGCAAGTGCGGTTTAAGCTCACGGAGTCTCAAAGTCGTGCTTACACCGTATTGTTGGTATTAGGTCAGTTGACTGCAGATGAAGTCAGCAACTATTCGGGAATGCCGATGACCAAGATAAAAAGCACCATTAAAACCCTTGAAGATAAGCAACTAATCAAGCCTCTACCCGGTGTTGTCACCCGCTACCGAGCTTTTGCACCCTATAAGGAGTTTGCTGATGAAGTTCAATCGTTCACTAAAGACACTGAAAAATCTTGGAAAGAATTACAAAAACTCCAAACACAAACATTGAGTGAAATCCATGACGAGCTGCAAACGATGACGAGGCAAACTCGTAGCTCCTTAGAGAACCTGAACGAACGGCAAGGAATTGCATTAAACGAAGCGGCAATGGCTACTAACATTGTTTTGAGCAATGTGGCTGAAAACCTGCAGAAATCCTTGGATAGCCTTACAACGACGAGTGTGAATGAGATCTCTGAGCACACAACATCAATCCAACAGGCTCTCAGCACCCTCGTTGATAAGGGATTTTCTCAATTAGATGCCGATCAACAACTCGCCCTAGATGATGCATCAAAGGCAATGAGTGCCCACCAAGAGGATGCGAACCAATGGGTTAGCTCCATATTGGAACAAGTCTTAGATCGAACTTCTGGAAGTGCCCAGCAATTTACAACCCGTTTAGATGATGCAAAGGTCCTTTTCGACCGTAATATAGATTCCAGCATCAAAAGCGTTGTAACCGAAGTCACCTCACAGAAAGAAGAGACCACTGATATCATCGAGGATACTGCGAATACTGTCACAGATGAAATCACAACCCACACCCACGAGACGCAACAGGTGTTAGCCGCGTTACAAAAGGAAACCAAGCAAGTTTTAACAAAACACAATCAGGATCTCTCATCTCAAATACGAAATATATGGGCACAGCAGACACAGGCCTTGGATAACGCAATTATGGACCTCGAAAAAACTGTTCAAAAGGAAAATCAGCAACTAATTCAGGAAAGGGATATAGCTGCTGCAACAATGAATACAAAAATAAAATCAGGGCGTGAAGACTCAGTACAGATTATAGAAACGCTGTTTCAAGATTTAAAGAAAACTCAACAGCATATTAGTTCCGAGTTACGGCGGCTCCATAAAGAAGCTGAAACAACCATTGCACAATGGCCTCCCTCATCACTGAATTTTTCACAATTCTCTAAAATCAAAACCACAACATCGAAACTAGTTGAGCAAGTAAAAACTGAACAGGTTCAGGTGTTGGATAGTACAAGCCAGAATTTAACCGTTGAAATGCGAGATACTTACTTAACAAGTCTTCTTGAAGTCCAGAATCTGCTACAGGCACTTATTGAAGAAAGTAAGACGCAGAAAACCAAGCTTACGGAAAATTTCAAATCGATTGCTGATCAAGTTGGACGGCGACTCAAACGCCGATTAGGTATAATTCAGAAAACAGCCGAAACATTTCTGTCAGATTTTCAGTCCAATGCGGATTCATTGGAAGCCCAACATCAGGCCTTTGGCAAACAAATGCAAAAACTTCTCAAAACAGAGGCCAACGCCACTCTAAAAGCACTTGAAGAAACTGAAGCCCAGATTAAAGATTACAGTGGCACCCGATTACTCCAAGCACAAGATGCCATAAAACGGTCAGTTAAAGAGAATCTGGCAAAAGCCACGAAAGAACAAGAGGGCACATTAAAACAAGTAAGAACTTTCCAGGCAGCAATGAAAAACGCGATTAAGGAAGCAACTAAAGAATTACACCAAGAATTTGCCAAGCTTGAAGGTATCGTTCGGCAATATTCTGATGGAATTGAAAGCACCGCTGATAAGTTCCGCTCCGAACAAATTCTAAAAATCGAAACGGCAATTGAAAAGTACCAGCCTGAACTCACAACACTACAATCGACCCGTGATAGTGCAATCACTCGCGCTATGAATTCATTGGCAACCCAACTTACCAAGCGAAGCCAAAACACTTTGAATGACTTCAACACTCTCATGTTAGAAATCATTCCAGTTTATGGTCTCTCTGCACTGGATTCATATCAAACTACTTTTCAAAAAAATGCAATCACTCTAGAAACTAAAGCTCTATCAGCAACAGAGTCGGCAATACCGGTGCAACTCACTGCATCAGAGCTTGAAACCATTGATACAGGGATTACAAAGGCTCTGAGCAAACAGATAGATGATGTTTCGGCGAGTTTCGAAGACTTCCTTGCAAGCCAGCAAACATTGCAGGATTCACAGTCAGAAACTGCATTAAGTTTAGCGCAGGATGAGTTAATCGAAGTATTTGGGCAGCAAATCTCTGAACACAACGAGGCCCTCGCGAAATCGTTCAGAAGTAAACTGAAACCTGTTTTAAACCAATGCAAAACCAAGATTTCGAACCAGATAAACCGTGAAGAACAGATCATCAAACTAATCCAGACAGCACAAAAAAAGATCAAGACAGCGTTAACCCCATTTGTAGCCAGGCGATCAAAAGCTATTCGTGATAAACTCGATGAAGAACTCGAATCAACCTTTCAAACTCTTAGATCTCAACTAGAAAAACAGACCAACCGTGAAGCTAAAGTCGTAGAAATTATCGACTCAACCGCAACCAATCTAGAAAAGTTATCAGAAGCCCAATTCATGAAAGGGTCCGAGAAAAACCTAAACGAACAAGTATCGAATCTCCTAGCAATTTTCACTGAATACCAATCGGCCCTGAAACGTCAACACATGACCAATACAAAAAGTATCACTACTGAATTTCAAGATTTGTTTAATCAAATGATAGAGGCAAGTTATGTAGGAAGCTTGAAACCGCAAATAAATAGCCTCCTGCAAAAAACTTGCACAGAAGTGTTAGAACTTTATCGAACAAAAATTGCAGCAGAACAAACAACCTTGATTGAAAAGGCAGAGGTAGCCTATCAAACTGCATTAGATAACCAACTCCGCACTCAACTGCAACCCAGAATTAATGAGTATTCAACCTCTGAAAACCCTGCAATCAGCGCTTTAATTGATGAAACAAAAATCGTTCTTGCAGAGACAATTAAAAAAGGTGATGCAAACAATCGAACTCTCATTGAAAAGTACTGGTTGCCTCTGACAAAAATCATTGAGGAATATTCCTCTGCCGTAGTGGGTAACCTCACAGCTCTAAACACGGCAACCGGTTCTGCAGTCGACCAGACAACCTTGAATGTCAACACGACCCTGACGAATTTCGAAGATGACTCGAACAAGTTATTGACAGCTACTGTTCAAACTCTTGATCGAGAAAAAAGTGGAATCAACGAGCAAATCATGCAAAGCTTCACCGAATTGCAAGAGGACTGCATCGCACAGCTTCAAGAAGCTCAAACCCTCCTTGAAACATTGAATAGTGATATTGTGGCACGAAAGGCTGCAACAACTGATAAAATCGAAAAGATGGCGGGGGAAATTGATGCCACGACAACCTCAAATTATGCAACTACTCGGGAAATCGCTAATTCCTTTGTAGAGAAGGTCCAAAATGAATTAGCAACCCAGGGAGAAAGGGTTGAGAACCTCAAGAAAACTATCCAAGATCTAATCCATAAACAGGGAGTGGCTCTAAACGAGAGTGTGGATCGAATCTTAACACAACTGGTTGAGTTCTCAGAAACGCAGATACCAAAAATGCAAGGCATCACAGAAGAGATAGGGCAAAATTGTGTGAATCGCATCGAAGAGCAAAGAACTATCACGGACCAAAACTTAGATGAATTCGCGCTTGCTCTTTCGAAAGAATTAGACAAGTACACTTCCACATTACAACAAGAGTTGGAACAGCTACAAACCATTTCATCAAAATTAGTGGAGAAAATCGGAAAAACCACTGACACTATTGATACGGAAATTACCAAGGAAACCGACACCAGCAAAGTGAACCTGCTCAACGCGATCAACACTCAACAGCAGACATTGAATCAGGATATTACCGCAACGTTTGAATCACTAGCTGAGAAAACACAACAAATTCAGGTTCAACTGCTGGATAACCTAAATCGTGTTCGAGAGGAAGGAAAAGAAGCGCTTGACCAAGACCAAAATGAAATCACTACTGCTTTAGATACCACTCTCAACTCAACAGTGAACAAAAGTGAACATTCCATTCAAGCACAACTCGAAACACAGAAGACAAAAACTCAATCCCTAATCACACAACTAGGCGAAACTCTTTCAACCCTTAGAAATAGAGTAACCACAACCTCAGATAGTCTTCAGGAATCAGTAACATCTGCGTTGATGAACACTCAAACCGAACTCACAAAGATTCACTCAAATTCGAAGACATTAATAGAAGAAGGAAATCAGGCCCTTAAAACTGAAATAGGACAGGAAGCGGAAAAGGCTCTGCAAAGCCAAACCAAATCGATAGGCTTAACTGAGTCTCGATTAAAGCGGGCAATCCAGGATAGTATCCGTCGAACGAAGGAAAGCCTACAGAGTTTGAAAGGTACAACATCAACAGATCTTCAGCAAAAGAACAAATCCTTCATTGCATCCGTCACTCAAGTTCTGGAGAACGCTAAAGACGGACTAGTGACTCAAACTCAACAAACAGGGAGGCGTATTAGTCGTACCCTGAGCAAAGAACGCCAAACTTTGAAAACTGATTATCAGACTCTGGCAAAAGAAATTAATACACGAGCTAAGACTGCCGAGACAACAGCTGTGAACTCGTTGCAACTCTTCTCGGCACAAACTGAGCCAACTCTAGACCGCTTGCGAACACAGGCAGTTCAAACGGAAGACATTCTTATCGGTCTATGGGATACGCTTACAAAACTAGAACCCCCTGAAGCTGAGCGAACTTGGCGTATTGTTACCTGCGAAGGGATTCAAAACCATTTGTTAGACATGTTTCGTAGAGTTGATGAAACGATTACCTTGGTATATCCCTCGTTTGATGAGGTGCCAGTAACGGAACTTAGTAAAATTCAACCAAAAAGCCGTGTACATATAATTACCACGTTTGATGGAGAAAAACAGTTGGCTAGTGCCCAGAAGCTCTTACAACATGGGAATATCCGAATCTGGGATAACCCGAATATGGAGTTCTACGGTGGATCCAGGGATGGGGAAGAAGTTCTCATCGCCCCTACCTATGGGAATCAGGGGGAAATCGTTGCAGTTGTTAGCGACCAAGCAAGTTACATTGCATTATTCAATCAAACGTTAGGACCACGATGGGTTTCCGCATCAGAGGAAATTCGCCTTCGAAGTTGAGAACCCAGATTGTAGAAGACAACGCTATTCAGTGCGACCAACCCGGTTGGTTGCCGCCTTCCGTTGGAACTGTGAATCGTAGAGCTCTTGCACATGTTGGATGGTGTCAGCTTCATTCGGATCTTTATCATAGCGTAGTCGTTTAATTCGTGCGAAGCGAAGCGCCATGCCGGACTTGTACGTAGGGCTTTGTTGAATCTCATCATATTCAACTTCGACCATAATCCGTGGGTGTACTGTGACAATGCCCCCACGTTGTTCAATCTTAAGATCCAGGAGATGCTGGGTAATCTCTTCAAATTCCGCATCCGTTAGCCCCTTGAAGGTTTTTCCAAGCATGTGAAACTCTCCAGTTTCAGGGTCCTGCGCGGCAAGATGATAGTCACTCAGCCATCGATGTCGTCGCCCCGTTCCCCATTCAGCTGCAATAATCACCAGGTCAAGGGTTTCCATACTTTGTTTAACCTTCAACCAAACCTTTCCTCGTTTACCTGGCTGATAGGTACTGTCTAAGCGTTTTGCAACAAGACCCTCATGCCCAGCCTCGATGGCCTTATCAAAAAACGATTGGGCCTTTGAGAAATCGGAGGTCACAAGTTGTTCAACTAGGTTAACAGCGCCACTAACCTTCTCGAGGCGCTTTCGACGGACTTGGTAGGGTGAGTCAATGAGGACATTTCCGTCTTCCATTAATAAGTCAAACAGGTACAAGGTTACAGGAATTTCTGCAATCATTTCTTCAACGTTGTGAACCCGTCGGAACCGTCGCATTAGATATTGGAAGGGATAAGGACGTCCGTCAGGTCCTTGTGACAGCACTTCCCCTTCAAGGATACAGCTTTGTAAACTAACTTGGTTGCCAACTAATTCTACCAGATCAGGAAGGCTTTCCGTGACCTCGGTCAACCGGCGACTGTAAATGCGTATCTGGGTCTGGTTGACAGCCCGTTGTAGGTGAATCTGAACACGGGCGCCATCCAGCTTCATTTCAAAAGCCGATGTTCCATCATGAATTTTCAGGGCATCTTTGACATCTTCGGCTTGTGCGGCCAACATAGGAAGCAAGGGAACGAACGCGCAAAGCTCCACCTTTTCCAACCCTTCAGAGCCCTCATGAAAAGCCCTCCGTGTTACCTCACCAATATTACCTGTGAGCATATTCGCACGGCGAACCAAGTCCAGAGGTATATTCAGCGTTCGGGCGATTGCACTTTCCAACATTCCAGCACTGAAACCTATCCTTTGATCCCCCACAAGCAGTTTTGCGATATACTTCGCCTCTAGCGGTGAGGCACGTGTGAATAAGGCTCGGAGTAATGTGGTTTTTCGTTTTCGGGACCCCGGGCCCTGCGCATCTGCGATTTCGGTAAAAGTGGAATGGACATCCTGTATTGTCAAAGGCGTTGTAAACAATGTCGATTGCCGGATAGCTCCCGAACGAAGATACAATTGGTATATAACTTCACCAATATCTCCTGATTGTGCAAAGAGTTCATTTAACAATTCCCGCGATGGGTGAAGAAGCTCCTGGAGAATCTGATTGAGGGCTTTCCAATCAAGAGCCAACGTCCGTTGGCTAGTCCGTGGAAAAGGACGCCCAATAAGGAGTAAGGCCCCAATTTCAGTCTCATCAACCGATAAATTTGCCAGGAACGCCCCAGCCAGATCCATTTTTTCTAAACGACCCGAGGTTCCCATAATAGCCTCAGAAACATCTGCCAAGACCTGAAACGGAGTTGCGGGAGTAGTAACCGCCTTCGACATCAATAGCCCCTTCTTTTCCTCAAAATCTTGCATTCCTACAAGCTTAAAAAGTGTGCCTTGATACATCCATGGTAACTTCCAATTACGTAGGTTCTAAAAAATGAAAGTCCATGAATTAACTTCCGCATCCCGAAGTGTTAACATTCGGTTGCGTATCCTTTCCTTAGAGCCCGTTCGAGATGTGGAGACACGCTATGGCAAAGCCCGAGTGGCCACGGCTCAAGCGGGTGATGAAACTGGCACGATCAAGCTCTCATTATGGAACGATGATATCGACATGGTCGATGAAGGAGCCATTGTTGAAGTTGAAAACGGGTTCATCAAAACGTTTCGTGGAGAAATGGAACTATCTGCAGGACGATATGGAACCATCTCACTAGTTGATGATCCAGAGTTTCCGTCACGGGAAGAAATTATGAGTAAGCATCCTGGTGAATAAGCTAACGCTTCAGGTCTAATAGTGTTTGAGGAAGACTGTAATTGTTTATTGATCAATTCTTTGCCTGGTTACAGGCTGTAGATGCGTGGATTGAAGGCCTCATGTGGCTCCTAATCTCATGGGTCCATGCCTTAGGTCCTCTTGGCGTCTTCATCGGTGTAATGATTGAGACCTTTATCGCACCGATTCCTTCACCCTTAGTTCCAATGGCAGCGGGAGCCATTCTAACCATTGGGTTAGATCCGGTGCAAGCGCTTCTTGTCATCCTGTTTAGCGTCATGTTTGTTGGAGCCCTTGCAGCTACTATTGGATCGTTCTTTGCCTATGGCATCGCTTACTTTGGTGGCTACCCCATCATTGAACGATATGGCAAATATCTTGGGACTTCAATTGAGGAAATTGAATATACACGACAAAGTTTGGAGAAGTCTTCACGGGATGAAATCTTCTTATTCACTGCCCGTGCGATCCCAGTTATTCCCCTCTCAGTAGTCTCGTTATTGTATGGAGCCATTCGATCGGATCCAAAACGTTATACCCTCCTCACGTTCTTGGGTTGCTTACCGCGGTATCTAATTCTGGGCATCTCGGGGTGGCTCTTAGGATTAGTTTTACTCAATATCATTGATTTCTTCGAAACGGTTATCCTGGCATTTCTCCTCATCTTCTTTGTCGGTTATGTGCTTTACCGGATTGTTATCCGCCGGCGATCAAAAAAGATACAGGCAGCGATAAAAAAGAAAGCACCAGAGTCAGACAATCAAACTAGCCTTCAGAGTGGGGATCACCCACAACAGCTGGTCGTAACTCGAAGAAAAACATCACCTTACAGCCCTGTCTTTGGAGATCAGCTTGGAGAGCTGCAGCACGACCCTTAGCGTCGTGAATGGATTCATATAATGGTGAAACACAGATCGGTGTGGTCTCTCCTTCAGGAGTGATACATCTGAAATCCTCGGGAACCTTTGCAGGGGCAGGTAACCGCGAGGATACTCGGAACTTTCCATCGAGAATACTGAGCCAAATTTCAGGATACTTACACTCTGTCATAAGCGCCACAAGCAAGCAAAGTAAGTAAGAACTAATAAGCCTGAGTAATTGTTAATGGTTTCGGAACAAAGAGAATAACTAGGTTGGTGTTGTGATTGACGCATCAAATTGTGGGTGTCGATGAAGCAGGTCGAGGTCCTGTCATCGGACCCCTAGTGATTGCTGGAGTTGTAATAATTTCGTCCCAAGAAGATACTCTTATTGAATGGGGGATTCGGGATTCAAAGACGTTAAGCTCTCGTCGCCGTGAATTGCTTGCGCAGCGGGTTTATAACCTCGCCAATAGAGTCGAAGTGCTAGAGATTAGTGCAAAGGAAATTGACGCTGAACGAAAAAAGAAGCGTAGTTTGAACGTCTTAGAGGCAGAATGGATGGCGAAGGTTTTGAACAAACTCAAATGGGATGTTGCATATGTAGATGCCTCGGATGTGAATGCTGAACGTTATGGGCGAATTATTTTTTCACAGTTAACCACACCGAGAAAGATCGTCAGCGAACACAAAGCTGATTCAACATACCCTATCGTTGCCGCAGCCTCAATTATCGCAAAGGTTCGCCGCGACCAGCGGATACGCGAATTCCATCAAAAGTATGGAGACTTTGGTAGCGGCTATCCAAATGATCCCAAGACAAGACGATTCCTTGTTGGTTGGATTCGAAAGAATAGCGAGTTTCCTGAAATCGTACGAAAATCGTGGGAAACGGCACGTGAAATCAGTGCCACAAATCGTCAAGGATCCCTTACTGATTGAAGAGCTGTGGATTGAGAATCTAGGTAGCTTTCGCTTATTTTTCCTACTTCTTTTCTTTCTCTTCTTTTTTCTTCTGCTTCTCTTCTTCCTTCCGCTGCTTCTCTTCCTCTTTCAGCCGCTTCTCCTCAGCCTTCCGCGCCTCTTCCTCTTCCTTCTGCTTCTGCTTCTCCTCAGCCTTCAAACGCTTCTCCTCAGCCTTCAAACGCTTCTCCTCAGCCTTCAAACGCTTCTCCTCAGCCTTCCGCGCCTTCTCTTCTTCCTTCTGGATCCGCTTCGCTTCTTTCTCATCAACTTCAAGTAACTCAGTGGTTTCTGGAGCTTCTGTCTCAGCAAGTTCAGGAGGTGGAGTCATTTCCGTTTCCATCTCGGGAAGTTCTTCTTCACCCTCTTCCTTCTTCCGTTTCTTGCGTTCCTTCATCTTCTCACGCATACGCATGTACATCTCACTGAGAAGTTCAAGATGCCGTTTCGCGATATCTGGATGAATGTCCTTGGCCTCTAAGCGTTCCTGGATACGGAGTACCAGAAACTCAGGGAAAAAGGACTCAAAGTGCACATCAGCAATTAACATAATCAGGGGGTCATCGTTGGCTGACACCTCAACAGTATCCTCACCCATCTTCGTAATCACTTGCACCTGCTCTAATCGACGCAATACATTATCTAGCGATGCTTCCTTCTCAACGACACCAACCAGCTCGGATTTATGTGCGATTTTCCGTCGTAGGGTCTTGGTTACATCATAGATATCAGGATCAAGCAGCAGCTGGCCAATCATAATCGTATCTTCTTCAGTCCACTGATACTCCTCGAAAAAGCCCTTCACTCGTGTCTCATATTCGGCATACTGTTGTTTGTTCAAACCGCCACTCTTGGCTAATTTTAGTGATTGTTCAGGTGGAAACCGTGCCCCGAGTAAGTCATTGACTAAAAAGACACAGTTATCAGACACAGCGTTAATCCAATCCTCTTCTACTAGCCCACTACGCAATAAGGACAATGTTACCAGACCTAAGTCTGGATAGTGCTTCCCGGTCTGCAGCTCAAGCCATTCTCGTAACTCCTCGGCTGAAATCCCACCCCTAGCCAACTTGTGCATGAGTAATCGGGTCTCCTGATCCACGAAGACTTTGGCAAGCCGCTGCTCCACCGACAGCTCCACCATCCGCTTCAGCTTCTCAAATACTTCACCCAAATACTCCACAAACTCGGGCTCACCAATATTCTCCACAATCTCACTTGACGCAAGCGTCAACCCCTCCTCATACGCACGTGGCTCCTCATCCAGCTCCATAAACAACATAATACAGAACTGATCACGGCCTCGAAGAATCCCGGTGTAAAAACTACTCACCGCCAGATTCGTTCCTTCAAGCGTCATCGTGAGAAACCCAGCCTCGGGTTTACCCATCGCATGGGCAGTGAATACTCGCAACATATCATCTTCAGAAACTTCAAGATTGCGAGGGTACACCCCAACGATACGAAGTCCGACCTTGTCGTCCCACCTGCATATGCTTAGACCTTTTGGCATACTTTCAAACTCCCGTTTATTCAAATAGGTTCTGTAGCTATGGGTTTTAAAGTGACCCGTTAACACTCGGTTTTGACTATCTGGATTCCCGTATTTAACTTGTTTGTCGGTTCCGGAATTCCGAGGTTTCAAGTTGTAGCTTTCTGCAATTTTTCGCAAGAATAATGAGGATTTTTGAGTTTTCGCTAGTCTGTGGTTGCTTCTGCCACAGCACCGAGAATGATTTTGTAAAGGATTTCACGGTAGCGGGGATCGATGGCGACTAATCCGTAGGCTTGCACTCCGAGGATGCGTTGAACGAGTTTAGGGGCGAGGGCACCGGGAAGGTCTTGTTTGTTGGCGATGGACCAGACTATGGAAGATGGAGAGTTTTTGCGGACGATTTCGAGGATGTCGCGGGTTTCGAGGACGTTTTTGAGGGTGGAGTCGGTGACGAGTAAGACGGCGTCGGCGTTGCGGAGGTAGTAGTTCCAGAGGCTGCGGAAGCGGTCTTGGCCAGCAAAATCCCAGACGGCGAGTTCGTAGGGACCGAAGCGGACGCCCTGGAGTGTTTCGATGTCAACGGCGATGGTGGGGTAGTAGTCGCCGGGGATGCTGTCGGCGGTGAGAAGTTTGAGCATGGTGGATTTGCCGACCCCGCCTTGGCCGAGGAGGCAGATTTTGAGCATGGTGACAATGACATTGTCAAGTTCGGTCGCAAAGCCTTTGAAGGCTTCGCCAAGGGGGACGGGTTTTTGGATATAGGCGTCAATTTCGTGGTTGAATTTGGTAATAAGGAGTTCCTGGGTTTTTTTGAGTGTGCCTTTGATTTTTTCATCTTCGTCACTCATGTCGACGGCAAAAACAAGGAGGAGATGGGTGCCGGCTTCTTGGTAGATGAACTTGATGTTTTTGACATGGATAGGGAGATCGACTTTGCTGCCAAGTTCGGATTCGAAGTGTTTGTAGGTGGCAAGGAATTCCTGTCGTTCTTCGGAGGTGATTTCCACTGACCAGTATTGGCGGTGGAAGGCAAGGCGGCCGTCGCGGGTCATGATGAAGATGTTGTGAATCATCGAATGGTGTTTCTCCTTTTGGTTATTCGGCACGGGTGATGGCTTTTTCTTGAGGTGTAGCGCGTCGCCGTCGTTGTTTGTATTGGGGGAGCTTTTTTTCATCCGAACTCAGGAGGTTGCGGAGCTCCCGGTAGTTGCGACGCAGTGATGTACGTGAACAACCCACAAGTTCGATTATATCGTTTTCGGGTATAGAATCCCCGGTTTGTTTTGCACTGTAGTAGGCAATGGAAGCGGCGATGATTGGTCGTGGATGCCCTTGGAAGAGACCTTCTTGCCCGACATATTCAACGATGTTGTGGGCGTATTCTTCAGTTTCTGGTTTCACCTCCAAGATTGCGAACAGGCGATCGAGGATTGCATGAACTGGCTCAGTCCAGACACCTGGTTTTGCTTCTTTAAACTTCTGTCGCTCTTGATCGTAGTCTTCGAGGATGCGTTGGATTCCAGCACGGACCAACTGGCGAGCGTTTGCGAGTTGGTTTTGGCGTTGTCGTCGAATATAACGGGGACATTGGGGGTATCCGGGCATGTCATAGATTGTTAAATAGCATTGTTTCTTAACCACGCGGCAGAAGGAGGTCATTTTATCGGTCTTAATTGGTCGTTCATAGACGTAGGGACACAGCGATTGGTCGCGTGACCCACCACGACGCTCAATTTTTCTGTAGCTATCCGAAAGAATTTGCCGATACCGCCGTTTTCTATTTGAAGGGTTCCCGCTTGTTTTTGTTATTCGCTGCAATGTCCTGAGGAGAATTTCCTCATAGGCGGAGCCCTCTTCTTCAGCCGTAAGAAGCACGAAGAGACAGATATCGTCTTCAACACCATCTAGCAAGAGACGTGTGCAAGCAACTGCTGCACGTTCCTTAACCTCTTTTGTGGGAAAAACTTGAAAGGTGGTTCCCAAGTCCTGTGGAGCACTGCCATAATACATCATGGACATGTCGCTGACCTGAAAGTCCAAGGAACCAGGATACTTGGAGAGTATCTTCAGTCCTTCTTTGGTGTCCCACTGACTAACAACCAGGCCCCGAGGAATGATGAGTCACCTTTCATTACAGACAGAGCTGTAGTTTACGAACTTGTCGATTGGCTTAAGTCAAGTTTGGAAACGCCACAGAAAAAGGTTTTTGCATATCTGAAGGTTCCGTAAATTCATTCCGAGATACTGAAACCACTATAAAACACACTACGGGGTTCTACGCTTCCAAAGCAGAAATACTAAAACGACAGAAATACCCAGAATCGTGACTCCCAACATGAAAGGGAATAGCTGGTCCCACATCGATGCAGGAAGCCTAATTGGATCACCAATGATTGCCGGGTAGATGAACTCATCGAAATATGCATAGTATTCCTCGGAGCCATAGGGGGCGGCACCAAAAGCAAGAACAATATCTTCTTGGGGAAGTACAAAAACCCGCATACCCCCTGCACCCCTCATTGAATAACCGGAGATGGGAATATCAATCCACCATTGATAGCCATACCCTTCCCCATAGCTAAAGACAAAGTGGGGAATTGTGCACTCCACAATCCATTCATCGGGGAGAAGTTGTGAGGCCCCCCATGTGCCGTTATTCAGATACAGAAAAGCGATTTTTGCCAAGTCACGTAAGCTCAAGCTCAGACCCGCCATACCTGTCGTGACTCCTTGCGGATCATCACCCCATTCGTATGTTGAAATGCCCATGGGTGTGAACAGTCGATTATGCACAAGGGTTTCCATTGACAACCCTGTTGTTTCCGTAATAATTGCCGATAAGAGATGGCTGCAGCCACCATTGTAATTCCAGAAGTCACCGGGCTCATTCGACATGGGTGAATCGAGGAGATATTGGACCCAATCAGGTTTTGTCCCCAGTCCAAAATCACTGCGTTCCAAACCAGAGGACATGGTAAGAAGATGCCATATTGACATGGTGGATTTCCAGGGATCCGGGTTTTGAATTGTTCGATTTGGAAAGTAATCAAGAACGGAATCGTTAACACTGGCCACTAATCCATCTGCTAGAGCTAGCCCAAAGGCAGCAGCTGAGACACTCTTTGTGCAGGAATAAATGCGCCAGAGGTGATTTGGACTTATTCCCGGGGCGTATGCCTCAAATAGAATATATCCGTTGCGAATGAGAAGGAAACCTTGCACGTTGTCAGTGGAAGATATTGTGTGCCAGAATGCTTGTAGCAGGGTAGTATTCATTCCTTGTACTTCAGGTTGAACACCGCGCCAACCCGTTGTGGGCCAATAATCTCTTTGGAAATCTGTATTGTGTAGGACGCTTGGTTCTGCGCTGATGGCTAGGGGAGTCAAGAGTAGGAAGGTAAACAACAAGAACCATTTTGATTGGAGAACCATTATTGAATCCGACCAAAGGGTGAATGACTATTCGATTTTTGGTATTTTTCTATTTATGGACAACGTATGGCTATTTGCCATCGTTTCCGTGTTCGAAGATCAATGGCAAGCAGTACAACAAAGAGTACCACAAAGCTACCTCCAATTAGGGCTAGAATTCCCATGTACAGTTCGAGGGGCATTCCGGGAGAAGTGTTAACGAGCCAACTAGATACTTTGTACATCAGATTCCATTCAGAATCAGGATCTTGGAGATTCTGGTATGTGGGCCAGTGGGTAATGTGATCTTGGCTCAGCCCATCTCGATCGTTTCCTTCTTCGAACTCAGTGTGTGGGCTAGACAACATCACAGTTCCTTGTCCATATCGGAAGGCAATCACCCCGAGTAATTCAGTATCAGCATAGGACAGTATTGGGATAATGTTGGTATTGTCGTGGAATTCGAAGTAGGATGCCCCCGAGGTGAAGACCATATAGGAAGGTGGTTCTTCTGAGAGGTCTGGACCAGTGAACGCTTGGTTCACGCGCATCTCTGTAATTTTAAGTTCACCAGTATGATGATCATGACATTGAACGCCTGAAGGACCAACATAATGCAAAGTGGCATCAATTATTCCTAAACTGGTGACAACAAATACCGTGCCGTGGCAGACACTGAACAAAGATCCACCAGTGGCTAAGAATTGTCGGATACGTTCCTTTCCCAATGGTGCTAATTCGCGTTGATAGGCGCTAGGGGCGAATGCCGGTAAGACGAGAAGATCGAAATAGCGTAGGGCACCCTGCTGGATGGCAGTACCATTGAGATGTTCTACCGTGGCATTCATCCACCGGAACATATGCGAACAAGCCGTGAAGCTATAGTTGTCATTCCGTTGCACATCATAGATAGCTACACGCGCCTGAGTCATATCAGGAGAAGATTGGGCCAAGGTGTCACTAGAATCAAACGGCAATACTGAGGGAGCAACAGCCACCATCAGCAGAAGAAAGAGTAGTAAAGTGCTTTTCCTTAGTAGCCACGGAATATAACTTGGCAATGTTCAAAATCTCCTTGAAGTAGTCTTATGAAAAAAACCGTAGAAGGGTGATTTATGGTCTTGGATACCGGCTAGGGAGAAAATTCTGAAAACAAACCTAGCTATTGCATCTTTTATGAACCTAATAATT
This sequence comes from Candidatus Hermodarchaeota archaeon, assembly GCA_016839365.1. GTDB lineage: Archaea > Asgardarchaeota > Hermodarchaeia > Hermodarchaeales > Hermodarchaeaceae > Hermodarchaeum. The sequence goes on from JAEOUH010000022.1 coordinate 47,460, forward strand.
CAGAAAACGACAGTTTCCATCATATTGGTTTAGCAGAGGAATTCGGATTTTAAGAGGCCAAAAAAGACAAGACCGTAACGGGATCCGTTTTCAATTCGTGCTTCCCGAAAATGACCCTCTCGTTTAAACCCAAGTCGTTCGGCGAGTTTGATGCTTCGCAAATTTGTATCGCGTGTAATCACGATAACTTTGTGAGCTTGTAAATTGTTGAAGAGGAATGTTAGAGAACGGTTTGCGGCTTCGGTAGCCAAGCCTTTTCCGAGAACTCCTGCATCAAGGAACCAACCAAGTTCAAAGGAAGGTACATTCCATTGATTCGGCTCGATCCAAATCTCACCAATATAGAGGGAATCTTTCTTCCTCCAGATACCCATGACAAATCTTTTCCTATCCTCCCACTCCTCAGCGTGTTGGCGAACCTTGACCTCTGCGGCATCAATGTCTTTGATTTTCGCAACCTCTTCCACATTCGGGAGGAGAAACTGCCGATTGTTATTCCTTTCCAGTAAAGCAAGGAGCGCTTTTCCATCTCCCGCTTTATATTTCCTGACAAGGAGCCTGCCTGTTTCTAAGGACTCAGAAAGCTTCGGATATGCCGGATCCATTAATCATCCCTGGCAAAAGGTGATTATTTTGCCGTCGAGTCGTACTGCATCATCCCCATAAGGTTTCCTTCAGTGTCTTTGAAGTAAACGTAATAGCCCACACCGGGAATAGTGATTTTTTCACCGATTATGGTGCCGTTGTTGGCTTTGATGAGCTTGATGTATTTGTCGATGTCTTCAACACCGATTACGTTGACCGTGGCTCCTTCTGGGAAATCCTCGCGCCGGGCAAATGATCCATTAATCCCAGGCTCTGCATCATCACCTGTGATTAAGAACCAATGGTCGACTGGACCTTTCCATTTTTCAACCTTCCAGCCAAAGACGGTTTGATAAAACGCTGTTATCCGTTTGATATCATCAGCTGGAATCTCAAAATCGATAACTCTGGGCATTACAAACCACATCCAAGTAGTGTATGAGGATTCTATTCTAAGTATCAACTATAGTATGTACCGGTCCCGGCATTCTATTGTGTCTTACGGGCGTAGCGGCTTTGATGTGGGATTTTTCCTACAGGAGAAAGATAGACCACGAATTCATCATTTCCATCTAACTCGAGTAACTCATCAAGCGCCTTTTGATCATATGCGGCAATGGCACACGTTCCTGCCCCTATTACCTCACAAGCTAGGTAGAGATTTTGGCAGATATGTCCGGCTTCAATTGCAGTCCCTTTGTGTGCAGCGACACTATACCGCCATTCGATTCGATATGGAATTACTGCCCAAATAAACACCACCGCCGCACGGGCGACAAAGTTCTGTCTCAGACAGATGTTACTTAGCTGGGTTGCAAGATCAGGTTTCGCTGGAGAGAGGAATAGGAGTTTGTGTTCAAGAGCAAGGTACCGGTACATCCCAGGTTGAAGCCCAGACACGTGAAAGACCACTAGATAGGTTTCATATGGATGCCGGGATCCACCTGAAGGAACCGTTCGTTTTGTGGTTTTGATTCGCCCATGTCTACTATCAATCGCTACTTTATGGATTCCTTGGGTTACCCAGAGCAAAAACGAAAGTTCTTCGAGAGAAAGGGGCTCTTTAATATATCCACGATGACTTTTGCGACGGTTTATTGCCTCAAGCAATGGGATTGGGAACAAATCAAAATCTTGCGGGGCGACTAAGTCAATCATCTGTGAAGCTTTCGAAAAGGGTTTCTGGAATGGAGGCGGAGGTAGACCCTTTTGTTGATCTGTAATGATATCGGGAGTTGATGTCCAATCATGTGCTTTGAGAAATTTACGACCTGCGTCCATCATTGATATCGCCATCGTTCTTTTGTTATCGGTTATTTGTGAGAAGAAAAATAAATAATGAGTACCCTGATGCAAAGTGATCTGGAGCATTAAACTACATGATACCATTCTCTGAAGTTTGGGAACGTATCGCTGAAAACGCAGGTAAGGTTTTCTACACCAAGAAGCGATTGAAATTCACCTACAGCTTGAACGAAGACGCACTCATCACGGATCAAACTGAGTACCCATTAACCCGTAGGGAGGTAATGGCGGCTTTCCGACATGTCCCCCTTAAAGGACCCGGAGAGCTTACAGGTCTCGTTCACGGAAAAGATTACATTTGGGCTATCCTGCATGACAAACGTATCCGTCAGCAAGACTGGTAAGCTTTTTTTGTTATTTTACAACTGAACAAATTTTTAACAGGTTTTTTATCACATCATTAAGGTATGAAGATATAGGTGAGATTTTTGGGACTCGTAAGAACCCCTGAAGAGTTGAAAAAACGCAAGCAGCATTACGCCGAAGGTTCGATGGTCTGTGACACAAAGATGGTCTTTGCTTCATTCCTCACTGATCCCAAAGTTGTAAAACGCGTATTACCCCCACCCCTCGAACCTACACCGCTCCCAACCGGCTTAGTCTATGTTGCAGAATTCGGGAAAGCTAATTTTAGCGAACCTTACAATGAAGCAGCAGTTTTTCTCTCGGCCCAATACAAAGGCGTGATTGGGAACTATTGTATATCGATGCCAGTCAACCTAGATACACCCATGTGGCTAGGCCGAGAAAATCAAGGATACCCAAAGAAAATCGCCGAATTCATTGCTGTCGAAGAACGTGGTAACTATGTGACCGGCACTTGTGTCCGACGTGGTAAACGCATCATTACGCTTACGCTTCAACTCGAAGGTCCCTTGAAACAGGAACTCCCCAAAACCGCTACTTATAACATAAAAGCCGTCCCTAGTGTGACCGGTGAAGGGTTCGAGTATCCTCCTGTGCTTATCCGCCTGGAAAACGACTTTCGTTGGAATACTCCGGAAATCGGTAAAGGACGTCTCACCTTTGGGAAATCAACATATGACCCAATCTACGAAATTCCTGTGAAAGAAGTAATTCTAGCAGGATATGGTAGCCACATCGAAATCTGGACTCAACCCGGAGAAGTCGTAGCCGAACTTGATCCACTCGAATACGAAGCCTATTTCTGGAACAAACAAGATTGGGAATTGGATTGATAGAAGCGGCAAAGGATGCCTTCCTTTTTCAATGACAGGAAACCAATTGCTAATTTTATTCGGAGAGAGATGCTACCAGCATCCCGGTGATTACCGCGCTTCGATGAGAGGCTGAAATTTCTGATAAAAGGAAAGATCTAAGATAAACAAGAACGCCCCCTGGATAATGATTCCAATTCCATTACCAAGCATGAATTGGTCAACCCACAAGAACACAACCAATAACACACCGACCAACATGTACCCAATATCCAAGAAGACATTGATGCGAAGAAACCGAGCCACCTTATCAGCAGATTGCTCCTTTTGCCGGAAGATACCGACCAACGCGATGATAATGTCGATGATACCCCACAACAGAGCTTGGAGACCAACACCTTGCAGCAGGCTAACGGGCACCAGAAGGAGAATCACACCCACGATAATGCTAGCAATGCTCCAAGCGATTAACGCCCTTCCCAACTGACGAGCCAGCCTCGTTGTTTCCATATTCGTACAACCTCCAGATACCAAGTCTAAGGATAGGAGGTTATGATTCGGGAATAAAATCCGTTTCGAATACACTAACAAAACTTGCTTCACACCGCTTACCAGGGACCATTGATTTGTGTAATTCTAGGAGTGGTGCTAACAGGAAGTATAATCCTAAATGTGTATCAGTATAGAAGTCACAAAAGAAAGCTTCCGAATCAAAAGACCAAAGAAGCGGAATAATCGTGACTGACTAATTCAATCTCATTTATCAAACAAAAGCTCCAACAAACAATCTATTCAGTCCCGATGAAATAATCCATGGTGACCTTACTTTTAGGGTAAAGCCGTGCCAAAATGGTACTTCTCTAATTCCATTTCCACCACACTCAATTGTGGGTGGAGCAACGCCTTGGCATCGGACAACTCCTTCACTAATCCTTGGGCTAACGCGTTCTGGAGCCCTTGAGACGCTTTCCGCAACAGGGATAAACGCAAATCCTTCCCCGTCATCCCACGCACGGCATGATACGTCTGATCAAGAATCGTGTCGACAGATGCAGCTATCCGACTAATGAGGATCGAATTTCCAAACTCATCAACCGGCTCAACTTGCGACTTTTCAAAGGCTTTCAACGTCACCTTATCATCCATAATACCATGCATAATCACATAAGCGGCAAAAAATTGAGTTTGCCCTGTAGGATCAAACGCATCCAACATCCGCAAATCCTCCTCTAGATCCGCAACCAGCCTTCGCCAATCCTTCAACACTGCCTTCCGCGTTGTCTCCTCTGCGGTCACAAACTCCCGAATTTGCGGTAAGAATCCCGCAGCTACACGAGCCACAAACCGCTGGTATTCTTTCGGCTGTCTGGCAAACGTTCTCCCCCGAAACCGCTGTTTTCGACCTTGTTTCCAATCCTGAATTAACCCATTAATCTGTTCATATGACACTGATTCATTCCCACTCATTCTTCGCACTCAACCTTTTTAGAATAGGGTAAGACGGCAAGTGTGCGCCCATTCCTCAAGGAAATCTTAACCTTCATTACATTCAGGAAAAAGCAGAAACTACAACCTGTATACTTATACACGAGCTAATTTTCTTAGTCAGTCCTTCGAATGAGAAAATACACAATGGAAGTGTTTTTTTTCTTACAATTCATTACCTCTTAATGAAGACCATGACAGACAAGGACTTAACTAAACGTCGTTATCATCGATACGCCCGCTCCAACCGCCCAGACAAACGAAAAGTGACTGGCGAAGAACGGCTCGAAAATACCCGAACCAAATATCGACCCGTAACCTATCGAACCGGTCGTTGGGCATAACCGTACTCCAACACTATGCATCCTTATTTTTCGACTGTAGAGCATTAATATGCTAGAATATATTCAACTAATACCTAGGGTATCAGTTGGAGAGAAGCGACGCCATGCACCCAAAAAAACCAGACGATATGTTGTCGTCCTCATCGTCGCCATAGTCATAATCCTCGTGTTTGTAGTAATCAGCTATAACATATTAGGACCTATGTTCTGCCAGTCACCGTGTGAATGGGTCGTGACCTGAGGGAGTGGGTTCTGTGACTGCACTCCGAGACCCCCATGACCACCTGAGATAACCGGACTCCCCGAAGGCATCCCTGGCTACCCGGGGGAAGCCGCACTTTTGGGAATCCTGGTCGCAGTAGTCTTCGCCGTAACGATTTGCCACTGAAAACAGTAAAACATGATCTGTTACTATCCAGAGCTCATCCAGATAAAAGAACCTTCTCAAAGGGATCAAGTAATTAAAAGACAGTAGTATACTTTGATGAATTCTGTCCATCTGCGAATATTATCATATTTGCAGATTTTTCTCAGGTCGATACGTCTTAACTGGGAATATATGATGATAATGGAACATATGTCAGATTACAAGTAAAAAGAAAGAAAGGTGCCCCCAATGGAGACACCCGTAAATTTTGCTAAGATAACATAAGTTTGTCTAAAAATACTTCTTGACGAAGAAGAGGTAGATGACGATGATTAGTGGGATAATCATGTTAACAAGTTGGAAGTAATCCGTAAAACCAGACATATAGAAGCTATAGATACTAAGTATTACCGAAATGAGGTTAATGATGAATGCGAGCCACCAAGCCCATCCTTTCAGACGCCAGAGCCCGATGAAGAGGATCAACCCAATGATACCAAAGATGAGCGCCATTGCACCTATTGCAATTAGAAAGATCCCAAAGAACGGAATAGCTAGACCAGCAAGAATGCCCATAACTCCGGAGAAAAGCAGAAGCAGAGCAGCGATTAGTTGCAAAATAGCTAGGATTGTTACTCCAAGTGGACGTTCAGCCAATTTTTTCACCAATTTATTATAGATGAATTATTTCTTACCTTTCTTCAAGGGTAAGTGTTCCATATTCTATCAAACGCCTTAAAAACTCAAGTATTACTTGAAGAAATTCATAGAATCGGAATAGGGTAAGCAAATTACGGGATCTTATTCGACCCGCCGTGCTTTGTAGAAAGCTAGGATTTGTGTTGTGTGTTGACCCGGATTATTGTCTATGGGTCAATCGATGATGAATTGCTCCCAATCAGGGCTTGTGGTCATGCGGTACCAATCGTTATTGGGATCAGTGAAAGGATAACCTAACTCGTCCCATGGAAGACCAGAGGTCATGATGAGGAGATCTTCAACAGTAATAGCTTGTTTACGAGCATCCAGAAAAGCATGAAGCCGAAAAACGGTAAAAGGTCAGAGAAGCTTTGAATTTCCTTCAAAGCAAGGAAAAGCCCTCGAAGTCATGGAATTCATACTTGATAAAATCAATTGCTATTTATTTTTCTTTAATATCACGTCAAAGAAAGGTAGCAATTTTACCGTCCAAGAAATAAATCAATTTTACAATGATTTAGATTTTATGTGCAGCTCTTGTACCAGCTGTTTATAGCGGCTTTGAATGGTATTGGCGGCCACCCCAATCACTTGGCTAATATCCCCCTGGGTCCGTCTTTCACCTTCCAAGATACAGGCAATATACAACGCCGCCGCCATGAGGCTTTCTGGCGCCTTCCGTGCCGTCAACCCCGCCTGCTCCGCATCCACCAGAATCGCTGCCGCACGCACCCGCGTCCGCGATGACAACTCCAACTCACCCACATACGGAGACAAATCATACTTGGAAATTCTAGGACTTTTCATCCAATTCACCCCACCCATCGGGAGTGAAGCTTCCTTATAAACCGTCATATTTCTCCCTTTCGAAAAACAAGTTATCCTACAAATAGGATTCACAAGATGAGAAGAATTCGG
>JAEOUH010000023.1 GCA_016839365.1 Candidatus Hermodarchaeota archaeon
AGATATTAACACACCAGTGACTTCAAGCACGGGCCGCGTTCTAGATTCACTGGCTGCGTTATTAGGTGTATCCACTCAGCGAACTTATGAAGGTGAACCCGCCATTCGGCTTGAAGCCTTCGCGAATAATGGAACCTACCAACCGGGTATTCAGTTAGATATTCCAGTGGAACTTAAAGGAAAAGCACAGGTGTTAAAAATAAGTAATCTTGTGGATCAAATCCTACAACTCCGAGATGAATTTCGTGGTCCTGATCTCGCACTAGCTGCACACCAAACTTTAGGAAAAACACTTGCGCAAACAGCTATTGGCGCGTCAAAATCTAATGGTTTAACAAAAATCGGATTCTCAGGCGGTGTCGCCTACAACAAAATACTCACACGTACAATCCGAAGAATTATCGAAGCGGAAGGATATGAGTTTCTTATGCATCGAAACGTCCCTGCAGGGGATGCAGGCACCGCCGTTGGACAATCACTGGTCGCACGTGCTAACCTTCGAAAGGCATCTTAAAAACGAAGGTAGCTTTTTACCATTCAGAAATGAATTCATTTATTTCATTGAATTCAATAAGTTCCAGTGGAAATCATCCACAACTAATATAAATACCCGATATTTATCTAGACGTGGAGTTGTAGTATTATGGCCGCTACCAGGACTTCGCAACAGACGACCCCAAGCACACAGAAGACCAAAACACGGCAACGCCCAACAACCACACCGCCCACGGAAACAGCAGAGGTTAAGGAGCACATCACCGATCTCTTACGATCAAAAGGTGCTCTTACCAGAGGGGAAATTACAACGAAAACAGGTATTCCACGTACTACTGTTTATGATACTTTGATGAATTTACTAATTTCTGGTGTAGTTGAAAAATATGTTGAACGAAATGGCCGGCGCGGTCGTCCGTCAGTGTATTATCAGTTGGTCGCTTAGTTTTAGATAATCCCCCTTATTTCCACTGGAACTGCTTTTATGTCGGTTTCTTTGTTATTTCATTAATTATTCTTGAAATGCGCAAAATCATCTTCTAGAATATTAACAGAAGCTATGGAGAGACTGTAAACTATTTATACAAGGTGGGATAAAAACAAACGGGTACTATTCTTCGAATAGAATAAACAAGACACAAACTTTACTAATTCTTCGAGTTCCAGTGGAAACAAAGGGGAGTATCGAGAAACATCGGATACGATCATTCTCAAGACTTGACCTCGTATAATAATAAAAAGTTTATAACTATAGTGCATAACTATTTTTCAATAATCCAAAAATAAGGATTGTATTTAGCCTCAAGTTTTGTCGGCAAGAACTGTGGCGATCTCATCGGTGAGGTCTTCGATGTTCACACGATATTCGCGCTGTGCGGCTGATCCTCGTCTAGTAAGGCTACCTTCTTTGTGCATACGCGAAAGGTAGGTTGAGGCGGTTGCTAGGGGGATGGGTGGATGGAAGGTGCGTTCGTAGAGCTCTTGGACGTCCTTTGATGTGAACCAACCATGGCGGCAGTTACGCAAGACGATATATCGTACTTTTTGTCTGACTGTCCAGGATTCATAGTCGGGGATTTGCAATGCATCGGGTAGTGTGTCGGTTGTAGCCTCAGATTTTTCCTGGGACTGCAGGGCTGTTGCTATGGATTCAGTGATGGACAATGGTAGGCCTTCGTTGAAAGTGATGGTTATGTCGCAAGGTTTGCCATCGATTGTGAGGCCTTCAATGGTGATTTTCTGTTTCCGTTTCTTCATTGCTCTACCCCATTAGGGTCTATGTAGCTCTCCATGTCCACTCTAGGTTCCATGTTCACAGCATTAAAAGTGTGACGGTGTGAACTGACTCAAAACCAAAATGTGGCTTATTATCAGAAGGTCTGTATTAGTAATGCATAAGGGGATGGGGGATTCTTATGCATCTAGTCGTATAACTATTGTAATAAGGGTTATCCGCCCTTTATTTCTTATTTAGAGGTGTTTTTCCAAGTTTTTGGCTCGTTCACCAGTTGTTAACTTGTTAACAAGAAGATTTAGCTAAATGGGGTCTTAGATTAGTTTTCCAGTGGAAATAAAGGGGGGAGGCGTTGTTAACAGGAATAAGATTAATGATATCCATTTTATCGCAAAAAAAGGAGTAAATTAGCGTTCTTTGTTCGCTCATGTTAACGTTTTTGGCGCCAATTGTGAACAAATTAACCATTAATAGATGAACTATGTATTTGAGGAGTGTCTTTTTCTGCGAAACGCTAATAGGGTAGGATGGTAACCTTCCAAAAGAAACGCTAGTATTTCCTTTGGGATTTTGGAGGATTACTTGTTATGGACGACCCCAGACCACTTGACCGCATCTTCGATCGACTGAGTTCTGGTCCGACACTCATCGAGGATCGAAAGGTATTGAGGCATGAATACGTTCCTGACGTGCTACCACACCGAGATGAACAAATTACGCAGATTGGTAGTATACTAGCCACGGGGTTAAAGGGTGGTCGGCCTTCAAACGTTTTTGTGTTCGGGAAACCAGGAACTGGGAAAACTGCTGTGACACAATATGTGCTTCGGGAATTGGCGGCGAAATTTGGCGAACTGCAATTACCCTTCAAAGCAGTGTATCTGAATTGTCAACATGTGGATACAGATTATCGGGTGTTGGCTCGGATTTGTGCTGAGTTGGGGCAGAAAGTGCCATTTACTGGGTTACCAACGGATGAAGTTCATTCTCGCCTTGTTGAATTATTAGAAAGTCAGGATCGGTTGACCATAATCGTGTTGGATGAGATTGACCGACTAGTAATGAAAAGTGGAGGTGATACGCTCTACAAACTGACGCGTATAAACTATGAGCTATCTAAAGCACGGGTTAGTCTGATTGGGATTTCAAACGACCTGCAATTCCCGAGTTATCTTGATTCTCGGGTCCTGAGCAGTCTAAGTGAAGAAAAGGTTATTTTTCATCCGTATACTGCTCCACAATTGCAAGATATCCTGCGTCGCCGAAGCTCAACCGGTCTAAAAGAAGGAATATTAGAAGAACCTGGAGTCATCAATCTTTGTGCTGCTTTGGCTGCAAGAGAGGAAGGAGATGCCCGCCGAGCACTTGAACTCCTGCGTGTTGCGGTGGAAATTGCGGAAAGGGAAGGCAATGCTGAGGTGAAAGTCGAACATGTTGAGAAAGCGCGTTCAAGTATTGAGCGTGATACGACGTTGGAAGTGTTACGTACCCTGCCTGTTCAACAGAAATTAGTGCTTTATGCTGTCTACCTGCTTGAAAAGCATAAACATCCGCATCCTGTGACGGGGGAGGTTCAAGACGTGTATGGTGATCTTTGTAATCAGCTTGGCATGGATCCATTGACTCAGAGGCGGGTAGGTGACCTTATCAATGACCTTGATGGGATAGGACTTGTCAATGCGAAGGTTGTTAGTAAGGGGAGGTATGGGCGCACAAAGAATATCCGCCTCAGTGTACCAAAACAAATGGTCTCTGATGTGTTGGAACGCGATAGTCGTATCAAAACTCTCGCCAATTATGTACCTCCTACCTTGAGAAAATAGTCGTTTTGGTGAAACGATGGATGTTCGCTGTACCTAAGGACCCCCTTGGACTTGTTGACTATGCCTTTCGTGCTTTGGGTAAAACTCAGGTCCCCTTGCAGCAGTTAGTGTTCTTCATCTCGTTTGACCTAGGTGCACTCTCCCCTTCGAAGGCTAAGCAAGTTATCCAAAATCTGCAAGCAAAAGACCAACTCGAAATTCATGATGGAATAGTGGTACGACCACAAGATGTGATTCCTGCCCCTGAATCAGCTGCATCACCTTCGAATCTGGGTGATCAACTTCGGATCTTTGTGAGTTCATCGCGGCTCACTCGTGCGGTAGGTATGGCTGATAACGCTGTTGAGTTCGAACGGGTTTCTCTGAATCCCCTGAAAATTCAAGCCACTGTCCATGGGTCGAAAGATTACATGATTGAGCTAGATGAGGAAAAGAAATCCATTTCGCACAATTGCCCTGATTGGCTCAGGGTGAGTGTCCTCCATCGATTCTGTAAACATGTGGCTAAACTTCTCTTATTGTTGGAAGAAGAGGAGGCCCTCCGCATCCTCCATTCGTTGCAGACAGATTCATGGGAGTTTATTCGAGTTTAGATGAAGTTTAGTGTCTTTACACTTAGGGTTCTCAGATTCACCAGGGGAACGACTCCAGGAGTGGGTTCGATTCCGATTAATTTCTGGTATTCTGTTTGGCTTTGAAATGTTCCGGAGTTTATCATGAGGGTTTTTCGGTAACTGCCTACACTTGTCACATGGATGTGCCCGCAGTGTAGAATGTCGGGAACCTCATCGATGACCAGCCAATCTCGTGGTTCAGCGACGATGGGGGTGCTTTTTCCATAGATAGGCGCAAGGTGGCGTCCCCTTAACATTTCGCGCATTGCGGCATAACTGGCTTCCACATCTGGTTTTGAGAGAGCGCCCATGATATCGATGAGGCTATCTCCATGGTAGATTAAGAGATTGACACCGTGCAGGCTCACTTGTGCGGGGCACCCCAAAGACAACACCGATAATCCTGCATCCTTAAGTTGACCTAGGAACTGGTCTTCGATTGCAGGTCGAGGGATGGCCACTCTAACCCCATCGTGGTTCCCTGGAGTTATGATAATTTCAATATGGCCAGGTATCTCTTCAAGGAGCTGATTTAGTCCGTTAAATTGACTGTCAAGATCGTGTAGTGTCAATTCGGACAGCTGTTTTGGGTATACGCCAACGCCGTCGACCAAATCTCCGTTGATTATAATGTATTTCACCGAATTGGCTAAGGTTATGTGGTCATCATCGCCTTCAGTACCTTGAAGCCAATCGAGAAAACGTCGAAATACTTTGTCTAAGAATTTCTGGCTCCCAAAATGGATGTCGGAAAGAAGTAAAGCACTGATATTCTCTTTTGCCCGGTTATTCTTTCTGTTTGATGGAGTGTCAGGTAAGTATAGGTCTTTGGCGATGAGCATATCCGTACCAAACGCAGCACCCTCAATAACCAAAACCTGGTCTAGTAAAATCACACTGGCTTTCTTCATAACATTTGGGTCACGTTGTTGGACAATGACTGTAATGCTACCCGTTGGGTCTTCGACTTCCAAAGCGATGTTTCCACTCTTTGTTAGCGTCTTATTTGTAACTAATCCAATGATTTTCACTGGTGTCTTTTCGTTCGGATCGTATGTGGTAGTTGCATCCCGAATATTCGTAATCCCTCTGCCATCAACCCGTTGGGCGAAAATATCCCGGAGCCGGTAATATCGGTCTTGAAAATTAGCTGAAAAATCCTCGATGCTTCCCTTACCTTGTAGCTCCGGTGTTGGATCCTTAATGACTCGTATGTCAGCCTTAACGCCCTCAGCAACCTTCGCTGAACTAGTGAGGTGTGGTATTTGTATTTCTTGGCTGATAGTTTCTTCTCCTTGGGCTAGTTCCACGGGTTCTTGCTGGGGAGGTTGAATGTGAAAAGGTTCAAGTACGGGGGTCTCTGTCGGGTGAACGGCATCTGAAGCTAAAAACCGGTCAACGATCTGTTTTGGGTTCTTTTCAGTTTGTAGCATCGCTAGGGTAGCCGGGCTAACTTGAAATCCCGCCTTGAGAAGTTTCGAAATTGCGTTCTGAACCTTCGAATCGTTTTCAGACACATTCATCGCCCGGTATTCTGGTTGAATTTGCTCAGAGAGGCAATGAGAAGCAAGTGGCGCGGAGTAAGGGATTTGAACCCTTGCGACCAGAAGGTCACTGGATAGCCCGATTCAACTCGAGTCCAGCGCGTTACCGCTCCGCCAACTCCGCTGAAGACTAGACTATGAAAATGGTACCCAATAAACATTCTTTTCTTTACAAGTATTTTTCAACACCACCCAAAACACTTTACATAGGATGACAAGGTTTGTCATCACATCAAGGTGTAACCTCATGACACTAACTAAAGACGTCATGACGATCCAACGTAAATACAAAATCATTGGACGTAATGACATCATCACGCAATGTCTAGCGGCTGATAGGGCAAAGAAGCATTTGCTTATCGAAGGTCCGGTAGGTGTTGGGAAGACAACCATTGCTTCTGCGATCACAGACTATCTCGGTCGCACATTCATTCGAGTCGATGGAGATGAACGATACACGTCAGCAAAACTCGTTGGCTGGTTTGATCCTCCCATTGTATTAAAAGACGGTTATAACCGTCACACCTTCATTCCAGGTCCCCTCGTTGAGACCATGGAAAACGGTGGGGTCCTCTTTATCAATGAAATCAATCGAATGCCTGAAGCCACTCAAAATACGCTCCTTCCTGTAATGGACGAAGGACGTTTGCATGTCCCTAAATTGGGAGAAATTAATGTGAAAAACGGATTTCGTATTATTGCTACTCAAAATCCTGAAGCTAGCGTGGGGGTCACGCCGTTGGGTGAAGCCCTTCGTGATCGGTATGTCTGGCTATACTTAGACTATCATACCGAAGCGGAGGAAAGGGAAATCGTACAGACAAATACGCCTATCAAAGATGAAGAGATCATCAATGTCGCCGTGGCTATCACCCGGGCTACGCGTGACCACCCAGATATTCGCCGTGGATCTAGCGTCCGTGGTGCCCTTGACATTGCAAGTCTATACACCCAAATACCAGGTGACGGGCGAGTCATTTGGGAACAGGCCGCAATCATGTCGTTGGTTCCAAAAATCGAGCTCAACGATAATACCCAAAAGACACCCGTTGAAGTCATTAAGGCGTTAGTCAAAGCAGTTTTGGCAAATTTTTGATCGCCGAGGAGGCACCGCCCTCCGATGACGTGCCCATCGTCCTCTCCGGGACCATCTCAGACGAGAAGCTCTTCGAATCTGAAATCCGTGTCAACGGTCGAGACTTTCAATATTACCTGCGGTTAGGGCGAAACTTCGATTATGAAACAACCAAAAATATGGCCGAAATTGCCATCGAGTTTGGAAACGTTACAGCACTTCAAGCATTAGCTCAACTCCAACCTATCGCCACAAGTCAAGCGATTTCCACCCAAGATGGTGTTCACCTCCTAGCCAAGTCCGCACGCGACGGGAATGTGGCAGCGCCACTCTTATTCTTTCAACTCCGAAACCAAATCCGTGGGCAATACCGGAATACGTTCCGTCAACTAGCACGGGCTACCATACTCCATTCTGCACTCAGAATCAGTGGACGGGGTCTTCGACCAGAAAAAATCAAACACGTTCCTTTTCAACCCGGACTAGATGAATTCGACCTTGATGCAACTTTAGAAGAAACATTGCTCAAACCCGCGTATGTAAACTACACTGATATTATTGGCATCGATCGTGTTGCACGCAAAAAAGTGGGAACAATCATCCTTGATACCTCAGGATCAATGGCTGGAACCAAACTCCTCACAGCTGCAATCGCCGCTGCTGTTGCTGCCTATCACCTCCGCCACGATAAATACGCACTTATTGCATTCAACACCGTTGCCAGCACTATCAAGACCATGGACCAATATGCCACCATCGACCAAATCGTCGACACCATACTCGACACCGAGCCCGCTGGTTACACCAACATCTCCGACGCTCTCAGACTAGCCTTTAACCAATACCAACGGGCACATCGACATGAATCCTGGGCGATCCTCATCACCGATGGTATCGCCAACCGCGGTGGCCCTCCAGAACCTGAAGCCAGGAAATATCACAATCTCCACGTTCTACAAACACCAGGAACTCATCCCCAAGGGGAAGAAACCTGCCAACAGATTGCCCGACTCGGGCGTGGAAGGCACCTAAAAGTCAACACCTACACCGAAGTACCACGAGCCCTCATTCGCTTACTACGGTACACTTAACCATAAAAGAGGAAATTAGATTGGGCAAACTTCGTCTCCACGTGCTGGGTACATTACTTTCACCATAGGTGTACATCGACAAAAGTATAAAACCCCAACAAATATTTCGCACTATAGTATCAAAATAAATTCATTCCAACAAATATTCTACAATTAAGGCATAAAGCTTAAATCCGTCTCACGGGCTCATCACTACCAAAAATAACATAGCGGGGTGGGGTAGCCAGGATATCCCGCGGGGCTCATAACCCCGAGATCAATAGTTCAAATCTATTCCCCGCTACCACTTCCTTTTCACAAATTATGCAACAACGCAGAAATAAGGAGCCCAGGGGCCGTGCCCGACTACCAGACTATACCCCCGGCACTTCCGGACCCTCAACCGGCAGTCGGATCCCACACGGGGAGGTGCACAATCCGTACTAGACGAGGCATCCAACCAGTCTACGAATCGCACACCGCTCAGCCACCCGGAACACGACCAAGCAGCCGCGTCAATAATCCCCAGACGGAATCATAGAAAAACTCCACACCCAACGCGCA
>JAEOUH010000024.1 GCA_016839365.1 Candidatus Hermodarchaeota archaeon
CATCAATTGTGGAGTCAGCAGTTTCTACATCTAAGACAACTGGATTTGCAGTAAGACTGCCAAACGAAGCGTTGATGGCGATATTCCAATTAACGGGTAAAGTAATGGAAAAATCCGTTGAAACGTCTGAAGATGTGGGTGTACTAAGTGTTTTGTTATAGGTCGCTGTGACGGTTGTTGTAGCGCCGTTCCCAGTGTATCTCCCGACCGGATCTCCACCATATGGGGGTGGTGGTGAATATTGAGGTGAATTTACATTCGTGGCTAATGCTCCTGGTATTGACAGATTTGGTGTATTAACTAGAAGGGGAAAGAGGAGGACGACGATGAACGTGAGTCTAATCCAATGACGTCGTGCCACCGCAATTTCACCAAGTAGCGTGTTTTCTCTCTCGTTGCTGCATCTAAGACCGTTGTCTTGAATCTTTTAGTTCTTTCTTTAGAAAATTGCGTAGCCAAAGGCGTCTGCGATTTCCTCATGATATCCGAAATGGATTAGGATGAGCTATGCGGGGGTCACAGCTAAATACTATTTGCAGGGAACAATGCACATGCAGAGGCATGTCTCATGATAACCTTTGATGAATTCAAGAAACTCGATTTTCGCATCGCAACTGTGACCAAATCCGAGCAAGTCCCAGGAACGAAGAACCTATTGAAGCTTCAAATTGATCTCGGTGAACTGGGCCAACGTCAAATCGTTACTGGACTAGCCCAATACTATTCTGCTGAATCATTGGTGGGCAGGCAGCTCGTGGTGTTGGTGAATCTCAAGCCTGCTGTATTTCGTGGTGAGAAATCCGAGGGGATGCTCTTGGCAGCAGAAGTCGGTCAACAGGGAGATTCCAACTACCAAGTAGTCTTGGTGAAACCTGATCGAGACTTACCACCAGGAACTCCAGTCCACTAAAACACTCTTTTAGACTACACGAACATTCCGCCTGCACCGCGGTCGTTTTCACGTTCCTGTTGACGAGCGAGTAGTTGTTTAATTTCTTGCTCGATAGCTTCAGCATCAGCCATCAACTCGTCAGTATCGATGCCAAGATCATATAACTGGTTAAACACCTCGATGGCAACGCTAGCCGCGCGTGGATCTGGTCGCCCTCGTTCCGCATAAGGTAATATCGCTAGTGCAGGGAAATTCCGAATTTTAAAGTTCGCAAGTAAAAGCGCTAATGGTCCGTAAATACCCCGTCCCTCTTCGAGTGTAGGCAATTCGAATTTCTTTGCGGTTTCCTGGAAGGCAGACGTATAAGCAGTGCGGTAGCGATCATCGCCTTCAGCGAATTGCATATCCAATCCGCCAAGAAGTACCGCTTCTTTGAATTTCATGTCCACGCACCAGTTGGCAACAGTTTCTGTAAATGGTGCCCACTCAGCACGATGTGGTTGAAGTCGTGGGAACAAGAGAATGAAGCGGTCACCGTATTCGTAAATTTCAATGGGCATCAGGAGTTGTTCATTACCGATGAAAACGTGTGGAGGAACCAACGGGCTCATGATGCATCCGATTGGTCGGGCGTCTTTTTGACCTGTTAGGTGGCGGAGCACAATATATCCCGTTTCACCTAGGGCGCTGTGAAACCCAGAAACCATGATTCTTCCATTTAAGTTTACATCGGGGTCTTGCAAGATAATTTGAATTTCTTCTGAATACTCCATCAGCGTCACCACATGTGTGTGTTGGCTGTAGCTGTATGATTGGTTGTTTTAAATTTTCTTTTCTAATTAGAGAAACCCCTAGATTCTAGCTAGCTCGTTTTTGCTTCGAAATACATTTATGCCCACTCCCTAAATGGCGTGAATATATTACCCGCCAATAAACCCACGTACAGGCGTAGGGGACACGTAAAAGTTTGACTGACCTCCATTTTCTGGGTGGCTGCAAAACCATAGGCAGCTCTGCATATCTCGTTGAAGAGAACGATACCTCTATTCTATGTGATTTTGGAGCGTCCTTTAACGGAAATCCAACCTTTCCCCAGCTCAGCCGACCCGCGAACTTGTTGGTTGCACTTAGTCACGCACATTTAGATCACAGTGGGGGGCTCCCCCTTCTCTTCGCAAGCGGCTCGGCTCCTGTTTATATGACCGCAATAACTCGAGATCTAATCAAACTCCTTCTTAAGGACATGATTCGGTTAAGCCACTATTTTCTCCCCTTTGAAAAGGAAGAACTTGACCGATTGATTCGACGAATTCAAATTGTAAATTATCGAGAGCCAATTGAACTAAAAGACGACGTCACGGTAACATTTCATGATGCTGGCCACATCCCAGGCAGTGCTGCGATTCAAGTGGAAACTCCTCGTCGCGATATCCTCTATACAGGTGATATCAATACTATCGATACGCAAATGCTCAAAGCTGCTCGTATTCCCAAAAACACTATCGATACTCTCATCTTAGAAAGCACCTACGCTCTAACCGCCCACGATGAAAGAAAAATGATTGAAGAACATTTCATCAATACCGCAGAAGAAATCATCGATAGTGGAGGAACGGTCCTCGTTCCAGCCTTTGCGGTGGCGCGGGCTCAAGAAATCCTATGCATTTTAACTAAGTATAGAGTCAATTTTCCCATTTTCATGGACGGAATGGCCCGTGATGCTGCACAAGTCTTTCTTCGCTATCCGGAATTTTTTCAAAACTTCAAACTCCTGAAACGTGCGTTAGCCAACGCCCAATGGGTTCGCAGTCGCCGGCAACGGGAAGGCATCACCAAGAATCCGGGTTTAGTTGTTGCACCTGCTGGTATGCTCAAAGGAGGTAACGCAGCAAGATATCTCGGAGAAATCATGCATGATTCTCGAAATGGTGTTCTGCTTGTAGGGTTTCAAATCCCAGGAACACCTGGTCGGAACCTTTTAGAAAATGGATCCTATGACGATGGGTCTGGGCTAAAGCGTGTCAAGGCCAGATTCCAGCTCTTCGATTTTTCTTCCCACGCTGGCCAAGATCAACTCTTAGAACTCGGCAGCTCCTTTCCCAACCTTGAGCGCCTCTATACAGTTCACGGTGAAGCCGAGGCCTGCGAGTTTCTAGCTAAGACTTTGCACAAACAGAATGGCATAAATGCACATGCTGCTGAGACAGGGGAGTGCTTTGAACTTCCCAACATTGGGTGAATATAGTATGGCCGATGAAATGCCAGTTATCTCCGGGGATCGCAGCACCATCCTGGTGAACCTACTCACCTCGATGATTGCAGCCGGGCTCCTCGGAATCATCGTCTTCTTATCGGGATTTCGATTATACGCTGAACCAATCCCCGAATCCGAATTCGGATTCCTTGCTGCTGTGGGCAACGCGATCCTCTTTGTCATTTTAGCCACTGTTGGCGCTACGTTGGTTGTTCTACTCTTGAAGTACGGTCGTGAAAAATTCCTGCGATATCTGCTGCTAGGCGCTTTTGGATTCATCAGCATCGTTGTGTTACTTTACTTTGGTTTCATGTACGTTATCATATTCCAATTCGTTGATCCGGTCCTCGCCTCCCTGATACTCGTCGCCTTAATCATGACCATAGCACTAGCGTTCTTTACCGTCGATGCAGATAATCGAATGAAGAATGGCGGCCTACTAATCTTCGGTGCCGCCATTGGTGCATTTCTTGGTGTCGTGCTTCCAGTATGGACCAGTGTCCTGCTTCTCATCGGGTTAGCTATCTACGATTACTATTCGGTGAAACGTGGCCCCATTCGAAAAATCGTAGAACTCACCGAAGATGATCCAGACAAACTAGGGGCCTTAGCGGTCTCAAGTGCGGAATGGGACATAGGGCTAGGTGATGTGGCATTCTACGGTATGATGACAGTTCTGGCTCTTGTCAATTTTGGGCTCCTTCCCACTATTCTGGCCGTAGTTGGCATCATTTCGGGATTTCTGATGACACTAAAACTACTAGAAAAACGGGGCCTTATGCCCGGTCTCCCAATTCCTGTTGCCTTAGGCCTGCTTGGAATAACCATCGGCTTCCTAATTCGCTGGGTTTTGCCCTTTATCCCTTAAAACATGTGGACAACAAGATAAAAGGCTCTAAACATCAACAACAGGCAGCTTCATTCCTGTGAGTAATCTTTCAGCTGTCCTTGGATCGCATACATAGGTGTAAAGATAGCTGGGGGTGCGTAATTTCAGCTTCACCGAGTCTCGAAGTCGTTTGACGCGAACTTCACTCGCCCGTTCAACGATTTCGAGGAATTCCTCTTCGCTTTGAATTTCACGAGGCATTGAAACTCACCTTTGGGGTTGGCTACGAGGCAGAATCACAACTTAAAAGCATTGTGATGCTTCCGCCCTTCTGATTGCAATATCATACCACTTGGATATTGGTGGGCCGGGCGTGAATTGAACACGCGACCTCCGCCGTTTCCTCGCATCTAGCCATTCTTGGCAAAATCCTGTGAGAGCGGCGTCATACCACTAGACTACCGGCCCTACGAGGTGTACGACTACCTTGAAAGTTCACGTCGTTTAGGTCGGAGATTTTTACGGCGGCAGCGACGACACTTGGTTGCCTTGAACGGATTCTTCGCTCCACAATCACGACAAATGGTGACGTAGAGTAGATGTTGCAGGGCAATGCGGCGTTTTTCTGGATCAGCTACAGGCATCGTATTCACCTAATGGGGGTGCGGATTCCTTTGGTGCCTTAAAAGGATATCGCGAGAATTAGAGGATTTTCTGTAGCGCCTCGTCCACGTCGATGGGTCGATCAATGACTATTGCCCCGGCCTTTCGAAGGGCCTTAATTTTTCCATCAGCGGTTCCTGTTTTTCCACTCACAATGGCTCCCGCATGACCCATGCGTTTACCCTTGGGTGCAGTGCGTCCTGCGATATAGGCGATGACCGGTTTTGAGATGTTTTCTTTTATGAATATGGCCGCCTCTTCTTCGGCACTTCCACCAATTTCTCCGATAAGGACGGTGGCATCGGTTTCCTTGTCCTCTTCAAAGAGCTTGAGCGCATCCACAAACGACATCCCAACGATAGGATCTCCTCCTAACCCGATTGCGGTGGATTGTCCAAACCCCGCATCAGTGAGGCTAGCTGCAACCTCATAGGTGAGTGTTCCGCTACGCGATATTAACCCTATCCGTCCAGGTGTAAAGACGTGGGCAGGCATGATTCCAAGTTTACACTGACCCGGTGAAATAATCCCTGGGGTATTTGGTCCAACGACGTAGCTTCCTTGTCGACGGGCCAGTTCAATAAATCGCATCTCATCGTGGATGGGAATGTGTTCGGTAATAACTGTGACCACCTTAATACCAGCATCAACGGCTTCAGTGGCTGCATCAGCTGCAAATCGGGCAGGAACGAAGATTATTGAGGCGTTTAACTTCGGAAATTGCTCCTTCGCTTCTATGACGCTATCGAAAACTGGCAGCCCTTCGATTTCCTGTCCACCTTTTCCTGGGGTTGTACCGGCAACTACGGAGGAGCCGTAGTCAAGCATAGCCTGTGTGTGAAAATAGCCTTCACGGCCAGTAATGCCTTGAACCAGAATCCTCGTTTTTTTGTCAATCAAAATTGTCATGCTGAATCAACCTCTGAAACTAAGTTAACAACACGTTTAGCTGCCGTGTCCATAGAATCTAAGAAGGGAATATTGGCTGCCTCTAAAATAGCGGCGCCTTCTTTTTCGCGTGTTCCAATCATCCGAATGACAATTGGTACCTTACGTGGTAATTTGGGCTGGGCATCTACGATTCCTTGGGCGATTTCATCGCATCGGGTAATACCCCCCAAGATATTTATGAAAACCGCCTCCACGTCTGGGTGTGACAACACGATATCAAGCGCCTGGCTCATACGCTCTGCAGTCGCGCCTCCTCCAACGTCAAGGAAGTTGGCTGGGGCACCACCATAGTATTTGACGGCATCCATTGTAGCCATCACGAGTCCAGCGCCGTTCCCAATGATTCCGATGTTTCCCTCTAATTCGACATAGGTCATCCCTGCTTTTTGTGCTCTTTGTTCAAGTTCAGTTTGTTCTGAAATTCCTGAACTGACTCTCTCCGCGAGTGTTTTGTGGCGGAACAGGGAATTATCATCGATGTTCAACCGGGCATCAGCGGCAATGTACTCGCCCTTTGTTGTCACAATCAATGGATTAATTTCAGTCAGTTCTGCGTCATTTCGGATGAACACTTGCCAAAGCCTAAGCAACATGTCGGCAACCTGTATCATTGCCTTGCCTTCGAAGCCTGCGTTTTTTGCGATATTCCTCGCTTCAAAATCCCTCAGTCCAAAAATCGGGTCAACCCAGAACCGAGTGATTTTTTCAGGGTGCGCTTCGGCGACCTGTTCAATATCCACACCACCCATCGCACTACAGATAGCTACTGGGCGGCGTTGGGAGCGGTCAATGGTGATTCCCAAGTAGATTTCCTGTTGAATTTCGAGACGCTGTTCCACAAGGACACGATGAACTGCGTGTTCATGAATCGTCATCTGAAGGAGTTCTTCCGCTACTGACTTGGCCTCATTAGGGGTGTCTGCGAATTTGATTCCCCCCGCTTTTCCTCGTCCGCCTGCTAAAACTTGAGCTTTGATGACAACTGGACCTCCAAGCTCCTTGGCGATCTTAGCGGCTTCTTCAGCTGTGGTTGCCAGTCCCGATGGGGGAAGGGGTAATCCTACCTGGTGAAATGCCTCTTTTGCTTCATATTCAAAAAGCCGCATAAAAATTCACCATTAAATGGCTTCAGGTGTCCAGGTTGTGAGTACCGTATGGGTTGAGGTCTCGACGACCCCATCAATGTCAGCAGCTTTCGATAAAAACTCTGCTAGTTCTGCCCCGCCGACGGCAACCACGATATCCACCGATCCTGTCACACGGTGAAGACGAATCGGATTAAGCTGTTTTAATTGTTCATAGACATCGAATCGTGACTTTGGTTCAACTTTCAAAAAGACCAGTGCTTGATCAGTGGATTTTCCTAATAGCCGAAGAGAATCGGGTGACAAGTCAATGAATCCTCGACCCGTTCGAATAAGCTTGAGGGCACGAAGCTTACGTAAATGGTTACTCAACGCCTGTCGTGTAATCTTCAGCTCTTTGGCTAATTCCGACTGCGTTTGGGTAACGGTTTGCACCGACATCGGAATACTCGCCTGATAGAGCTTTCGTAAAATCTCAAGCTGCCTTTCAGTTAATCGTACAACTCTGTCAACTAATTCCAATAAGTCCACACCTGTTAGAATGTGTATTTGACGATTAGGAGCATTGCCTTTTCAGGGTTGTTCTTGTGTAAAGTAAATCGCACTAATATGACAAGGGGGGCATGTGGGTCATTAGAGGGGAACGTTTTTTAACCTTCTAGCGGTAGCCTCTCAACGAATCTATCTGTTCCTCAGGGCAGCAAGAAAGAGAAGGACTAACCGTGAAATCACCGCTCTGTGAAATTTGTTTGAAAAACTATCCACTCATCTGTGGTAATTGCCAAGAAAAGATCAATGAAGGTGAAATAACTGAAATTGGCGTCAGGGTAGCGCGAGTGCTCACCAATTTAGAAGACCTTTTTCCCTCCATCAAAAACGTCACCTTCAAACGAGTAGTAGAAATTGATGGGGTCATCATCGTGATTGTTGCCAAAGGAGATGTTCGTCGCATCCTTGGCTCCAGTAGACGGGTTTTACGTCAGTTGGAAGAAGAACTCAAAGCCCAAGTTAGAATTGTGGAAGAAAGCCGTAATCCTCAAGACATCCTTCGGGATCTAATTCGGCCAGTCCGGATTCTTGGAGTCAACACCATCTGGCTTCCCGACAACAGCTTTGAACGGATAGTACGGATAAGTGAACGGGAACGTGACAGAATCCCCCTCTCGCTTGCACAGTTAGAAAGTGCGATCTATGAAATGACGAATGAAAGAATCCGGATGGTGTTCGATTAAATCCAGACTCAGAGCTGAGCGGGTGAGTCGGGCTTCATGAACTCACGCAGAATCACTGATGCGTAGCTCCCTTTTTGTAGGTCAAACTTTACCTGGACTGGCGTATCATCCTCCGCATCAATCACCACTAATTGTAGATTACTTGGGGTAACTAATAACGGTCGAAAAGTTCCGCGTGAACTAAATGCGGGCATCTCTTCGATTCGAAAATGGGACGGCGTGATGTTTTCAGTTTTCAGAATGGAACTGATAATTTCGCCCATAATTCCATCTAATGGAACGTGCTCGAAGTCGAAGCCAATAATCGGGACCACTAGGATGCGCGTTCCTTTTTCTACTTCCTGCTGTGCTTTTGATTGCTTGTTCTCTGTCACCATCCTAGCCGTGTGTATCTCACCCGAATGAGCCATTGTAAAATCACCGACAGTAGGCTCCTGTAATGAGATTCCACGGTTGGCCCTTTCACTAATAACCTGGTTAAAAATGAAGGATTGGTAGGCATGCACATAGAGTCTGACCAAATCCTTTGGTAACACTTGAAAACTATCATTGAATTTTCCTGGATGTTTATTCAGGTAATGTCCAATTGCTCTCTCATAATTCCCTGGCGGTAAATCTTCTATTAGTGTCGATTCGTCGTCGTTTGTTGATGACACAGGGTTTTCGAGGAGAATGCGGACTGCCTCCTCGAAATTGCCTTGAACGATTTCTTTCCCAATGAGGTGAGTGTTGGGACGCATTACTCCAAAGCGTTGTGGGCCAAAAAAATTCAGTACGCCCCCTGCCTGACTTATTTCTTGCTGGATTTGTTCCAAACGCTGTTGTACTTCCTTGGGTGGAAGAGCTACATCACGAACAATGATTGTGAATCGGTTCCCTTTCAAAGCCCCCGGAACAATAGACCTTGACACTCGATGAGGATGTAAGATTAAGAGCTGGGGCTCTTCTCGTCCAACAAGATTATGTGGGGGTCCCCGATATGATACGCGCTGGGAGGTAACTGCTCGCCGATCCTTAATACCCGCATACGAGAAGCGTTTATAGCTGACGCCTATAGACCTACTGAGACGACGGATTGCTTGAATCGAATCGAGATTGCGTTTCACAAGAAAAAAAGCTGTAAACTTCCCGGGTTGATCAACGAATTCTTGGTCAGAGGGCTCGAGTGGGGCAATTGAATCATCTAACCCGATTTCTTGGACAACAAAATCCTCGGGTGTTTTTCTGAGGCGTCCACCAATACCCGGTGCTAAAGTTGTATACACATTCATACCAATGTGGGCATCATATTCTTGGGCACGCACATAATCCACCGGTCAAATCAAAGTAATTGTAACTCGCTTGTAATCTTATCCACGTTCTTTGTTGGGGCGGGGCCTATTCCTAGGGCCGTAGTTGTTCCTGGGGGCAACTCTGTGAGACCTCGGTCGCGAACTAAATAGGTTGGTAATCCAGCGCGTTTCGCTTTCTCATAAAGGGCGACCAGATCGGCTTCATTCGCGACTTTCACAGCGACTTTCTTTTGTCCCTCCCAGAGCCACTTTCGCCATGAGGTAGGTGAATGTTTCCTTGCCTCTTCGGCTGAAGAAACAGCGGCGTGAGCTACCTGGACCGCAAGTTTTCCACGGCTCATCTTCAAATCCGTTCGGATCACCAACATCTGCTTATATTCGAACTCCTCGATGCTTTTTCTTGCTGGATTCACATCCTCCATCTCATTGCAACCCTCTATTAAATCCCTTAAGTAGTTAGTCATGATTGAAAACGATTTAAAAATTGAGGCGTTGTCTGATATCACACAACTCTGAAACTGAGATGGACTAGTGATGGCTCTGGATGCGGATGTTATCGTAGTTGGTGCAGGACCGGCTGGAAGTCTTGCAGCCCGACAGTTAGCACGTAAAGGGCATTCAGTATTACTTCTCGAAGAGCATTCAGACGTTGGGCAACCAGTTCACTGCGCAGGACTCATCGGCATCGAAGGGTTGAGGAATAATGGTATTATTCCCCACTCCAATGTAGTACTCCAGCAGGTGCGCCGATCAGTCTTCCACTCACCATCAGGAGCACAATTAACCCTCGATAAGGGGGAACCTCATGCCTTTGTCCTTCATCGAGGCCGATTAGATCAACAAATTGCTAAAGAAGCCCAAGCCGCGGGTGCCACCCTACAGCTTGAAACAAGGGTTACCAAGATCCGCCGTGAACACGATACGATGCTTCTTCATATCACTGAAAGGGGGAAAACCCGCCGCGAGCTTCGCACCCACTTGGTGGTCAACGCCGAAGGAATCAATGCCCAACTGATGAAGCCTTTCAACTTACCTAGACCGAAACGGGCCTATATGCTCCCTGCCCTCCAGTATGAAGTCTCGAACGTCTCATTACC
>JAEOUH010000025.1 GCA_016839365.1 Candidatus Hermodarchaeota archaeon
AGGATGGTAAACTGGCCATACAAGGCGCCTTTGAAGGCCATGGGAGCCTGAAACATGTCTTCATCGTTGATAAAGATATTAACATATATGACCCCCTCGACGTGGAATGGGCGATGGCTACTCGTTTTCAAGGCGACGTAGACATGATTGTAAAAGACAAAGAACGAGGAAGCAGCCTTGATCCCAGTTCGGAGCCAGGAACTTACTTGACAACAAAAATCGGCTTCGATCTCACCCATCCGTTGAAAACCGAAGGAAAAAATTTCGAGAAAGCCAGTTTCCCCAAAGTCGACCTAAAACGATTCATTCGGGAGTAACGCAGACCATGAAGTTAACCCATCTTCAGAAAGAAATGCTTGATGGAAAACACGGATACGCTACCCAAAAGAGCATGGAAATTCTCAATGCACTTGGCGAAATATTTGATGCTGAAGAAATGGTCCCAGTCACCTCCGTGCAAATTGCTGGAGTCAGCTATGCCAATCTCGAGGAACCCGGACTAGACTGGCTCGCTCAGATGGCCAAAGACGGGCGCGTCCGGGTATTAACCACCCTCAATCCTGCCGGAATGGATCTGGAGAATTGGAAAGTATTAGGGATTGATTCTGAGTTCGCGAAGAATCAGGAACGGGTGGTCGATGCCTTTGCTAAGATGGGCATCATTACAACTTGTACATGTACCCCTTACCTGGTCGGCAACCTCCCACATTTCGGAGAACACATCGCCTGGGCTGAAAGCAGTGCAGTGTGTTTTGCCAATTCAGTGATTGGCGCAAAAACCAACCGCGAAGGAGGACCCAGCGCCTTAGCAGCCGCTCTGACTGGATACACCCCCGAATACGGCTATCATCTCGACCAGAACCGTCAAGCCCAAATCGGATTCACAGTTAAATCTTCGATTTCAGGCACTGCCCAGTTTGGCACCCTAGGGAAAGCCATTGGTGATATCCTTGACTCAAATACAGAGTGGACCATCCCCTACATCACTGGCATTCCCCGTGCAAATACTGATGAACTTAAAGCATTCTGTGCATCCATCGCCACGTACGGAGGTAACGCCCTTTTCCATATGGAGGGATTAACCCCAAACAAGACGAAGATCCCTAAGGAAACCATCACAATAACGGAAGAGGACCTAGAAAAAGCCGAGGGAGCGCTCAACGAAGAAGATGCCGCCATTGATTTTGTGAGTATTGGTTGTCCCCATGCTTCGCTACAAGAAATCCAGTATATCGCTAAACTCGTTGAGGGCAAGCAAGTGAAAAAAGAGACATGGATCACGACAGCACGACCCACCAAACAAGTCGCCGACCGCATGGGGTACACCCAAACCATCGAAGCAGCCGGAATCAAATTTGCCTGTGACACCTGCTGTGTAGTTGCTCCAATCAAAGGTCGATTTACTGGATTATGCACCGATTCAGCGAAAGGCTGCTACTATGGCCGTGGACGCAATAAATTCCAGACGAAACACTGTTCATTAGAAGAATGCATCGAGGAGGCGCTGATGCAATGACCAAGAAATTCGAGGGACGAAAAATCTCGCCTGGTTCAGTTGACGGTGAAGCTTTAGTCACCAGTCAAGGGATTTCCTTCTATGGAGGGGTAGATCCTAAAACAGGGGTCGTTGTGGAAAAAGACCATGAGCTGGAAGGCCAATCTGTCACTGGCAAGGTACTCGTCTTTCCCAGCGGAAAAGGATCAACCGTTGGATCCTATGTCCTGTACCAACTGGCCAAAACGGGTAAAGGTCCAGTGGCAATAATCAACAAACAAACAGAAACGATTGTCGCCGTTGGCTGTATCATTAGTGAAATCCCAGCCGTTGATAAAATTCCCATTGACCAAATCAAAACGGGGCAGCAATTACGGGTTGACGCCACAAATGGTGTTGTCGAATTCATCTAACGAATAACCCCAATAAAAAATTCACAAATTACTCACACAGGTTCCGGGAGGAGCTGATATTGGTAAAAACCCAGTCAAAAACGAAATCAAAGGCAAAGGACACACTCACTGAAAGTCGCAAACTAGAACATATTCGTATCTGTTTAGAAAGTGAAGTGGAATCCAGCATTCCCACAGGATTTGATGATATTACCTTAGTCCATAATGCAGTTCCTGAATTGAACCTAGACGATGTAGATGTCCGAACCACCTTCCTTGGATATGAACTACAAGCCCCTCTAATGGTCACGGCCATGACTGGTGGGCATCAGGAAGCTCTACCACTTAACAAGCATATTGCCAAAGCTGTTGAATCGCTAGGACTTGCTATGGGCGTTGGGAGTCAACGCGCTGCCGTTGAAGATGCCAGTCTAGCCGATTCTTTTACGGTCACCCGCGAACATGCTCCGACAGCCTTTCTCGTTGGAAACATCGGGGCTCCACAGTTATCATTGGGTTGGGGGGTAGACGAGGCGCAAACGGCGATTGACATGATTACCGCCAATGCGCTTGCTATCCACTTTAACGCCGCGCAGGAAGCTGTTCAGCCAGAAGGTGAAGCGACCTTCGCTGGCGTGCTCCGATCTCTCAAGCAACTGGCCACAAAGCTCTCCACCCCTCTCATTGCCAAAGAGACCGGAGCAGGTCTAAGCCAAAGTTCTGCTAAAGCCCTGATGGCGGCCGGTGTCAAAGCGCTAGACGTTGCAGGACTCGGAGGGACCAGCTGGCCCAAAGTCGAAGTGGAACGCGCTAAACCAGGAGATACCATGAAGGCTACGCTCGGTCGTTGGTTTACCGATTGGGGGATACCCACGGCCGTAGCAACTTTTGAAGTGGCGTATCATGTGAAGAAACGAATCCCCGTCATCGCATCTGGAGGAATCCGGACAGGTATTGATATTGCTAAGGCCATTGCTATTGGAGCAGACCTTGCTGGTGTCGCTCTACCAGTCCTCTCTCCTGCTGTCATCGATGCACAAGCGGTTCAACTCTTCCTTGCGAGTCTGATCCACGGTCTTAAAGCCGCAATGTTTCTTGTTGGTGCTTCCAATCTCAAAGAATTAGCCCAGGCCCCCTTAGTCATCACTGGACAGACCCGAGAATGGCTTGAATACCGCGTCTATCAAGAACTTGTAGAATTTCAGGCTGACCGACGTATCCACAAGTAAAAAACGGGCAATCGGACTATGAGAAGAAAAACCTTTAAATGTCGAGTTGTTTGCTACACTGTCGCCGCAGCCACGGGTCGATAAATTACCGGCTGTTGGTATCGACAAGACCCGATGAATACACCATGAGGTGTTCTTGTTGTCAAAAGCACATGTTAAATTCACAGCACCAAAAGAACTCCAAGATATTGCATATGAAATAATCGAGGTTGCCCGGGATACCGGCAAGGTCCGTAAGGGAACCAACGAAACCACCAAAGCCGTTGAACGAGCAATCGCGAAATTCGTCGTCATTGCTGAAGATGTAGATCCCCCAGAAATCATCTTCCATCTTCCCGTTATGTGTGAAGAGAAGAACATTCCATACATCTATGTTGCCAGCAAAACCAAAGTGGGCAGCGCCCTCGGAATTGACGTTCCCTCTGCCTCTGCCGCGGTCATTGAACCAGGGGATGCGCAGAAGCTCATCGCTGACCTCGTTAAAAAGTTGAAGGACATACAAAAATAGGCACCACCACGGGTGAGAGATAAATGAGTTCAGAAGACTTGGGTATTCCTGCTGAAGTCGTCCAGGTTGTGGGACGAACCGGTCTCACTGGTGAAATCATCCAGGTCCGGGTCCGTGTACTGGAAGGTCGTGATACAGGCCGCATTCTCACCCGAAATGTCAAAGGTCCGATCAGCGAAGGAGATATCTTGCTTCTACGTGAAACAGAACGCGAAGCACGGAAGATACGAACTCCATAGAACTTCAAACCTGGGATTATGAATGGTTAAAAAATATACTTGCACTTTCTGTGGTACCGATGTTGAGCCAGGCACAGGGTCCATTTATGTGAGAAACGATGGGTCACTGTACTACCTGTGTTCGAGCAAATGTCGGCGAAATCAAATTCTTTTAAAGCGACGGCCTAGGCGGCTAAAATGGACCGAAGTGTATGAGGAACGAATACGTCGTCGAGCACAAGCTGCGAAGAAGGGCAGAGCAAAACCCACTCCCAAAGCGAAGAAAGCAGAGACGAAGCCCAAAGCTGACGCCAAAGAAAAACCCTCAAAACCAAAAGCGAAACCGAAGGCTAAGACGACAACTAAGAAAGAAGCCAAGGCAACTGAAAAGAAAACTGCTTCAAAATCTAAAACAAAGAAACCAGCAAAGAAGTCTAAATCCAAGCCCGAATCCAAATGAAATTAGCCTTCATTTCTTTGCTCATTTTCTTTGATCCATTCTAGCTGATGGTAGTATTTCAACGGTCACTATCACGGTCTAAATCCATATTTCCCAAAATAGCGTTGGCAAGTGTGCTCAGCTCCGCTTCCATCCAGTCTGGGCATTCCTCAATCAGCAGCTCAGTGATTTCAGATTGGTAAATATCTCGATTCAGGTATTCGCGAGCATAATCCTGACAAATCTGACGAATTTGTTCCGTGGCCACGATTGGGGTTTCCAACCATTTGGCAATATAAGCGTTGATTGCTTCAAATCCATCTTGGCTCAGGTCCAACTGGGCTTCCTTTTGCCAAAGGGCAATTTCCTTTTCTGCGTTGGCAGGTTCGTCGGAGGCATGGGCTACATTCACCCCGCCAACAATTCCATATTTTCCGCGAAGACTATCTGGGCTAGCTTTCTCAACAAAGGTGGCCCCCAGAACTTCTCGGAGACGGGCAACAATATCTTCACCTTCCAGGACGGTTGCCAGAACATTACCCACTTGGATGAATTGCAACAGCCACGGATAGAAGAACTTGCCTTCATGAACGGCGTAGTGTTTTTCAGCTAAATGGGACGGAACCGCTATTTCTAGGAAGCCTTTCAACTTGGCATCTGGCAGAGCATTGAGGATTTGTTCAAATACCGCTGCTCCTACGCCTCTTCGCATAGTGGCATCAGGTTTTAGAATAAGTAGAGTTTGTTCCATGGGAGCACACCTCGAATGGCACATTTAACTTTTCACACAAAAAGGCTTCTCTCAGTGAAGAAACTCTTTGTTCTGCGATTTCCAGGGACATAAGCCTTAAATAGCGCAGACCTGTCGAAGCAAACTAAAGCGCTACCCACTGGTAAAAACGCGTTTGAGAAGGTGTCGTCGGTGCCCATCCGCCAACCCATTGTCACCATGTTAGGTCATATTGACACGGGCAAAACCAGTCTCCTTGACAAAATCCGAGGTACTGGAGTCCAAGCCCGTGAAGCCGGGGGCATCACTCAACAAATCGGGGCTAGTTTCTTTCCCTTATCCACGGTAAAAGAACTGGTTGGCCCCCTCATGAAGACTTTCAAGCGGGAACTGACCCTCCCAGGTCTTCTGATAATTGACACACCTGGTCATGCTGCATTTTTCAATTTACGAAAACGGGGGGGTGCAGTAGCGGATATCGCAATCCTGGTCGTCGACATTGTTGATGGACTCCAACCGCAAACCTACGAGTCACTGCGCATTCTCCGAGCCCGTAAGACTCCATTTCTTATCGCCCTGAACAAAGTGGATCGACAACCTGGCTGGAAACCTCAAGATACCTGGGTCATCACTGAATCACTCAAAGCCCAATCGGAATTTGTCAAAGGGGAGCTAGATAAGAAGATCTATGAAGTCATGGGCGACCTATCGCGTGAAAACATTCAATCTGATCGCTACGATCGCATCAGAAATTTCGCTAAAACTGTGGCGATTGTCCCGACAAGTGCTAAAACCGGGGAAGGATTATCCGAACTCCTCTTAGTGCTAATCGGGCTTGCTCAACAGTTCCTCGAAGAACAACTACAGACTACCAAAGGTCCCGCGAAGGGCGTCGTTCTGGAAGTTAAGGAGGAACCAGGGCTCGGCGTCACGGTTGACACCATCATCTATGACGGAGTTCTCCATCAGGGCGATACCATTGTTGTAGGCGGACTACCGGAACCTATAACTACACATGTTCGCGCCCTGCTGATGCCCAAGCCCCTCGATGAAATTCGTGATCCCCGTGAACGGTTTTCACCAGTCAAAGAAGTAGTTGCTGCCGCGGGTATCAAGATTGCAGCCCCCTACCTGGATGATGCGATTGCTGGATCCGGTCTATTCGTAGCCAATTCTGACGACGAGGTCGAATCCATTAAGGAACGCATAACTCACGACATGGAAGCCGTTCGGATTGAAACTGACAAAATCGGCGTGTTACTAAAAGCTGACACGCTAGGATCATTAGAAGCCCTCATCGATTACCTCAAGGGGCGGGAAATTCCCATTCGCCGCGCAGATATCGGCGACATTTCGAAGAAGGAAGTGAAGGCTGTCTCTACGGTTTATGAGAACGATCCCTTCGTTGGCGTCATATTAGCTTTCAATGTAAGACCCCTACCAGATGCAGCCAAGGAAGCCGATGAGTTAGGTGTCCCAATCTTCCAGAGCCAAATCATCTACGATTTGGTGGACCAGTATGAGAACTGGGTCTCAGATAAGCGACGAAAACTGGAGGAGGCAATGCTTGAAGAACTCATTTTTCCCGGAAAGTTCGAAATTCTCCCAGGCTATGTCTTTCGACAGAGCAATCCTGCTGTCGTTGGCGTGAAGGTACTTGCCGGACGCATTAGTGCCAAAAGCAATCTCATTACCCCTGACAACCGTCGGATTGGCTCAATTCAGCAAATTCAAGATAGCGGCGAGACAATTTCCACAGCTCGTATTGGTGCTGAAGTCGCTGTGTCCATTCGTGGAGCCACGGTGGGTCGCCAAATCGATGAAGGCGATATTCTCTATATCGATTTACCCGAGGGCATGGTGATACGACTCAACCAGGAGTTCAAGGATAAACTCTCAGCCGATGAACAGGAATTGTTGCAAGAGTTCTTGGAACTGAAACGCAAGCACGTGCAACCTTTTTGGGGCGTCTAATTTCTCCATCCCCTTCTCTTCTGCTCTCTACTCATTTGATGGTAAGATTGATAAGCGCTAATCCTATGCTACGAATTCATCATTGCCTTCCCTACTAAATGGAAGGTATAACTGATTCAGTACCAAAAATTGAGGTCTCTGTTATGACACGTATCCGTTTAGTCATCGGTGATCCCCAGAGCGGAAAGACCATCCAGCTAGAACTCAGTGAGCAGCGTAGCCGTCTCCTTCACGGCAAAATCATTGGTGAAGTTGTTGATGGTGATCCTTTAGGCTTCGGGGGCTATCAATTCAAAATCACTGGCGGCAGTGATGGAACGGGAACACCCATGCGACCGGATGTCCACGGTGCAGTCCGTAAACGTCCACTGCTGACTGGAGGGATTGGATACAAGCCTAAAACCCACGGAGAACGCCGTCGACGACGGGTTCGTGGCAATGAAATCACCGATGAAATCGTACAGGTCAATGCCAAAATCATTACCCCAGGGCCCAGGCCCCTTCTTGAATTAATTGAACAAAGCACCACTTCCTCATAAGAATTAAACATAGAAGTCTCCTAAGAGATGACGAGTTATCATGTCCTCCCAGAAAACCATGCCCAAACAAGCTGAAGTCAACATCGGTCTAGTGGGTCATGTCGACCATGGGAAGACCACCTTAGCAAAAGCGTTATCAGGTGAATGGACTGACCGCCATTCAGAGGAGATTCGTCGCGGTATTTCCATCAAATTAGGATATGCTGATGTGACGTTTTTCAAATGTGGGAGCTGTCGTGGTGCTGCTGCATATACAACTTCACCGAAGTGCCCCAAATGCGGAGGGAAAGCTGAACCCTTACGACGGATCTCTCTCGTGGATGCACCTGGGCACGAAGTTTTGATGGCCACCATGATATCAGGCGCCGCATTGATGGATGGAGCAATCTTGCTCATTGCCGCAGATGAGAAATGTCCCCAACCACAAACACGGGAACACCTAGCAGCCTTGGAAATCATCGGGGTTGACAAAATAATTATTGCCCAAAACAAAGTAGAAGTAGTATCCGAAAAGGAAGCCGTAGCCAATTATAATCAAATCAAACGCTTCGTCGCGGGATCCATTGCAGAAAACGCCCCAATAATCCCCATTTCCGCCATGTTTGGAACCAATATTGATTTCCTCATTCAAACCATTGAACAAGTCATTCCCACTCCCAAACGGGATTTAGATAAGCCTGGACTGTTTTATGTGGCCCGTTCCTTTGACATCAATAAACCAGGTACACGACCCAAGGATTTGCTTGGAGGGGTCATAGGTGGTACAATCATCCAAGGGAAGGTATCGGTGGGCGATGAACTTGAAATCCGACCCGGAATCCCCGTGAAAGGAAAAAGCACCATCACTTACGAGCCGATATTTACATCAGTGAAAAGTATTCAGACTGGGACTGGAAAATCTCTCAAAACCGCTCATCCCAGCGGCTTAATTGGAATGGGAACCAACCTTGACCCGTCACTGACACGTGCAGATGCTTTGATTGGCAACCTTGCAGGTCCTACGGGAAAGCTTCCTCCAATTGTTCAGCAAGTAACACTAGAATCACACCTACTCAAACGCGTAGTTGGTATGGTGGAACAGACGGTCGTCCAAGGGATAAAACCGAATGAAACGCTGATGCTGATAGTTGGCTCTTCAGCAACAGTAGGTCAGGTCACAAACATTGGAGGTAAAGACAAGATTTCTTTTACACTTAGAAAACCGGTCGCCGTGATTCCCAATCAACGTGTCGCGATAAGCCGGCAAATCGAAATGCGGTGGCGGTTAATTGGATGGGGCACGGTCGTTGCCGAATAATTTGCAGCCGTCTTATGGGACGAAAGTTTTGTTAGATACTAATTTTCTTCTACTCCCTTTTCAACGGCAAATTGATATCTTTGATGAAATTCCACGGCTAATCGGTGGGCACGTTCATTTTGTACTCCTCCCACAAATTATCGATGAATTGGAATGGCTACAGTCTGAAGGAACTGCCAAAGAAAAGCGTGCGGCGGAAAGCGCGCATCAGTTGATGGAACAATTTTGTCAAGTACCCACCGATCTTCCCGCTTCCATTCAAGACCTTGATGCAGATTCCGCGCTTCTCCGATTTGCACAAGAGACAGGAGCAGTTGTGGCCACCAATGATGGTGCACTACG
Organism: Candidatus Hermodarchaeota archaeon; assembly: GCA_016839365.1. Classification (GTDB taxonomy): domain Archaea; phylum Asgardarchaeota; class Hermodarchaeia; order Hermodarchaeales; family Hermodarchaeaceae; genus Hermodarchaeum. The sequence goes on from JAEOUH010000025.1 coordinate 9,164, forward strand.
CCGAAAACTAATAAAACAAGGTTCTCGTGCCATATTTTTACGAAAACTAGCTGTATTAGCCCTTACCGGGTAAGACAAACGCTAAAAACAAGAGCACAGCAATTGAATAGAAAAGCTTATCAGCCCGACTTGTAATCGGTCGGGAGTCGGAGGCAGGACCATCTACCAAGCTGTCATTATAAAAGGGCATGTGCGCATTCCGCCGAGTCGGTTCAGCGAAGACCTGTATGAGGTTGCCGAAGAAATTCTTCGTGAACAATACGAGGGAATCATCGATGTCGACCTTGGGTTCATCATCGCGGTCACCGAGGTACTCGAGATCGGAGTAGGGAAAATCATTCCTGGTGATGGCGCAACCTATCATGATGTGAAGCTTGAAGTCCTCACCTTTGATCCCAAAGTAAACTTCCTTACCCAAGGGGAGGTTGTGGAAGTTGTTGATTTCGGAGCTTTCATTCGCTTAGGTCCGCTTGATGGGCTGTGCCATGTGAGTCAAATCACCGATGACTTCTTCTCATACGATCCCCGAAGTGCGGCCTTGGTCGGCAAGGAAACGGGGCGAGTCATCACAGAAGGCGATTTAGTGCGCACTCGAATCGTTGCAGTCAGCATCGATGGTGGTGCCCGCAGTGGAAAACTTGGCTTGACAATGCGACAGCCTTTTCTAGGCAAGTTTGAGTGGATTAAAGAAGAAATCGCAAGATTACTTGAATCAAAGCGAAAAGCGGAGAAGAAGAAAGAAGGAAAAGACAAGGAAAAATAATATGCTCCTTATTTTCCTAATCCTCCCATCCCATAATGGTGATGAAAATGGCAAAACGAAAAGCATGCAAAGTCTGTCATACGATGACAACCAAATCGCATTGTCCAGCCTGCAAAAGTACCAATCTTTCAGAGAGCTTCTCTGGGCTAGTTTTGATATTTGATCCCGAGCATTCCATGATTGCCCAAAAACTCAACATCACTAAAGATGGGGAATACGCTCTCCAAGTCCGTTAGGTGAAATAGTTGGCTGCCAAGCAGCTGCGACAATATATTCTTGTACTCCCCGATCATCTTCGTCAATCTCTCAAAGGACCAAAGGGTGAATTGTTCTCCCGAGCAGCCCTGGGCGCCGCAGAAGATGCCTGTGCTTATATTCGGAAACACAAACTGGCTCCGGTCATCGCAGTTGGTGATTTGGTCTCGATTAATTTAGCAAAGGTCAACTGCCAAGCAACCCTGTCTATCTTGGATGGTAGAACGAAGCGTAACGATGCTGTGGAATTTTCCCTTACAACTGATGTCACCTTTACCGCAACAAACGCGGCTGCAGAAATTCGTCCCGAGGTATGGATTGCCATTGAGCTAGCCCTCACTGCCAGTAAATCTGGGAAAACTGCGAAACTCTTAATAGAGGGAGAAGAGGACCTAACGGCACTGCCCGCAGTGGCACTTGCACCCTCTGGCTCAGCCGTTGTATATGGGCTTCCCAATCAGGGCATAGTTGTCATTAAGGTCGCGGCAGAGCACAAACAGGCGGTCAACGCAATCTTACGAGAAATGGTGCAAAAAAATGAAAATCAAGATTGAAGAAAAAAATGACAATGCGCTCCTTCAGCGTCAGGACATCACTTTCCTAGTTGATCATACAGGAACGGCGACACCTCCTCGCGTGGATGTCCGAGCGAAACTTGCGGCTATGCTGAATTGCAAAGAAGATCAGCTCTATATCATTAAGCTTACTGGTCAATACGGCCAATCCATCTCGCAGGGCTATGCTCATCTTTATCCTTCAAAGGACGCTGCTGCAATGCAAGAACAGGTCCACATCAAAAAACGACATGGCACTGAGGAGGCGGCGCCGCCACCTGCCATGAAACCAGCTAAACCTGTGGCTGAAGAGAAGA
>JAEOUH010000090.1 GCA_016839365.1 Candidatus Hermodarchaeota archaeon
CACACAACAGCTGCGTTAATCGGAGCGGTTTTGGTATCGATAGCCCTAATCATCAATGGAGTTACTGGCCAAGAAATCTTGGCGATGGTGCGGCTAGAACCGATACTGGTCATCACCGGGATGACCGTTGTGGCGGAGGTTATGCGGGGAGCCGGTGTCTTTCAATTTTTTGCCGTCTACTTCATCCGGTTAACGCGAGGAGATCCCAAAAAGCTCTTTGTCATATTTTGTGGAATGAGCGCAGCGCTATCCTCGGTCCTAATGAATACTGTGGTAATTCTAATCATGGGGTATTTAGTGATTCTAACCTGTTATGCCCTTGAAATTAAGCCACATGGACTCTTGCTAGGAGTATTGTTAGCGGTTGGCGTCGGTGGTGCATTCTCACTTATTGGAACAGCATCGAACGTTATTATTGCTGATTTTGCGGGGTTTGGATTTGATTATTACCTTATACGTTTTGGAGTTTTTGCCATTATCGCGTTCACCGTGTCATTGGGCGCCGTTTTTTTGGTAGTTCGGCGCCAGTTAACTATCGAAGATTCGAAGGCGATTGATCGAATACGGGAGTTAGATCCGTGGATGATGGTTCCCAATCGGCGATTGTTTTGGGTGTATGCGGGACTCTTTGCCTTACTCATCGTAGCTTTTGCCCTGTTTCGTCAACCCTTTGTAGTTGCCATTGGGGGGATGATGGTATTCATGCTTGTCAGTCATGCGGATCCCCGGGCAAGCCTTCGTGATGTAGAGTGGACCATTATCTTTTTCATTGGTGGGCTCTTCGTTGTGGCAGGAGCCCTCCAGCTTGTTGGAATTCTTAGCATACTTTCAAACGCCATTCTTATGGCAAGTGGCGGATTACTGATTCCAGCTTCATTGATGCTGTTATGGAGCACCTGGATTGGAACATTCTTCATTGGAAATTCACCTATCGCCACAGTCTTTGCACCCCTAGCGGGCGAAATAGCTACCATCATGGGTTGGCCGATTGGAGTACGTGATCCACTATTTTGGGGCGTGGGATTTGGCGCCGCCCTTGGTGGGATAACAAGCCCCTTTGGTGCTGTACCCTTGCTTGTGTTATCAATGGTGAGTTTCAAAGATTCGAAGCTGTCTTGGCGCCGGTTTCTCATAATAGGGACACTTGTGAACATTCTGCAAATTGGGCTATGTTCGCTTTTTATCATGCTTTTCGCCCTTCCCATCTGAGAACGAGGAAGGGACTTCATATGTGGTGGTTGAAAGTAGATGCGATGCTACTCGGATTCCTCTAAATAGCCCCATGAGATTCCCTGAAAGATGCGCTCTAAAATATAGTAAAGAATGGTTTTCAGAAAGTTAGCGATAAGGGCGATTAGCAATGATGTCTCAATGCTCCCTGTAAATAGCCACGCGACCAAATAGGTGACCGTCAAGGCGACTGCCCGCCAAATCAATGCTTTCACAATTGAACGAGTTCGTGTCTCTCTCAATAACCTCCACCTCGCTGAGGATTATGCGGAAGTATTGTTAGACAATAATTTGTATAAATATCTGTCTATTACAAAATTGTTCACAGGAAAAGCTGTCCTTTTAGCAGTTTAAATAGCGCTTGTCATGATTGCCAATAATTTCAAGATAATATTGTTTGTCAAACTTTGGAAATGATATTTTTCAAAGTGTTTTTGTTTTTTCGTTCACCTCTAGTAAATGCAAGGGTGTGAAGAGTCAGCCTGTGTAACTATAGAGGTCCTAAAAAATCGCACATCCTTACAACAAAACTTTGGAGATTGAATGAGAACGTGGTAACAAAGGATCCTTATGGGGTGGTAGAATTTGAAGTATTGGACGTGTCCTGAATGTGGAGTATCTAATTTTATTCATTTACGTTTGTGCCAGCATTGTCGTTATATCCGGCGAGAGGCCGATGTGACACTAACAACAATTGATTTTTGGAAATGCCAATGGTGTGGGGCGCTTAACGTTATGCCTCGTTACATCTGCCGTAATTGCTATCAAACGCGCTATCGCGTCCCCCTTCCTACTTCTGAGAGTAAAAAAAAGTAAATTCTCATCAGGAATAACAAAACTAGTTGCAGCCATTGATAGCCTTTCTTAAACAGGGCAAGCTTTTTTGTCTTAGCTACGTTACTTGACAATTAGAGTTATCATGTGTATTTCTCCACCGAAATCATGAGAAGGACCACAAGATGAATGTATATGCGGCTTTAGCCCACCCACTCCGCGAACAAATTCTTCGGATATTAGACGCTGAACGACTAATCACCTATAATGATTTGATGAAAAGATTAGGGCTTAAGAAAACAGGCCTATTCAATTATCATCTCAAAAAACTCGAGGGGTTCATTGAGAAGCGGAATGGCTTCTATCAGCTTTCAGCCGCAGGAGCAAATGCGATCCGGCTTATGACCGCTAAGGAACAATTGATGGCCGGAGAATCAATCGATCTTAGCGAAGCTGATTCACGTGGTGCAATTTTCCGTATTGGGGTGATTGTCTGTTCTTGTGGTGAGGAAATTCATCAAGCCATTAATGTCGGGGAGCTTATGGAGAAAATTAATGATCTGCCCTACGTTGAACGCACGATGGTGTTTCAGCATTTATGTTTGTTAGAAAACGTTGAGAAGCTTAAAGCATGGTGTGATCGGTATTTTTTAAATAATCTTGTAATCGCGGCCTGTTCTCCTCGTCTTCACAGCCAAATATTTTCCACTATTCGAATGCAATTGGATATACCGATTGAATTTGCCAATATACGTGAACATTGTGCTTGGGTTCACAGTAATAAGCCCGAACAAGCCACAGAAAAAGCGTTACTTCTAATACGAGCCAGCGTTGAAATGCTCCGGCACCGGGTTTCAATTCCTAAGCGTACTTTACCAATTCGGAAAAGTGTCGCCATCATTGGCGGTGGTCTAGCCGGATTAGAGGCGGCTAAGGTGTTGACCCAATCCAACTATTCCATTATTCTATTAGAGAAAGAGTCGTGCCTAGGTGGAATCGCGCGGCGATGGGAAAGCATCTATGGGGCCATTGATTGCGGTCCATGTATGATTGCTGAGGATGTATCCTCAGTTATGCTTTCTGGGAATATACGAATTCTTACTAATACAGAACTCTCCGATATTTCAGGAACAATCGGCAATTATGAGATTACGGCTCTACAACAGCCCCGATATATCGATCTATCAAAATGCATCATGTGCGGCTCTTGTGTCGATGTATGTCCTGAGTCTCGTCCAGATGAATTTGAGCACCACATTACCCAACGTAAACTCATCCATCTGCCGTGCCCTGCCGCATATCCCAATAGACCCGTCATTGAACAGGAGGATATTGATTTTTGCCGGACATGCCGAAAATGCGAAAAAGCATGTCCCTCTAAAGCGATTAATCTTGATCAAGAACCTGTAATTAAGAAGTTCACTGTTGGCGCTATAATTCTTGCAACAGGGGCAGAAGTATGCGATCCTAAAACCTTACCACCCCAAGGTGCAATTCAATATAACCCCGCTAAGGATATTATCACTTCATCTGAATTTGAACGAATGTTAGCGCCTGATGGGCCAACGGGAGGCAAAATAATCTGCCCAACAACAGGCCAACCTGCCCAGTCCATAATTGTTCTCCAATGTCAGAACCGAAATAGGACATGTTCACACTATTGTTGTAATGTCGGGCTCAAATACCTAGAGATTGTAGAAAAAAAGGCCCCTAATACTTCTATCAATGTTCTTTACCAGATATCCCTAATTCCACCTGATCGAACCACCTTCATCCCTGAATATTCTCATATTCACTTTTGTGAAAGTATAAAGATCATTCATCGGGGACATAAACGCTTAATCCAAACTGATACAAATTCATTCCCAGCAGATCTTATTGTTCTCAATATGGGTATGACGCCAGGAGACCAACAACTAACCCTTCGTAGCATGACTAATTTTTCCTTGGATAGACTTGGGTACATTGATCCAAAGAGCTTATCTTCAGGTATTTGGGCTTGCGGGTCTATAACTGGTCCTAAAGCTTATGCCAAATTAGTAACAGATTCGCGAGATACTGCATTAGAAGTTCTTCTTCTCTTAGGAAAAGATAGCCTCCCTGCAGGGGACATGCCAATTCAAATTAACAAAGAAAAATGTGGATTATGTAATCTCTGTGTTGAGTCATGTCCCTTTAACGCTCTCACCATCATAGCTGACACACTTCGTATCGATACCCTGAAATGTGAAGGCTGTGGAGCCTGTATCGCTATATGCCCGACCGGTGCCCTATCTTCCCCTCCAATTCAGGAGGAGATTCAAGCGGCAATGGTTGCCCTCTCAATGAGCACAACCTCCCCCCGAATACTTGTGTTTTCCTGCGACTCATGTGGATACCCTGCAGTAGATAATGCGGGCATTCGCCGACTGGACTATGATCCAGGTGCAATGGTCATCAGATTGCCTTGCGCGGGTTCAATCGATGCAAATTATGTAATAACAGCGTTAAATCTCGGATTTGATGGCGTTGTGGTTGTTGGCTGTCATGAAACAGCTTGCCGGTTCTTTGAAGGTATCAAGAAGGCTCAGACACGAATTGGTGTTCTCGCTGCTTTTTATGGAGACGAATTACAAAATCGCGTACGTGTATTGAATGTGTCAGCCGTTGAGGGCCACGAGTTCGCGAACCAGGTCAATCAATTTTCCACTGAACTAAAGGAGCTAATAAGCTAATGACCAAGATTGGGTTTCTTCAGCTAAACTCTTGTAGCGGGTGTATGTTTGCAGTACTTGGTAGTGCCCTATTTCCTGAACTCCTAAAATCAGTTGATATTCGTTTGTTTCGATTAATCTCTGATATTCAAGTTGATACTGATTTAGATATCGCCTTTGTAGAAGGCGGAGTCACTCGAGATGAAGACGCAGAGCTTCTTCGAAGACTATGGACCGCCGGAACCAAAATCATCGCTTTGGGAAGCTGTGCCGTTCTTGGTGGAATAATGAGCCAATCCCCCAACATGCATATCGATCCCATCAGTAAATTCGTTGATTTACACTTGTCATTACCTGGCTGTCCGCCACCACGAAAGCTACTTGGAAATCTTTTGATGAGTGCAATTGATGGTTCTGAAATCACCCTCCCTGAGAAAAACGTGTGTGGAGAGTGCCCGTTTGCACAAGATCAAGCATTTGATGTTGAGATAACGTCCTTACATAACATACACCCACCCCAAAGCTGTTTCTTACGCGAGGGAATACTCTGCTTAGGCCCAATAACCCGTGCCGGGTGTGAAGCCCTTTGTATTAACGGAGCCACGCCCTGTGATGGCTGTATGGGTACCATAGACCGGAATCTGCCCTCCACTATTGCTAACTTCTTTTCTCTCATAAAAGTGAGCGACGCCATTCGAAAGTATGCAGCTCTCGCTTTTAGATACCAAAAACCGGAGCTGAAGTTCAAACAATGAAAATTCGGCTATCTTTACCAATGACACGTATTGAAGGCGAAAGCAAGCTCATTGTGACGCGAGACAAGGATCGCATAACAAATGTTGTATATAATATGCCAACTGCACGAGACTTTTTGAATGTTCTAATTGGACAACACATTAATGACTTACCAAAAATTGTTCCCCGGATCTGTGGAATTTGTCCAGTTGCCCATAGAATTGGAGCAATAAAAGCAATAGAATCGACAACTGATGTATCAATCCCCCCAATTGCCGAGTTAATCCGCGAACTAGCGCTCCTGGGGGAAATCATCCGATCGCATACATATAGTGTGTTTTTTTCTACTTTGGCGGATTTGATGTATCTTACAAACCAAATTTCTCGACAAGACATCTTTGGCATTGATCGCATGCAACCACGGGTTCTACCAATTGCTACAAAATTATACGATTGTGCAGAAGCGTTAATCACAGCAACAGCGGGTAATACTAATTTGGCCTTTAACCTGATTCCAGGTGGAGTCGTACAAAACATCAGTAGTACTCAACAGCAAGATCTTATCCAACAACTTTCGTTAACACTCTCGGGAGTAAAATGGGCTAAAGAATATTACAATTTGCTCCTAAATGAAATTGAAGAGGAAATCCAAAACTATGCACTTCCTCGTCCGCTTTATATCAGCTCCTTTGAAACAAAGGCCAATCGATTTTCTGGTATTAATCAAGTCCAGTTCATTTCAGATGATGGAATACAAGAAACCATTTCCGGTGATGATTTTTCTGAATATCTAGTGGAGCAGGACTTGGTAGAGGCCCCCACAAAGGTTGCGTATATCAAATCAAACGAGGAATCCAAGAATCTTCTAGCGGGACCATATGCCCGACTAGCTGTACTCCAGTCTAAGCCAAGAAAAAGTAAGAAATCGTCCATTGGAGAGCCTAACCTGTTTCGATCCGGGCTTCTTCGAATTGATGAAATGGAATTCGCTCTCACGAATGCAATCAATCTGTTGGAAACAGAATGGTCGAAAGATGAAGACGTATCAATTGGGGTGAATCCGGGAACCAGAGTTGGGGCTAGCGCCGTTGAAGCTCCACGGGGAATCCTCCTTTATCGAGTAAGAACAAATGGGGGCAACAGAATCGAAGATATCGATATTCGAGTGCCAACAGAGCTTAATGCCCGTGCGATAGCTGTGATTGTAAAAAACGTTATGAATGCTTGCATAAATCTTGGTTGGCCAAATGAAAAAATCCTTGAACGGGCAATGATGGCCGTTCGATGTTTTGATCCCTGTGTTTCGTGTGCAGCTCATACAGATATTAGATTCCGAGAAGCGAGATGCTAGAGAACGAAAATCATGATTTGAACTTAGGAGATACCGCCACGATCTAGTTCACAAGATGTGCATTGGACAACGAGCTTGACGATAAAAATTGTCATGTTTTCATTCAAAATAAATTTTCATCGCCTTTTTCTCAGATTGGAAGAAGTCTTAACTGCCTAACACTGGTAGGTGATCGTTTGAAAACATTAGAGCTTGCCCCCTTAAGTGGGAAAAAATTGCGGGTCTTCTTAATTAGAAAGGCCTACGACGAACCGTGGCTCATTCATTCGCCTTCTTCTGAATCTGAATCGAAGATTTCTGCAATAAAACGCCCTTCTATGGCTTATTGTGATATGATCAAACAGATTGCAGAATCAGAGTCACCAGATTTTGCAACAGATGAATTGGGTCTACGGAGCCTGAAAGAATTCCGTGAAGACAGCCCTGTTGCGGATGTATTTTCAAAATTAAAGATTCCTTTTTATGCGGTTGAGATGGACGAAGTCGCCCACTCATACCTCTCACGGAGTATCAAACTGAAACTGGAAAAGCGCAATGAGGTCTTAGACGGTTTAAGAATTCTATCAGATGAAAAAATTACTCCAAGTGTGCAAGACAAAATCGATCGGCTTGTCGCATACGGACAGTATTTGCACGATGAACTTGAAGAGGAAATTAGACAAGTACAATTTGGAATTCGTGAAAGCTGGATTGCTATGGGAATTTTAAACCAAGCTGAGCTTCTTAAAAAGAAGCGATTAACCGCCTTTCACTTGAGCAGCCCTAGACATTTCCAAGGTATGATGGAACTTTTACAATCCTTAGAGGTGGATGTAGTCCCAATAAGCTTCAAACGAATTCTTGCGGAAGTGCCTAAAGAGGAAATGAAAGGCATGACGGAACTCACAGGAGTCTCTTCAGTTTCTGTTGTGCCAGTGATTAAGCGGCCAAAAACAAAACTCAGTGATATTCTTTTTTTCCTAGAAGCGGATGAACACGCTAGCCCGTTTGATATCTGTGTAGCGTATGACGCAGGATTTGATGTTGTAGTTCCATATTCTGGGGTGTCACTTAATCAAATTCAAGACTTAGTCCAAGATGCGATCTTTTCAAGAGGAACCAAAGGAGTAAAGCATCTCTGCTTCTTTGTTGGAGGCCGGCAGGTTTCAGTAGCCCGTCAAATGGCAGACAGAATTCAGAAGGCAATGGTGAAACCTTTCGAAACTGCAGTAATTATCGATCCACATGGTGCATTTTCCACTGCGGCGGCTATGGTTGCCAAAGCTGAGGACGCGCTGCGCAAACTGAACCAAGGTTCACTCAAAAGTAACATTGCCTTAATTCTTGCAGGTACAGGACCAGTTGGAGAGAGTGTGGCTCACTTACTTTCCAAGAGCGGAGCTCTCACAGTATTAACCTCACGAAATATTGAACGGGCTAAAGAAGTAGCTAACCGGGCATCAATCGAGGGTAATAAAGTAGAAAGGGTTCAATCAACTTCACCTGAGGACATTCATGAACTTCTAGAGGATGCTAACCTTATTTTCGCTGTCGGTGCGCCTGGGATTCAATTAGTATCACTCGAACAGCTGCAATCTGTTTTAGGGACAAAAATCCTCTTGGATGTAAATGCTGTACCTCCAAGTGGAATCGAATCTCTAACTCCAATAGATGATCTTCGTGAGTTAATCCCTGAAAACTATGGTATTGGTGCGTTGACTATTGGTGATTTAAAACTCAAGGTGCAGCGTCAGATGCTCCAAGAAGCACGGAAAAACGCTCAAGGCATCTACGATGATGAAACAGCCTTGGACATTGCTCGAAATATCCTCAAAGAACAACGTGAAGCGATTAGTAAACCCAAACTCAAAATTGAGGTTGTTACAGCATAGAGAGACGGGCTTCAAAAACCATCTTGTGTCAATAATGGCAATTATGTCTTCGAAATCCAACAAGAATGGTAAATAAAACCCCAGAAAACTGCGTGCTCAGAATAAAAGCAGCTTTTATGTTATGCCGCTTCGTTATTACCAAGGAGGTGAACTGTTTGAAACTCGTACGTTCTGAGGAAGAATTTGCTCAGTTGAGGGAGTATTTTGCTAGGGGCTATTTGCTCGATGATGTCACCATGGTAATGGCCTTATTCCGTACGGATCCAGAGGTCATTAAACGCATCCTACCACCCCCCCTAGAACCTGCACCTAATCCAACTGCCAATGTATATGTTGCGGAGTTTCACAAAACCAATTTTGGACCCCCCTACAACGAAGCCGCCCTCTTCCTATCCGCACAATATAAAGGAGAACTCGGTAACTATTGTATGTCGATGCCCGTAACTGAAGATAACGCTATGTGGGGCGGGCGAGAGAGATATGGATTTCCGAAAAAAATCGCTGAAATTATCCAAGTCAAACGGAAAGGAAATGTCGCCACCGGCACCTGCATTCGGCGCGGCCATACCATCTTCAAGTTAACCGTTAAGCTAGCTGGTCCTTTCACCGAGGAAATTCCTTCAACACCGAATTACCTTGTTAAAGCCTTTCCCAGTGCAACTGGTGAAGGATTTGATTCACCACCGCTTCTTATCCAACAACATAATGAAATCAATTGGGGCGAACGGGAAATCGGTCAAGGCACACTTGAAATAGGCGAATCCAACTTTGATCCTTTACATGAAATTCCCGTCCTAGAGGTTCTGATGGCAGGCTATACGACAAACATGCAGATTTGGATGAAACCCGGTAAAATCCTCACCCAACTTGACAAGAAACAATATCTCCCATACAGCGCAATTAAGGAAGATTGGCTTTAGCCGAGTCACTTTAAAACTAATAAAAAATACCATAAATTGGTAAAGCTTAGAAAGCCAAGTTGAGGAAATGGCAGGCAAAACCAGAGGAATGGTGTTCGGTAATGGAAATTGATAAAGTTCGAACAATTTTAATCATTGGCGCTGGGACTATGGGAACACAGATTGGTTTTCAGTGCGCTAGCCACGACTACAGCGTGACTATCTACGATATTAATACAAATCAACTGAACGCGGCAAAAGCAAAAATTTACGCACTTGCCAAACAATTGGTAACCATTAATTACGTAACGCAAGAAGTGGCAGATGCTGCTCTAGGCCGTATCTCTTATAGCAGTAACCCCAAAGATGCTGCAGCAGAAGTAGATTTACTCAGCGAATCTGTGACAGAAGACCCTGAAGTAAAAATGGAGGTCTTTAGTCAATTCGGAAAACTCTGCCCTACTCATACTATTTTCACAACAAACACATCAGGCCTTATACCCTCTATGTTTGCTGATGCTACCAGGAGATCACATCAATTCGCAGCTCTTCATTTCAATTCCCCAATCTGGTACACTAACATAGTTGAAATTATGCCCCACCCTAAAACATCCAAGACAACAATACAACTACTAGAACTTTTTACCAAACGAATTGGACTCACCCCTTTCACCCTTAGGAAAGAGAACCCAGGCTATATCATCAACGCTTTACTTCCCCCACTACTCGCAGCAGCAGTCAAGCTAAAAATGAACGATGTGGCATCCATCGAGGATATTGACCGTGTCTGGATGAATATTACTAAAATGCCTATCGGACCATTTGGCATTCTGGATCATGTCGGATTAGATGTGGCATTTCATTCAACCAATCTGGTAACAAAAGCTACTGATGATCCCGGGGTTGTCGCAATGCTCAACTTCTACAAAGAATTTATCGATAAAGGTTGGTTGGGAGAAAAAAGTGGCAGAGGATTTTACACATACCCCAACCCTAAATTCCGACAACCAGGATTCCTGACCGGCGAATCATAGTTGAAAAAATAGCTCTTTCAACAAAGCAAATTATCAATGAAGACAAATAGGTCTTCGAAAGTAGGAATAAAGGCAAATAACACTCTGGAAAGGCTTCTTCGCAAGAAAAGAGGCGAGAAGGAAGCGGTGCTACTTCCTTCTGTGACGTGCCTCCCATCCACAGACATGAGAAGGATTATCGAATTCTTCTTTTCCGAATGAAGTATACACTGACAACAATGATTGGGATTCCAATAATTAGTCCCGAAATCAGTGTCATTGCGATTGGCGAACCAGGGGAGAAGGAGGGATTGGTGATGTGTAAGATGAGTGGGTAGTCCCTACCGAAAAGGCCGGGCTAGCCCTTGCGCAGTCTCTTCGCTACGAGCTTCCTTATTTCTTCAAGGACTACAACCAGGGATCCGAACAGGACCACTCCTACCCATTCATACCAAGCAAGCGGCACAAGTCTGAAGATTGCTGCTAGCGCGGGGACCACAAAGAGGATTCCGACCAGTATGATGTCGATGAGATAGACGACGAGTATGTATCGATTCCGAAGGATTCCCATCTCTCGGATTGACTTGGTGGGAGATCTGCAATTTTGGACGCTGAACCACTGGACCACGATGAGAGTAACGAACATCATTGTCCTAATCTTGTCCTCTGGCAAGCCAAGATACTGGTAGTAGACGATGATAACTAAGGATGCCATGATGCCACCATAGAAGAGCGCTCTACTGAGGGTTCCCCAAGAAAGAATTCGATCCTTCAGGGAGCCTGGCCCTTCATCCAAGAGCCCCTCCGCTTTTGGCTCGAGAGAGAGAGCAATGTCTAGCATACCATCGGTAACGAGATTGACCCAAAGGATTTGAATTGGAAGCAGAAGAACAGGATTCACAAAAATCAGGAGTACTGCAATGATAGTGAGGCTCTCGGCTAGAGTCGTCGATGTCAGAAAGAGAACAACACGCCGGAGCGCGGTCAGGATGTTTCTGCCCTCTTCAATCCCGTCGACTACTGCTTCAAAGCGCTCGTCCTGCAGCACGATATCGGAGGCCTCCTTGGCGATGTCAGTTCCTGTGACACCCATGGCTATGCCAACGTTAGCTTGTCTTAGTGCTGGGCTGTCATTTACGCCATCGCCTGTCATACTGACGAGCTTGTCGAGGCTCTGCAGTGCTTTCACGACCCTGAGCTTGTGGATTGGGCTCGTTCTGGAGAGGACTGAGGCACCATGAGTCAGTGCGTCCTGAAGCTGCTGGTCATCCATAGCATCTATCTCATCACCAGTAAATGTCAGGTCTCCTCTCTCCTCAACAAAGATGCCCACTTCCTGTCCAATTGCCTTGGCTGTAAAGGCATTGTCACCAGTCACCATGATGACAACAATGCCTGCACTGTTTGCTTTCTCGATGTAGTCACGAACTCCTTCCCTCGGCGGATCGCTAATTCCACAGAGCCCAACGAATGTCATATCTTGGAGGTCCTCGTTGGCGATCTGGGTCTTATCAGAGGGCACCGTCCTGACCGCGCATGCTAGCATTCTGAGTCCTTGTGAAGCGAACTCCGTTACAATCTCCTCTGTGTTGGAACGGCTCGCAAGGAACTGCTCTATGACCTCTGGGGCTCCCTTCACTATGACCAGATTTCCAACTCCTTCTGCACCCAGAAGACTGCTGGGCTGATGAAGCGTAGCCATGAATTTCCTCTCGCTATTGAAGGGAATCTCAGAAATACGTGGCCAGGCCTCATCGAGCACATACTTGTGAAGACCGACCTTCTCCAGCGCCACCAGTAGAGCTGCCTCGGTAGGTGACCCTCTTATCCTCCATGCTCGGTCAGCTCCGGTGCAGATTCTCATTGGGTCGTCTTCTGTGAGGCACTCCGAATAGACTTCTGAGTCGTTACAGAGAGCCATCATTGTCATAAGTCTTTCAAGGTCGAGGTATTCTTTGAGCAGATCCCCCGCGATTCGTTCTTCTGAAGACGACCGGCTCACATCGAGGTCGGGCGAACGCAGGCATCCATCTGGTCCACAGCCTGCAAGGAAGACCCCGCCGCTTTCGACATCATATCCTGAGCCACTTACCTCGAACATATGGTTCGGAGTGAATATCCTGCGGGTCATCATTTGGTTCTTCGTAAGGGTTCCGGTCTTATCCGAGCAAATGACATTGATTAGGCCTAGTGTTTCTACGACACCTAAGTTTCTCACAATGACATTCTTCTGTGAGAGCGTGTAGACCCCAACAGAGAGCACTATGGTGACAATGGCGATGAGTCCCTCAGGAATCGCAGAAACAAGTGCAGATAGTGAGAACAAAAAGAGCTCCACAATGGGTATGTTCCGATAGAGCCCCAAGACCACAGTGAGCACCAAGAAGAGCATTGCCACAGCAAGAAAGAAGAGGCTCAATCGCTTTAATCGAATCATAATGGTTGGTTCTTTCTTAGCGACGCCCGCGAGCTCCTTGTTGATTTCGCCCAAGGTGGTATTATCACCAGTAGCCAGCACCAGAATACGGGCGCGTCCTTCAGTGACGTACGAGCCGGCGAAGACCTTGTTGGACTCCTCATAGTAGCGTGGGTTCTCAACCGCGCAGAACACATCCTTCTTGATTGGTACGCTCTCTCCAGTGAGGAGACTTTCATCGACATGCAGATTGCTCTCGAATAGCACCCTTCCGTCTGCTGGGACCTTCTCTCCAGCTCTGAGAAGGAGCAGGTCTCCAGGAACCAGCTCCGCAGAGGGGATCTCGGTCTCCTCTCCATCGCGAATGACGAGGGACCTCTGTTCTATGAGTTTCTTGATGGACTCGATGGTTCTTTCTGCCTTCCACTCTTGGACGAAGCCTATGGTCGCATTGATCAAGAGAATGATTGCGATGACCACTGCATCTATTGCATGGTCTACTAGAACAGAGACAACGGCTGCAAAAATGAGAACATACACCAGAGGCGATTTGAACTGACGGAGGAAGAGCAAAATGGGGCTCTGCCTTTCCTTCATTGTGAGTTCGTTACGTCCGTATTCTAAGAGCTTCTTTTTCACCTCTTCTGGTTTCAGCCCTTCTGGGTCCATACCGAGGCTCATTAGACATTCCGAATAGTCAAGGAGCTCTTCTGGTGGAGATTCTTTGCTCATGCCCATCACTGGTCAGATGGTCTAGGCTTGAGGTCCCTATATATGCTTCATGCTGTGTGATGGTTTGAGAGCTAGTACGCCCTCTCATTGGGAAAAGGTTCTTGATCATACGTACGCGGGGTGATAGCTCGCTCGCAGCACTATGAAGTACGGGTTGAGAGGAGAAGCAAACAACAGCCCAAGTTTGTGATGAGGACAAAATCTTCGTTTTTGCGATTGCTCAGAGAGAAGGTACAATTCAGATGGCTGAAGAAACCAAAAAATGAACACTTTTAAGGTAACATACAGATGACTTGAACTCCCTTAGGAATTTCGAAAAAGGGTGTAAATCATGTCTGATACAGCTAAGACATTAGTGCTAATCGGTGGCCTTCTGAACTTAATCGGAGCGCTCATTTTCATCGGGATATTCATTGTATCGTTCGGGTGGTGGTTTACTGATCCAACATTAGCGATATTAGCCTTCGTTATCGGGGGCATATTCCTAATTCCCGCTATTCTTGGTCTCCTATTTGGTCTACTACCACTTCGATGGCGCGATGAACCAGGACAGCATCGAGTCGGCCTCATCATTATCGGTGTTTTAACTATATTCTCGATTGGTGGAATCCTAATCCTAATCGGTGGTATCATCGCAAAGGAAAAAAGCGCTTAAAATACATCAATGCTTCGATAAGTTCTCCCTTCTTTTTTTCTCAAATAATGAGATCTGAACTTGAGATTGAAACCCAAATCTAGTCAAAAAATGATGGCACATTTCTTGCCAGCGTTTGACTCTTTCACAGAGATGGTTTGTTAGCTAGCGATTTGTCTTCGAAGTTGAAACCAAGAGCGTAATACATGCTGAACTTCCGCTTGCTCTATTTACTGTGCATTGATTTTCCTAGTCTTTACTTCTATTTCTTACTCTTTCGTTTCCGTGGTTGGGATTTTCCACGGCGCCTCCGGAGGGCAACAATAACCACGATTACGATGACTATGATGACGATAACTAACACAAGAAATAACGGATCAATTGGGAACGGGGTCGGAATGAATGGACCTGGCTCCGTAACTCGAAGCAACCAGAAATCACCGCCACCCGCATCGAAGCTACTTGTGTCACCAAGAATGGCAAAACCACCGCTACTCACACGGATTATTTCCATCGCTCGATCTTCTCCAGCCCCCCCGAATGTCTGGTTCCACAGCAGGGTTCCGTCTAAATCGGTTCGTAATACCCAGACATCATTAGCCCCTGCCCCAAAACTCGCCGTATAGGCTGCAATCGTTATTGCACCTGGACTCGCTTCTAGTACGGACATCCCATACTCAACTGCAGCCCCCCCATAGGTTTTATTCCAAAGTAGAGTGCCATCGGAAGCAGTGCGCAACAACCAAACATCGGAGTCGCCTGCGCCAAAACTATAGGTATAACCAGCGATGGCAAAGCCACCGGTACTTAACTCTATTACTGAAAATCCTTGGTCCCATCCGCCACCTCCGTACGTTCTACTCCAGAGAAGATTACCATTGGCATCGGTCCGCACTAGCCACACATCTGATGATCCCGCACCATAGCTATTGGTATAGCCCGCGATGGCAAAGCCACCGGCGCTCACTTCCACCACCGAGTAGCCCTCGTCTAGGCTCCCTCCTCCGTATGTGCGATTCCAGAGATGGTTTCCATCAGCATCAGTTCGGAGTAACCATACATCCGTTGAACTCGCACCAAAATTATCCGTAGAACCAGTGATGGCAAAGCCACCGGTACTTACCCATACCATGGCGGTTGCGGAGTCACTAAACACGCCTCCATAGGTTTTATTCCAAAGTAGAGTGCCATCGGAAGCAGTGCGCAACAACCAAACGTCTAAGGAGCCATTCC
>JAEOUH010000091.1 GCA_016839365.1 Candidatus Hermodarchaeota archaeon
AAATGGCGGGCTCGGCGGGACTTGAACCCGCGACCCTCGGGTTTCTTTAGAAGCAAGGAAAACTTGGAGTACGAATCTCGTACGGTGGCTTTTTCAGCGTCTTCTATAAAAGCCCGATGCTCTGACTTCGCCCACACAGGTTACTCCTGTGTGACTAGCTAAGCTACGAGCCCTGCTACCGTTGGGGTGGTACGGGTTTTCAGTCAACAACACACCGCTATAAAACTTTTGAGTTGAAACGTAGAGTAGACGGACAGAATTAGTGCAGGAAGTCTTTGGATCGTTGCTTGTAATAAGAATAACAAATGAAGGTTATCGGATCATCGATGAGGCCGACCGAGATGAAATTCTCCAGGAACTTACAGAACGCTGGGATCACATATTCGAGGAGGCTCGGTGGGGGTCAATAGAACAAGCAATGGTAATGTATGCTCAGCTATTTGAGTGGATTGACCATTTCGGTAAGCGAGTGAAAGAGTGCCCTTATCGTGCTGATGCTGTACTTCCCCCACGCAATCTTGAGCCTGATGAATTGAAATATCTACTGGGGAGTGATAGGCGCTAACAGTCTAGGGCTAACTCTCGGCCGAGATGAGTGTAACCGTTTTTTCTACTTCTGGGAGTTGCCGAATTTTTGAGATTATGGTATGTTTCAATTGGCGAATATCTTTAACAACGATCTTTGCTACGACATCAAAATTCCAGAGTACCTGGTATGCTTCCTTCACCTCATCGATACTCATCAATGGTTCGAGTAGATCGTCTTTTTGCACACCTTTTTTCGCGACAATAAGGACATATGCTTTGGGCATAAGTTTCACCCGAAATTCAATATTTTATCATAATACCTATAACTAGTCAAAAGCCTTATCGTTTGCTAGCTTTCTTATTGAAATATATGGGTGGTTTGTTATGTCGCCTACACGAACACTTTTGGCGGAGGAAATGACCGCCATCGAGTGGAACGCTGAATTCATTGGAATCGACCGATTGATACTCATGGAAAATGCAGGGCGGGCCGTAGCCCATGAGATTCTTCGTCGAAGTAAACGGCTACCTCGTGTAGCAATCTTCGCAGGGCTCGGGGGAAATGGTGGTGATGGGTTCGTAGCAGCCCGTCATCTCGCTTCTCAGTGTAGAGTTGTTCATCTGATAATACTCGGAGATCCTTCAAATATCAAACACCAAGAAGCCGCGAAAAACTGGGATATAATTAAGAAATTGCGTCACTCCATTGACCTCCATATTGTACAAGACACATCCGAATTACCCCAAGTCAACGTCGACGTAGTGGTAGACGCGCTCTTGGGTACCGGAGTGACAGGGACCCCACGCACTCCCTACATTAAGACTTTGCAACTTATGAACGAAATGAAGGCGTTCAAGGTTGCCATTGATGTTCCAACGGGTATTCACCCCAACACCGGTCAACCCACAACGCCCGACGCATTTCGTCCGGATTTAACCGTGACCTTCCATTATGCCAAAGTGGGTTTAGCGAATAACAAAGAACTCACTGGCAAACTGATAGTCGCCGATGTCGGGATTCCTCCGGAAGCGGAACTCTACGTAGGACCAGGAGATGTTAAACGGGCAACCCAACCACGATCCATCTTTACGAAGAAAGGTGATTTTGGACGATTATTGGTAATCGGTGGAAGCCCGCAATACATAGGTGCTCCCATTCTTGCGGCCATGGGCGCGCTACGAAGTGGTGTTGACTTAGTGTACTTGGCTGCGCCCTCTCAGGTTATTAACGCAGCAACAAGCCACTCTCCCGATTTCATACCAGTTACATTAAGCGAGAAAAAATTGGTGAATGCTGATCTCCCCATAATAGAGGAAGCTCTCACAAAAGTTCAAGCCGTGCTCCTCGGACCGGGAATTAGCGATCATCATGAAACCCTGGATACAACAGGGAAAATCTTGACAATGGCTAATCGCTTGGAAAAACCGCTAGTAATTGATGCAGATGCTCTTAAAGTCGTATCACGAGCAATGACCATCGGCATCAACACAATCATCACACCTCATGCAGGTGAATTCAAGCGAATTCGTGGAATCGACGTTGCCAAACCCCTCCTTCAACGGGCACAACAGGTCCGAGATTTGGCAAAAACTCTCAAATGTATTGTGCTATTGAAGGGTCCTGTCGACATTACCTCAACACCCAAAGAGACGAAACTGAACTGGACTGGCCATCCCGTCATGAGCGTAGGGGGTACAGGAGACGTTTTAGCAGGCCTTGTAGCTGGTTTTCGCGCCCAAGGGGTCAACTCGTTCTTAAGTGCCTGTGCAGGCGCCTTCGTCAATGGCGCCGCAGGGCTTTTGGCCTACAAAGAGAAGGGCCAAGGATTTATTGCCTTTGACTTAGGCGACTACATACCCAAAATCCTCGCAAACCCGATGAGAAGCCCAATAGCCTATGACTTCACAATTCCCATTGGTGAGTAATTCACAGCTTTTCCCTTCTATCATCATTTAGCGGCATATACTGAAGTTGTTTTTGCACAACCTCACGGCTATCTGTCGCCATCTGATAGTCCTTCAAAGGCTCCTTATTCAACTCTAGAAAGTGTGGACCCCACTTGAAAAGGCTAAGGATTTTCTTTGCCTCATCTTCAAACCCCAGTATAAACAATGCACTTGCAGCTGCTTCAGCGGAGCTGAGCTTACCAACTTGACCATAATTTACCGGATTTGCCGCGACCAAGTAAGGCAATCCTCGTTGTTCTCCACGAAGCCGGTGTTGGAACTGCTCAGCCGCTTCATTCCATGAACAATCTAAAACCAGGATTCCCTTATTCTGGGCAAGGGTAAGATCTGCCGGTGAAAATGATTTAGCTGCAAAGGGGTTGAGGACTATCGGATGTCCACGAATTTGCCGTGGACTATGAAATACCCGGACCAGGTTGTGTCGTGATAGTTTCAAAGCGCTACACTTCTTCGGGTCGCAACCGGGAATACGCAGCACAAGGATTTGGGGGGTCTTCACGGTCCTCTACTCTTCAAAGGGAAAAGGTGTGGTCCAGTAATGAGAGTAGCCCATCTTCTGTTCAACCATTCAAGTTGCCTTGAACGGAATAACGGCATCTATCTTAGCACCCTACCCGCCACCTCAGTAGGCTCCTCATTGATGGTCTATTTGGGCTTGCTCCCACGGAGTTGGGCCGTTTCATCGATTCCAACGCTGTCCTCAACAGGTTAACAGCCGTCCTGTTACCAGCACGCCGCTTGGACCAAAGTCGCCTTTGTTCCTCAACTGCATCATCGTCACATCAGCGCTGGGCGTGTCGTTTCTGTTCCCAGAGCAAGGCTTTCGCCCTACGGCTTTCGCCGTACCGCTGCCTATGGGAGGATGGAGCTTCCTCAGACGAAAATCGTCCGGCAGCCGTTCTTCATCTCTGGACCACAACTGAATGAAGAACAGCGTAATATTTCACTGTTCCGTGTCTTTCCCCATGAATAAAAACCCAATAGTGGCAAGAGAGGAAAATTCAATTTAGGAAACTTTCTGATACTACCATAGAAGGGAATCACTGTGGCAAATAAGGAGGAAAAAGCCCGCGCTCTACAAATCATGACAATTCTTGAGGCCCATTACCCCCAAGAACCCTTAACCATTCGGGCCCGCTCTCCTTTTCAATACCTTATCGCTACCATTCTCTCTGCCCAATCAACTGATGTTCAAGTTAACCAAGTCACCGCAAAATTATTCAAGAAATATCGCACTCCTGCCGACTTTGCTAACGCTGATCCAGTCGAACTTGAACAAGATATCTTCAAAGTCGGGTATTATCGTCAAAAGACGAAGCACATACAAGCGGCGTGCCGTATGCTTCTAAACGAGTTCAAGGGGGAAGTTCCAAGTACAATGGATGCGCTTCTTCGTCTCCCGGGAGTGGGTCGTAAAACAGCGAATATTATTCTCAACCGCGCTTTTGGCACCGTAGAAGGAATCGCCGTCGACACACATGTTTTTCGACTTTCTCGACGATTAGGTTTGAGTGAGGGGAAATATCCCAATCATGTGGAAAAGGACCTAATGGATCTGTTGCCCCATGAATATTGGAACCGGGTGAACCACCTGTTCATCGCACATGGAAGAGCTCGCTGTACTGCTCGGAAGCCGCAATGCTCAAAATGTCCGCTCAATATTTTATGTCCGTATGCGCTTGAATTGGCCTCTACCCTCTAAATTCAAGACTTCGCGGGCTCCCCGAAATTTGACGACAATTTTAAAGCGGATATTCGGAAACTATCAACTAGGCGGGGTTATGCCTTGTCATCAAGTAGTTCACACAAGTATGTTTTCAAAATCATTGTATGTGGTGACTGGGCCGTCGGCAAAACCTCATTAGTTCGGCGATATGCTACTAACACTTTCACCAATGACTACCTCACAACAATCGCCATGGATGTGACCAACAAAGAACTTGTCGTTGATGGATTTAACATCAGCTTAGCCCTATGGGACACTTCCGGCCAAGAACGCTTTAGTGCCCTTAGAAAACGGTACTACCAAGGTGCATATGGCATCATTTTTGTATATGACATCACTCGACCCGAATCCTACCGTAATATTGAGAAACGCTGGATCCCCGAAGTCAATGAGGTCTTGGAAGATTATATACCAGCATTATGGGCAACAAAGGCAGACTTGGCAGACCAACGAGTAGTCAGTAAAAACTCAGGCGACCGCCTTGCCCGGCGCATGCAAGCGTATTTCTTCGAAACCTCTGCCCTAAGTGGGCAAAATGTTAATGAAGCCTTCATTAGCCTCTCTCGCCTCGTGTTGAGTAAAGTCCTCACCTCAGCAAAGAAAGAAACAAACTTCACAATCTAGCCGATTATTTAGCCAAGGAAGACCCAATTTATTAGCCATCAGAGCGCAACACCATGGTGTGGGTTTACCTCCAATGGCAATTCCAAGAAATCAAGAAAAGAATCGGCTTAACGCTTTAGATGGAAAAACATGGACGCGATATTCCATTAGCATCTGGGACATCGAGAAATCTTCTGAAGAAGTGCGGCTACGTCATCCAGCCCTGTTTCCTCAGAAACTCGTCGACCGCCTGGTTCGAATCTATGCCAAACCAGGATACACCGTCTTGGATCCGTTTATGGGAGCTGGAACAGTGCTTCTCGCAGCACTAGAGTTTGGTTGCCAGAGCATAGGTTTTGACGTTTCTCAAAACTATATCGAAATAGCTGAACAGCGCCTGGCGGACGATCGATCGAATGTTAAGATTTTTTGTGAAGATGCCAGAAACCTAAGGCATCATATTCCCCCGAACTCAATAGATCTTGTTGTCTCCTCCCCGCCCTATTGGGATATTCATCACCAACGGCGTACAGCAGATGGAAAAACACCTCGACCCTACACGATATCGGATCATGATCTTGGCAATATCCACTCCTACACTGACTTTCTAAAGGCGCTTCAAATTGTTGCTGAGCAGCTTTTTACAGTTCTCAAACCGGGACGATGGTGCGTTCTCATTGTCATGGACCTCCGCAAGAGGAATCGATTCTACCCCTTTCATATTGACTGCATTCAGCAATGGACCAACTCTGGATTCCAACTTGAAGACATCATAGTGTGGGATCGTCGCAAAGAGTATCATAACCTAAGACCTCTCGGCTATCCGACCACTTTTCGAGTCAATAAGGTCCATGAGTACATCCTCATCTTCCAAAAGCCTCAGGGCTGAGTCGCCAAACCTTAAGTATTCAGATTTGAAAACTAGCAAGGAGGCACTTATCATAACCACCACGGAATCTGAAAATAACGTCGCTTGGGAAGGGGTCCTTACATGTACCTGTGGACGACCCTACATTCTCCTCAAAGTCGATGAAGTTCAGGTTTCAAAGGATCAGGAACTCCAACCCATCGCCGCCTACGTCCGCTGTCCAGTTCATCGCCGCGTTCGTCGTATCTTTCTACCTTACAGTCGATTAAGCGAATGGATTGGAGCCGTAGCAAACAGGCTCTTTAGATGCAACACTTGCGGCGAAAAGGCTCGACCTAAACGGTCTGGGGTAAAGGGGCATTTTACAGGTGTCTTACTTGAGTGTCCCACCCATGGAATTAATGACAACAAACGCATTCTTTGGAGCCCCATTTATACCTCTGCAAAAGCGGTAAACGAAATCCACATGGCCGAATCTTTGCCCCTCCAAGACCTCTTCGATGAGCCCGATGAAAAATCCGCCCTCATTTGCCCACGGTGCCAAACTGAAAATGATGCCGACTCCCGATTTTGTGCCTATTGTGGCACTCAATTCCAATTGTGATCTCTGGTCCTGAATTAGCGTTCAACGGACAAGTTAATCGCCGTCTCAGAAATATCAGATCCATACTCCGCAATCCGTCGAAGGCTCTCCAACGCTAAGCGAAGGTTCACCACAGATTCAACTGGATGTTTTCCGCTTAGCAACTGGCGAATTCCGGCGTCCTCAAGCTGTATTATTTCATTGACACGATGAATTGTCTTATGGGCTAATGGCACATCCAACGCTCGAAGGGCTTTCAGGGCATCTTGGAACACAGTACCTGATAGTTGATGCATCTTCGTAAATGTATTCGCCAAAGGAGATTTCTCCGGAAGCTGAGTAGAGGCCGCAATGGATGCGATGCGAGTCGCATGATCTCCAGCTCGTTCAATGCTCTTTACTACCATCCGGTATCCTAAACAAGCTTGAGGACTTGTCAATCCAATCTTACGAATATGGTCTGTACGACCAACAGCCGCGGTTAATTGGCGAACAATATAGAAGTAGAAGCGATCCACCTCAGGGTCTCGCTGCATCACCTCTTCAGCTAAGCGCTCATCTCCTTCTAGTAACGCGATTACCCCATCATTCTGCATGGACTGTACAAGGGCCTCCATGCGCTCCAAGGCGTTTAAGAGTGGCAAGTTCGCTTGTCCCAAAAAGCACTGCACCGCAATTTTCTCGGTGGTTTCAGAGACGATTTCAGCTCCTATCAGTAGCCGGCGAATAGCATCTTTCACTACAACACGCTGATCCGCTTTCACATACTGCAAATCAAGTTGGATTATGTCAAATCCCGCCAAATACTGCGTGATAAAATTCCGAACAATATCTTCCGTGTGCAGACCTTTCGGGATTTTAACATGGCTCTCAGTAAGCGTTGCCCCCTCAGAAGACGCCGCGGTGTAGACAAGTAAGGAGTATCGGTCTAATGGCACTAATTGTACCTCGCTTTTTGGTTTCAACCCTGCATTCTTGGCCCAATTCTTTGGAAGGGAAACGATAAAGGTGCCTTCTTCTCCTTTTTTCCCGCCGGTGACTTGGACTTTTCGAGTTTCCGTCGACATACTAATCCGTCCAATAGTATAGCTTTTGTAGTATAGAAACTACTCAATATATATAGATTACTTAGAAAAATTATATATGTGTCTTCGAATCGAAAGCGCCCTAAATCAACTCTTACGATTTTTCGGAGAGCCATTCCATGCAAGTCATAGACACTGTAGCCATCGTATTCACAATCGTCGGTGGTCTTGCGCTTTTCATGTATGGTGTTAAATCGCTTAGCGATAGTTTGGCGAAAATAACGGGTCCCCGAGTTGTCAAAATTCTGGAAAAGGCTACAGATAATCCCGTAAAAGGAATGGGTGTGGGAACCGCCACGACAATCATGACACAGAGTTCTAGTATCACGGTTTTAACACTAATAGGAATGGTCAATGCGGGGATTATGACATTTCGACAATCTGTTAATGTCATGCTGGGGTCAGAAATCGGAACTACAATCACAGCACAGATTGTCTCGTTTAATATTGGATTAGCATATTTTCCACTAATTGCTATAGCCTTCTTTGTCGGATTTCTCTCTAAGAATGAGAAAGTGAAATTTGTAGCAAAAGTAGCCTTCAGCTTAGGCTTGCTCTTTCTTGCAATGGATATCATGGCATTGGGAATAGAACCCCTAGTGAATCTCCCGATTTTCGTTTATCTAATCAATACCTTTGGACAGAATCCCTTATTTGGGGTTCTAATAGGCACCTTGATATCGGGTGTGACTCAAAGCAGTTCGGCAACCACGAGCTTGGTGATCGCATTTGGGAAGGCAGGGGCTATCAATTTGGAGACGGCAATCGCCACCGTTTTGGGTGCCAATATTGGCACCACGTTCTTAGAGTTATTTGCAGCGATTGGAGCGACACGGCCAGCGAAACGCACTGCTTTGGCTCAGGCTATGATAAACATAGTTGGGGTTATCATTTTTCTACCTTTTATTTTGCCCTTCGCAGAGCTTGTGCGTTTGACTGCCCTAGATCTTGCCCGTCAAATAGCGAATGCACACACAATTTTCAATGTACTTGTAAGCCTACTGTTTATTCCGTTCGTTGGTGCACTCGTGTGGTTCTGCGAACGAGTAATCCCCAAGAAGGAAGGCGAATTCAAGCCGAGGCATTTCTTTGATGAAAAAATGCTTAATTTCGCTCAACTTGCTTTACGAGAGGCAGAGAGAGAAGTTACTAGCATTGCTGATAAAACCCTTACAATGCTAAACCTTAGTAAATCGGCGATAGTTGATGAGAACCTAAATGCAGCCAACGAAGTGCTTGACTTAGAAGATGAAGTGGATTCATATTGCGATGAAACCGAACTCTTCATTGATAAGATCAGAGAAGAGGATTTAGCAGAAAGGCAGAAGTTATGGCGCATCAAATTACTGAACATAATTGTTGATATTGAACGCATAGGGGATATGACAAATAACCTAGCTGAATTTAGTATTCGTCGCTCCACTGACCAAATCCCATTCTCTGAGAAGGCAAAAGAGGAATTAGCCGAGTTATTTGAAAAAGTTGCCGAAACTTATGTTACCGCTATAAAGGCAATGAAACAAAAAAGTGAATTACTGGCTCAACGAGCGGTAGAGCTAGAAGACGAAGTCGATGTCTTAGAACGAAAATCCAAACGCGCTCACATAAAACGGACCTCGGAAGGCATTTGCGCACCAGAAGCCGATGTGATGTTCACCGAAATGCTTCGGAACCTAGAAAGAATCGGCGATCATGCCGACAACATCGCATACGATATTCTTGATACATTCTTCAATCATGAAAGGATAGGAACCCGAAAAAGAGCACTCAAATTTTGAGAAGGCAATATACCCAACTCTCATTTTAGTAAGCTCAGTTCATGCATAGGCAGTGCTTCCCCGATATGATTATCTCTGCCCGTTAGAGTGGTAGCCATGAAGAGTGCATTCAAAATGGCTTCTTCCGTCGTTTCAACAACGGCACCAAAAAATGGGGTAAGCAAACTTTCTTTTAGCTGCGTTCGATTGACCACAAGCGACTCGGTGGTTTGTTCCTCTTGAGATGCCGTACTAAAGGCAATGACAAAATCCCCGCTTCCATGACTGACAACGCTACCTGTGCGACCAATACCAATAACCGCACGACGTGCAAGTCGCTGCAATTGCCTTGATGACAATGGTGCATCAGTGGCCACTACCACAATTATCGATCCCCCTTCTACAGATCCTCGATCTGGATTGGTCTCTTCTTTTTGTAAGTTTGTAAATCGTACCCCATCTACAATTAGGTCACCTTGTCGACCACAATTGGGCACTACTAAGCTGCCAACGATGAATCCGCCATGTTTCGGAGATAAGATGCGTGAAGCTGTACCGATGCCACTCTTGTAACCATATGCCATCATCCCTGTACCTGCCCCCACACATCCTTCTTGGACTTCTTTACGGGCGTTTTGTATCGCATTAATGACGTGAGGAGTACGCACATGGCGGCCCTGTACATCGTTGAGGTATCCATCGTGGCATTCTGCAACGATCGGATTCGGTGTTTTTTTCGAAATCCCTGCCTGGGGGTTTTCCCTTATCTGGTATTCCGTCACAGCATCCTCGACCAATCCCACATTCAAAGTACTTGTAATGAGAATCGGGCAGTCAATTCGTCCTAGTTCTAATAATTGCGCAAGCCCTACGGCTTTTCCATACCCGTTAATGATGTGCACGGTTCCGGTAACTGGTTCTTCGTACAAATTGCCTTGGTGTGGTAATATGGCCGTTACACCAGTACGGATTGGTCCTTTACCCGGAATGAGCTGCCCGGATCCTTTAATGAGCGTCGTGTGTCCCACCACAACACCAAGCACATCACTAATCGCATTCAATTTGCCCGGTGTTAAGGATCCAATCCGAATACCTATCTCACGTGCGCGTTTTCGTGTAGCTGATGACATTGTTCGCCCCACAGGGTGCCAGGGAACCGAAAGCTTAATTTATTGCGGTTGATAACTCCGAAGGCTGGAGCCGTGAAGAGCTACCAAAGACTGCGAAAGCCTTAAGTAGCTCAATGTGCGTCCCTCCTTTTCCTACCAATTCAGCCCTTATGCTCGGCATATGGGCGTCGAGCCTAGGAGGACCCGTCCTCTCCTCGGTTCTCACGATGATGGCTATGCATAGGTCGTATACCCTGGATAACGCCAGTCAGAATCAGTGTGGGTTCTAAGTAGTACCAACACAACAACGCCACTTGGTGGATGACTAGGCTTGGGCGCCGACGAAGGCCGTGACAAGCTGCGATAAGCTGTGGGGTGGTGCATGTAGCCTTATCCACAGATCGCCGA
This sequence comes from Candidatus Hermodarchaeota archaeon, assembly GCA_016839365.1. Lineage (GTDB taxonomy): Archaea > Asgardarchaeota > Hermodarchaeia > Hermodarchaeales > Hermodarchaeaceae > Hermodarchaeum. The sequence continues at coordinate 10,636 of JAEOUH010000091.1, forward strand.
ATAGGACTTCCTGGCGTACGCTAATAACGTGCGTCGCTCCTTTCGTAGGAGTGGGAACGCCCCGAACTGAAACATCTTACTAGGGGCAGGAAAAGAAATCAAATGAGATTCCCTGAGTAACGGCGAGCGAAAAGGGAAAAGGGCAAACTGAATCCGCGTAGGAAACTCCGTGGAGATGTAGTGTTGTAGGGCCCGGCCGCGACCTCGCTGCGAAAGCCAAAGGATCCTGAAAAGTTTCGCCATAGAGGGTGATAGCCCCGTAGGCGTAACACAGCAGGTTTTGGGCTGGAGTCCCTGATTACTGCGGGTTGGAAATCCCGTAGGAAGCTGGGAAGCATCGATTCCCAACCCTAAATACGTCCCAAGACCGATAGTGCACTAGTACCGTGAGGGAAAGTTGAAAAGCACCCCGGAAGGGAGGTGCAAAGCGCCTGAAACCAAGTGGTTACAGTTGGACATGGC